>CAKURH010000092.1 GCA_934675625.1 uncultured Kiritimatiellota bacterium
CCCCCCCCCCCCCCCCCCCCAGGGGAAGTCCACATGCGCGCATCGTCCCAGCTCTGCGCGCCAACCTTGTCATCGCCCACGTTCAACGTGGCGTTGGTGATGGCCCCCTCGGCGGCAAGGCCCGCGAACGCTGTCGCGGCTGTGAGAGCCCAGCGGGCCCTCGCACGTTTCCTGTTTCTTTGCATCATCGGTTTTGTTCTCCTTCCAGTCTGACTAACTGGAAGCGAATTTTACCGCAACCGCACCGCCTACGTCAAGATGGACTAGTCCACTTTCTCGCTCAATCTCCATGCCCGTAGACGAGCTTTGTCCCGCCCGTCTCGGCCCGCTTGTAGGACTTCGTGCGCGGGTCGTAGTAGGGCACGGACACCTTCGGCGTCGTCGGCGCGCCGTCCGCGACAAAGAACCGGCGGTACTCGATCTCGACGGTGCGCCCTTCGCGATCCGTCTGCCGCGTCCACTCGAACGCGGCGTCCGGCAGCAGGAAGTCGTCGGGCACGTAGCCCTTCGGGAAGAGGCGGTAGGAAATCGTCACGACGTCGTTCGTCTCGACCTTCAGGATGTCGCACGTCTCGTGAAGCCGCAGCCCCTCCGAGACAAGGCCCGCGAAATCGGCTGGCTGGCCGTCCGTCGCGAGCGGCTTCACGTCCAGTGCGAGCGGCGGCGTCTCGCAGGTGAACGAGTTGGAGAACGTGAAGCTGAAGCGTCCGCCGCGCCGCGTCTCGCGTCCCGAGACCATGCCCTGGATCGTGAACGCGAGCGTCCCCCGAAACGGCACGTCGTAGCGGACGGGCACGGAGAGCCGCTTGATCACGTTCGTCGGGTTCTCGGCCGGAAGGTCGGTCAGGTTCTCGGCCGGGCCCGTGACCGTGAGGCCGAACCGCTCGGAGGGCGTCATCGCGATCTGCCCGATGGAGACGTTCTTCGGCGCCTCCAGCGAAATGACGAAGGCGAACGACTCGCCGACGCGCAGCTCCGGCTTGTCCGTCGCGAGCGTCGCGGCGATCTTCACCGGCTCGCGTTCCTCGGCCCCGCCGAAGCCGCTGCCAAAGGAAAAACTCATCGACTGCCCCATCTGCTGCTGCATGCGGCGCACCTGCTCCTCCATCTGCTGGAAGATGTCCGCGCGCGCCGGAAACGTCCCGAACAGCGCGGCGACCGCGAGGCAGGCGAGCGCGCGGATGCCGCGCCCCAGCGCCCAGAAGAGGGCGGCGAGCGCGAGGACGCCGCCGAGGACGATCCCGACGCGGCCGCGCCAGTCGTGGCGCAGAAGCGGACGCAGCACCTGCCGCGCCACCGGCAGTTCAGCGGACGGGTTGTCGAAGCGCAGGGCCTGCGCGGCGACGAGGCCCTGCTCGATCGCCGCCGTCTGGCCCGTCCGCCATTCAAGCCGCGCATAGATCTTCTGCGCGCGCGCCCAGTTGCCTTCGCGAATCGCACACGTCGCCTCGTTCAGCCGCGCCGCCGGAAAGTCGAACGCCGAGAAAGCGTCCGCCGTCGGGTTCGCGCACGCCTTCTGCCACGCGAAGCGCGCGTCATCCGTGAGCGGCACGCCCGGCTCCGTCACGAGCGCGGGCGGCGCGGGCAGCTTGTTCGGCTCCTCGCCCATCTCCGCGACGACGACGTCGGCCCCGGCTTTCGCGTGGACGGGAATCGCGTTCGCCCGCACACGGCGCGGCGTGCCGTCCGCTCCCTGATACGTGAATTCGAGCGCGGGGAACCAAAGCAGCCCCGTGCGGCGCGGGCGGACACGGTACGTGAGCCGCCGCGCATCGCGAAACGTGTCCGTCTTCGCCGAGGCATCGTCCACCTTCCAGTCCGCGCGGTCGACGGCCTTCGCGAGCGCGGGCGGATGCAGCGCGTGGAAGTCGGCGTCGCCGATGAAGTCGATCGTGAGGATCAGCGGATCGCCGACCTTCACGTTGTTCGCGTCGAAGAACGCGCGCGCCCGCAGGGCGCTGCCCTGCACGCCCAGAAGCTCCAGTGCGCAGAAAAAGAGAATCCCCAGCATCATCTTCCCCTCACGTTGTAGCGGATTGTCAGCGGCTCCTTGCGGAACTCGGCGATGAACTCGGCGCTCAGGCCCGGAATGCTCGTCACGGCCCGCGCGACCGCGAGCGCCGCCTGGTCGGAGAGCGCGTCGCCGCACCCCTTCGCGAGCCGCACGTTGACGAGCCCGCCCGCCGAGTTGAACTGGACGGACAGCAGCACCGTGCCGTTGTTCCCGACCTTCGGTGAAATCGCCTCCCACTTGTCCTCGATCGCCATCTGGATCAGCGAGAGACACCGCTGCTTCTCGTTCGCCGCGAGCTGGTTCTCCGTGCCGGGACGATACCCCCGCCGCAGAAGCCTCTCGATTTCCGCACGGGACATCGTCTGCCGCGCCGTCCGCCCGTTGCCGCTCGCCTTGGCGTTCTTCACCTCGATCGTCACCGGCTTGTTGACGGTCTTCATGCGGTCGCGGATGCGCTTCATCCGCTCCTCGCGCAGCTCCTTCGCCGTCTTCTTCGGCGGCTCGGGCTTCTTGGGCTCCGGCTTCTTCTTTTCGGGCGCCTTCTTCGGCTCGTCCTTCTTCTTCTCGACGCTTTTCACGACGTTCGTGACGATCTGCTCCAGCGGCTTCGGCGGATCCGGCTTCTTCTCCGCCGGTTTCGGACGCGGCTTGGGCTTGGGCTTCGGCGGCTCCGGCGGCGGCGGATTCTTCAAGGGCGGCGGCTCGTTCTCCACGCCGTCGAGATTCTCGTTGACGACGACCGTGAGCTCGATCGGGGGGATCGTCTCCGGCCCCTTTTTGTCCGTGAACCGAGCGACGAGGCCGAAGACGGCGAACACGGCGAGGTGCAGGGCGAGCGCCACGATCACCGTGACGGCCGACAGGGCCTGCGGCCGCCTGCCCTCGATCACCTCTGTCCGCCACAGCTCCACGCCTCAGTTCTCCTTCGAGACGAGTCCGAGATGCTTCACGTTGCAGGTCTTGGCGATGCGGACGATCTCGTAAATCTGGCCGTATTCCGCGCCGACGTCGCCGCGGATGAGGACGTTCACCTCAGGGTCTTCGGCGACCGCCTGGTCGAGCGCCGCCTTCAGCGCGTCGTGCGTCGTCGGCGCCTCGCCGAGGAAGAGCTTGCCGTCCCGGCCGATCGAGATCGAGCAGATCTTCTTCTTGTCCTCCTTCTGCGACTCGGTCTTGCCGACCGGCAGGACAATGTGCACCGTCTGCTCCAGCGTCGGCAGCGTCACGATGAAGACGACCAGCAGGAGAAAGGTGAGGTCGATGAGCGAATTCATGTCGATGTTCGCCTTCGACCCCTCGCGCCGCGCGCGGGCTCGCCTGCGCATCGACATCTTACGCGCCCCTTCCCTGGAACTCGCACGCGATGCGGCCCATGAGCTCGTCCGCGAAGCCCTCCATGTCGGACGTGATGTTGCGCACCGAGGCGTTCAGGCGCGTGTGCGCGATGACGCCCGGAATCGCGATGAGGAGGCCGACGACGGTCGTCACGAGCGCGGCGGAGATGGACGGCGCGATGGTCGCGAGGTTCGCGCTGCCCGCCGTGCCCATCTCGGCGAAGGCGTCGAGGACGCCCCACACCGTGCCGAGGAGGCCAAGCATCGGCTCCAGCGCGACGATCGTCGAGATGACGCCCATGCCGTGTTCGACGCGAAGCTCCTCCTCGTCAAGGACGTGTTCGCACGTGCCGCGCACGAGCTCGATCTCGCGCGCCGTCAGCGCCGCGTCGCCGCCCTGCCGCCCGACGAGGAGCGACCGCACGTCCGGCGAGAGGAGCTTGAGCAGGCGCTCGCACGTCTCCTTGTAGATGCCCTCGATGCCGGTCGTGGCCGAGGGCCGCCGCTGGAGGTAGTACTCGAGGACGTCGCGGCCCGTCGAGAAGTCGCGCAGGAACCGCCGCGTCGCCATGCCGACGAAGCCGAGCTCCTTCCATTTGCCGAGAATCGTCGCCACCATGACGACGGAGCCGAGAAGCTGGACGATGACGAGCGCCTGGCCCATGAAGTTCGAGCCGAGGAATCCCTGAACGAGTGAGTCTGCGAAGAGCATAGCGTATTTGCCTTGGGCGTGTGAACGTTAGGTTTCGGGTAGGATAAAGAGCAAGACGAGGTTCGTGAGGTTGAAGAGCGCGTGGTTCAGCATCGCGCACCAGAGGCGGCCCGTCTTCCGGTAGAGGCCGCACTGCGCAAGGCCGAAGAAGAAGAGCGCCAGAAACGCCGCGTCCGGCCACGGCTGGGCAATGTAGTGCGCGGCGGCGAAGAGCGCCGAGGAGAAGAAGAACCAGCCCCCGTTCCGCAACCACCGCGTCGGCAGCCGGAAGACCACCTCCTCGACCGCCGGCAGCAGCACGACGACCTGCGCGACGAGGAACGCCGCCGTGCCGAAGTGCCGCGCCGAGTCGAACGCGTGCGTCAAATACTGGCGCACGACGTCGATGTTCTGTTGGTCGGGCAGGTCGATGCCGAGCCACCCCGCGACCGTCTTCGTCAGAAAGCACAGGCCGATGGTCGCAAGTGCGATCACCGGCCAGGCCTTGAGCGTGAACGTCAGGCGGTTCACTTCGCCTCGACCTCGCTGCCCGTGCCGCGAATCTTCAGGTGAAGTTCGCGCAGCTGCTGCTCGGTCACGTAGTTCGGCGCGTTCATCATGAGGTCCTGCGCCTTCTGGTTCATCGGGAACGCGATGACCTCACGGATGTTCGGCGTGTCGGTGAGCAGCATGACCATGCGGTCGACGCCCGGCGCGATGCCCCCGTGCGGCGGCGCGCCGAACTGGAAGGCGTTGTAGAGGCAGCCGAACTTCTGCTTGACGACCTCCTTCGGATAGCCCGCGATCTCGAACGCCTTCTCCATGATGTCGATGCGGTGGTTGCGGATCGCGCCCGACGAGAGCTCGATGCCGTTGCAGACGACGTCGTACTGGTAGGCCTCGATCGCGAGCGGATCCGGCCCGTTCAGCGCCTCCAGCCCGCCCTGCGGCATCGAGAACGGGTTGTGCGAGAAGATGATCTTGCCCGTCTCGGGATCCTTCTCGAAGAACGGGAAGTCGACGATCCAGCAGAACCGATAGCAGTTCGTCTCGCAGATCTTGTTCGTGAGGTGATTCGCGATGTCGGTGCGCACGAGCCCCGAAAGGCGGTTGCACTCGTCGACGTCGGCCGCCATGAAGAAGAGCGCGTCGCCCGGCTCCATGCCCGCGAGCGCCTTCATCTCCTCCAGCTGCTCGGGCGAGAGGAACTTCGCGATCGGCCCCTTCAGCTCGCCGTCCTTCGTCCAGCTGATGTAGCCGAGGCCCTTGCCGCCGTTCTCCTTCACGAACGCCTCGCGCTTGTCGAACCACGTGCGCGTCTCGACGCCGACGATGCCCTTGACGAGCAGGCCCTTGACGAGTCCGCCCGACGTCGCGACGTTCGCGAACGCCTTGAAGTTCGCCCGCGCGAAGAAGTCGTTCATGCTGAACCACTTGAGCGGATTGCGCAGGTCGGGCTTGTCCGACCCGTACGTCATCATCGCGTCGCGGTACTTGATGCGCGGCCACGGGGCCTCGTTGCAGGCCCACGTCGAGAACTTCCTGAACGTCTTGCCGACGACGTCCTCGACGACGGCGAAGATCTCGTCCTGCGTGACGTACGACATCTCGATGTCCATCTGGTAGAACTCGCCCGGACTGCGGTCGGCGCGCGCGGCCTCGTCGCGGAAGCACGGCGCGATCTGGAAGTAGCGGTCGAAGCCCGAGACCATCAGGAGCTGCTTGAACATCTGCGGCGCCTGCGGCAGCGCGTAGAACATGCCGCGGTGGAGGCGGCTCGGCACGAGGTAGTCGCGCGCGCCCTCCGGCGAGGAGGCCGTCAGGATCGGCGTCTGGAACTCGTTGAAGCCCTTCTCCCACATCTGCTCGCGCAGGAAGCGGATGACCTGCGAGCGGAGAATGAGGTTCTTGTGCAGCTTCTCGCGGCGGAGGTCGAGGAAGCGGTACTTGAGGCGCACGTCCTCGCTCTCGTCGGCCTTCTCGTCGGGAATGTAGATCGGCGTCACCTCGGACGCGCTCTCCATCACGAGCTCGTTCGCCTCGATCTCGATCTCGCCAGTCGGCAGGTCGGGATTGACCGTGTCGGGCGTGCGGAGTTTCACCTCGCCCGTCACGGTGATGACGGACTCCAGGTGGGCCTTCTCGACGAGGCCGAAGAAGCTGCGGGACGGATGGACGACGACCTGCGTCAGGCCATAGTGGTCGCGCAGGTCGACGAACAGGATGCCGCCGTGGTCGCGCAGGCGGAACATCCAGCCGGACAGGCGGACGGTCTTGCCCGCGTCAGCCGCGCGGAGCTCGTTGCAGGTATGGGTACGGTACGGATGCATCATCAATAGTCTCCTCTAATTAGTCGCGTATTATACCATAAAACGGCGCGCCCGCTTCACGCGGACGGCGGTTCGACCACCGCCAGCTTGCAGTCGTGCGGCAGGTCGATGAGCCCGGCGGAAATCGCGAGTCCCCCACCGAAGCCGGCGATCAGGACACGCGGCGGCTCGGACGTCGCCAACAGCGTGTCCGCGTGCGCGGCAAGCGTCGTCGGCACGGACGCGCTCGACAGGTTGCCGAAGCGATCCGCCGAAATCAGCACGCGATCCGCCAGCCCCACCGCCTTCGCGAGCTGCCGCACCATGTAGACGTTCGGCTGATGAGGAACGAAGAAATCGGCCGCACAGGCTCCAGTGAACGCCTTGAGGAACGCGACGACGTCGGTGGCGACGAAACGGAAGACGCCAAAGCCGTCCATCTGAATCGTGCCGCCCCTCTCCAGCCGCAGCGCCTCGCCCTGCGCGCCGTCCGTCAAGAACGCAAACTGCCAATCCGCACTTCTTTCTTCTTCCTTTTCCCTTTTTCCTTCGATTACGCTCGCCGTGCCACCGTCGGAAAGGAGCGGCGCCGTCGCGGGGTCGGTCGCGTCCAGAAACGCGCTTTGCTTGTCGCCGTCCAGCAGAAGAACCTTTTTGCCCGTCTCGCGGACGAGCAGCGCGGCGAGGTAGAGGCCGTAGCCCCACCCCGCGCACGCCTGCAGGACGTCGAAGGCGAGAATGTCCTTCGGGAAGCCGAGCCGCGCCTGCGCCTGCGCGGCGAGGCAGGGCATCCGCTGAAGCTGGGTGAAGGACACGGCGAGGATCGCGCCGAATTCCTCGGGACGCGCCCCCGTGTCCGCCAAGACGCGCCGCGCCGCCGCGAGGCAGAGGTCAAGCCCCGACACGTCGTCCGCCGCGACGCACCGCGCGGGAATCCCCGTCGCCGCCGCGACCTTCGGGTCGTTCGGGACGCGCCCCGGCGGCACGCACGCGGCGAGGCCGGCGAGGCGCACGCCGCCTACTGAACGGATTTCCACAGGTCGTCCACCGTGTGACAGGTGAGGAATTCGTCCACCGACATCCGCCGCCCGAAGTCGTTCTCCAGCGTGACGAGAATGCCGAAGCCCATGAGCGACGACCAGTTCGCGACCTCGCGGAAGCGCGTCGCCCGCGTCACGCCGGGCGTCTCCAGGACGTCCGCGAGGCGATCCAGGAACTCGGCCTCAGTCGCCATCAGAGGACTTCGCAGTGCGGCAGGTCGCCGACGAGCGGCTTCGCGTACGCGAGGAACGCGGGCGTCACGTCGTGGCCGTTCTTCGCGATAAATTCCTTCGGCACCGACCGCGTGTACTTCGCGGCGGCGGCCGCCGGCAGCACCTCGTAATAGGCCGTGTACTTCTTCTCCTTGCCGCGCACGAGGCCGATCGTGCCCTTGTTCGGGTAGCCGTCCTCGCCGTCCGCCGCGCGCAGGGCCGCGATGACCGCCGCCGCGCCCGCGCGCATCGCCTCGTCGAGGTCGGTCTTGCTCTGCACGCCGGGGAACGAGCGCTGCAGGTAGCCGAACGTGTCGGCGCGGACGCGCTTCACGCCCGCGCGCGCCTTGAGCTCGCGCGCCAGGTAGTCGCCGAGCGCGCCCGTGCCGGACATCTGGACGTTGCCGTGCGAGTCCTTCTCGCCCGAGCCGAGCGTCGCGCCGATCGGCACGCCGTCCTTGCCGCGAATGCCCTCCGAGACGGCGACGACGCAGCGGCCGAGCCGCTTCAGGACGGCCTGGACGTCCTTCGCGAACTTCTCCAGCGTGAACGGGACCTCCGGCAGGTAGATGAGGTGCGGGCCGTCGTCCGGACGCTCGCGCGCAAGGGCCGACGCCGCCGTGAGGAAGCCCGCGTCGCGCCCCATGATGACGTCGATCTTGACGCCGCCGAGCGCGCGGTTGTCGAGGTCGTCGCCCCGGACGGCCGTCGCGACGAAGCGCGCGGCGGAGCCGAAGCCGGGCGTGTGGTCGCAGCTGCGCAGGTCGTTGTCGATCGTCTTCGGGATGTGGTAGACGACGAGCGGATAGCCCTCCTTCTCGGCCTCCTCGCCGACGATGCGCGCGGCGTCCGCCGAGTCGTTGCCGCCGATGTAGAAGAAGTAGCCGACGTTGAGCCGCTTGAACTCCTCGAAGATCTTGCGGCAGTCGTCCGCCGTCGGCTTCAGGCGGCAGCTGCCGAGCGCCGAGGACGGCGTCGCGAGGAGGCCGCGCAGCTTCGGGAACGGCACCTTGCGGAGATCGAGGTAGTCGCGCGACAGGATGCCCTGGATGCCGTGGCGCGCGCCGTAGATCTTGCCGATCTTGTCCTTGCCGTCCGCCTTCGCGAACACGAGCGCGCCGACGAGCGAGCCGTTGATCACCATCGAGGGTCCGCCCGACTGGGCGATGACCATGTTCATCTTCTTCATCTGCTTTCTCTCCTTCGTTTTCATGCCGTGCCGAGGCGCATCCGGGCGCACATCGCGTTCAAGACAGTTTCGAAATTATACCACAAGCCCACGCCGCACGGCAACCGCGCGGCGCGTGTCCTCGACGTAGAAGACCTTGTCGCCGACGCGGCAGCGCGGCGCGCGGAACGTGACCCACGTGCCCTTCTCGCCGACGGACGGCCGCTCGTCATCACGATGAAGCTCGCCGACGACGAGTTCCTGCACACCCGTCGTCGGGCCGTGGATCTGGATCGCGTCGCCGGGACGGATCGCGTGATCCTGAACCTTCACCTGCGCGATGCCGGCCTTGAGGAAGTAGTCGATGACGATGCCGATGTGGCGCTTCACCGTCGTCGCGCACGAGTCTTCGCTGTCCGTGAACTGGTCGATGCCGGGCCGCCCGAAGTAGAGGCCGTCCGCAAACTCGCGGTGGAAGACCGTCTTTACCGACTCCGTCAGCTCCGCGACAAGCGCGGGCGTGTACGTTCCCGCCGCCACGGCGTCCACCGCCCGGCGGTAGGCCGCGACGACCGTCTTCACGTAGTTCGCGTTGCGCGCGCGGCCCTCAATCTTGAAGGACGCGATGCCGGCTTCCATCAGCCGGTCGACGAAGCCCAGCGAGCAGAGGTCGCGCGCCGACAGCACCGTGTGCGGCTCGACGACAAACGCCGCCTTGCCCTCATGCACGGGCGCGCCCTGCGCGTCCTCATAGAGGTCGACCGCCTGCACGAGGAACCGCCGGCGGCACGGCTGGACGCATTCGCCGCGACATGCGCTCTTGCCGAAGACGGCGTGGCTCATGAAGCAGCGCCCCGACTCGGCGACGCACTGCGCGCCATGCACGAAACATTCGAGTTCGACGTCCACCTTCGCATGGATCGCTGCGACTTCGCGCAGCGTGCATTCGCGGGCGAGGACGACGCGCGTCGCGCCCTGCGCCACGAGGAAGCGCACGGCCTCCGAGTTGGCGGTCGACATCTGCGTCGAGACGTGGAACGGAACGCCGTGCTTGCGGCAAAGCGCGATGACGCCCCAGTCGGAGACGATGAAAGCGTCCACATACGGCTTCGCCGCGACAATCGTGCGCTCGACCGAGTCGATCTCGCCCTCGAACATGATGGCGTTGAGCGTCAGGTAGCGCTTGACGCGCCCACACCGCCGCGCGATTTCGGGCAGGTCGTCCTCCTTGAAGTTGACGCCGCTCCGTGCGCGCATGTTGAACGTGCCGAGGCCAAAGTAGACGGCATCGGCCCCCGCGTCCAGCGCGGCCTGCAGACAGGTGAAGTCCCCCGCCGGCGCCAGGATTTCCGGCTTCTTCACGACTTCTTCGCCGGGGGCGGGGGGACGGCGCGATACTGCGCGAGCATCTTCTCATACGCCGGGGTGCCGCAGAAGCCGCAGGGCCTGAACTCGGGACAGAACCCGCGATAGACGCATTCCGGCACGCAGCAGGCCGCGACCTCCGGCTCCTGCGCCGCGATCGCGTCCACGACAAGCCGCCACGCCGCGCGCGTTTCGGGACTCGCCTGCCCGCAGAGGCGGCGGCGCGAGATGAACAGCACGGCCTGCGCGTTCGCGAAGCACTCGTGCATCACCGGCGCGTCCTGCCGCGCGCCCGCGCGATCCTGCCCCGTGCGGTCGGAGCGCTGCGTCGAGACGAAGTGCTCGATGCCGTACTTGTGCCGCACGAGATGCACGGAGACCCAATACGGGAGGTCGATCCACTTCCAGTTGAAGCAGAGCTTGCGGATGGGCGAATGCTCCGCGAGGAGGATGCGCTTCTTCCAGCGCGCGCTCGGCTCGCCCGTGCCCTCGTCCTGCCGGATCGTCGTGCGCGCCGCGTCCGCGACTTCGCGCCACGACCCCTTGACCTTCAAGAATTTGAGGCTTGCCATGGGAAGACGGCCCGATTAGATCACGCGCAGCCGGACCGGGTCTTCGGCGACGACGCCGGACGCCTTGATCTCGGCCAGGGCCGCCTCCAGGTCGCGCGCCTTCGCCTCGTGCGTGAGGGCGACGACGGGCGCGTAGCCCGTCTCCACCGTGCCCGTCAGCGTCGAGGGATCCTTCTGCGTCGCGGCGGAAATGGAGACGCCGTGCTGGCCGAGGATCGTGGCGATCGTGCCGAACGCCCCCGGCTTGTCCGCGACCATGAGCCGCACGTAGAACTTCGAGACGATGTCGCCCGCCGCGCGGAGCTTCAGCTTCCCCTCCGCGTAGTTCGGCACGCCGCGCGCGTAGCGCGTCTCGCCGTGCGCGAGGTTGCGCGCGATGTCGCCGATGTCGCCGACGACCGTCGAGGCCGTCGGCGCGCGCCCAGCGCCGCGCCCGTAGTACATCGTGTAGTCAGACATGTCGCCCTTCACCATCGCCGCGTTGAAGGCGTCGTTCACGCTCGCGAGCATGTGCGAGAACGGGATGAGCGTCGGATGCACCCCGACCTCCACCTCGTCGCCGTCCTTCGCGACGACCGCGAGCAGCTTGATGCGGTAGCCGAAGTCCGCCGCGTACTTGACGTCGATGCCGTCCAGGTTGCGGATGCCCTCGACTTGAACCTGCTCCAGCGTCGGCTGGAAGCCGTACGCGAGCGCCGTCAGGATGCACGCCTTGTGCGCCGTGTCGAAGCCGTCGATGTCGAGGGACGGGTTGGCCTCCGCGTAGCCGAGCCGCTGCGCGTCCCTCAGCACCGCGTCGAACGGCGCGCCCTCGCGCTCCATGCGCGTGAGGATGTAGTTGCACGTGCCGTTCAGGATGCCGTGGATCGACTCGATGTCGTTCGACGACAGCGCCTCGCGGACGACGCGGATGATCGGGATGCCGCCGCCGACGGACGCGCCGAAGTAGATGTCGACGCCGTTCGCCGCCGCCGTGTCGAAGATCTCGCGGCCGAACTCGGCCAGCAGCTTCTTGTTCGCCGTGACGACGCACTTCTTCGCGTGGAGCGCGTCGAGGACAAGCTTCTTCGCGATGCCCGTGCCGCCGATCGTCTCGACGACGATCTGCACCTCCGGGTCGGCGATGACGGACGCCGCATCGGTCGTCAGCACGCCCGCCGGCACCGCGACGCCGCGATCCGTCGTGATGTCGAGGTCGGCGATCCGCTTCAGGGCGATGTCCACCCCCAGCCGCTTCGCCATGACGTCACGATGCTTCAGGAGACCGTCCGCCACGCCCGCGCCGACAGTCCCGAAACCCAAAATTCCGACTCCGATTGTCTTCATCTTCTCCAGTTCTCCTTGCCTTTCGATGTTTCGCGTATTATATCAAAAAACCGCGTTCGGCCTCGCGGCGCCCCGTCCGAAGAACGCGCGGACGAACGGGTCTTCCGACGTGTCGCGGAGCTCCTGCGGCGTTCCCAGCGCAATCATCGCCCGCCGCGCCCGGTCGAACATCGCCGCGCGGTCGCCGATTCTGAAGATGCTCGGCAGCTCGTGCGTGACGACGACAAACGTCATCCCCTTCTCGCCCCGCAGCCGCAGGATGAGGTCGTCGAGCGCCGACGCGGTGATCGGGTCGAGGCCCGCGCTCGGCTCGTCGAGGAAGACGACTTCGGGGTCGAGGGCCATCGCCCGCGCGATCGCGACGCGCTTGCGCATGCCGCCCGAGATCTCGCTCGGCATCTTGTCCGCCGCGTCCTCAAGCTCCACCTCGCGCAGCAGCGTCCGCGCCCGGTCAAGCCGCGCCGCCTTCGCCAGCCCCGAAAACGCCTCCAGCGGCAGCAGCACGTTCTCGAGGCAGCTCATCGAGCCGAAGAGCGCGCCGGACTGGTACATGACGCCGATCTTGCGGCAGAGCGCCGCGCGCGTCCGGTCGTTCCACTCCAGCCCCGTGACGGTCAGGCGGCCCGCAAGGACCGGATTGAGCCCAATCATGTGCTTCAGCACCGTCGACTTCCCGCAGCCGGAGCCGCCGAGCAGGATGAAGATCTCCCCGCGCGCGACCGCCAGCGAGACGTCCCTGAGGATCACCGCGCCGGGATACCCGGCGTCGACGTGCTCCAGACGGACAACGCTCTCGTCACCCTTCACGAACCGACCTCAGCCCTTCGGGACAAAGCCCAGCACCCCGCAGTCGGGGCCGACCCAGTAGGCCCTGGCAATCGCCTGGTGCACGTAGTCCTTCGCCCCGGCGACGGCGGCGGCGAGGTCGCGTCCGCGCGCGAGTTCCGCCGCGAGCGCGGCGGCGAGCGAGCAGCCCGTGCCGTGCGTCGAGACGGGGTCGGGCACCCAGGGGAGCGCGAACGTGCGGACTTCGCGGCCGTCGAAGAGGACATCGACGGCGGAGGCCGCCGCGCCATGCCCGCCCTTCACGAGGACGGCGCAGCCGAACGTCTCGTGGATCTGCCGCGCAAGCGCCTCCGCCTGCGCCGCATCGCCGGCGCGCGCGGCGTTCGGGTCGCCGACGGCGCGGCCGCACAGCGTCGCGGCCTCGGGCAGGTTCGGCGTAATCAGCGTCGCCAGCGGCAGGAGCCGTGCGCAGACCGCCCGCATCGCCGCGTCCGACACGAGGCGCGCGCCGCTCGTCGCGACCATCACGGGATCGATGACCTTCGCGATTTCGGGATGCGCCGCGAGCCGGTCGGCAATCGCCTCGATCGCCGCCGGATCCGCCAACATCCCCGTCTTGAGCGCGCGGATGTCGTAGACGCCGAGCACGGCGTCCAGCTGCGCAGCGACGAAATCCGCCGGCACGCCGTGAATCGCCGTGACCCCGAACGGATTCTGCGCCGTCAGGGCCGCGAAGACCGTGCAGCCGTGCAGCCCGTAGGCATGGAACGCGCGCAGGTCGGCCTGAACGCCGGCATTGCCGCCGGAGTCAGATCCGGCGATGGTCAGACAGCAGGGGGTTGTTTCGCGCGCTTTCATGTTACCTAGAACTCGCACGTATTATATCATTTTTCAGGCGAGGATCTGATACGCCCTGAACGGCGCGCGGTCGGCGTCGGTCGTGCCGCGCGACCAGGCGCGGACGATGCCGCGCGCCAAGTCGAGGTCGGCCGCCGACTTCAGGTCGGGCACGAGCGCCGTCGGTCCCGGCACATCGTCAAAGGCGACGACCGTGCCCTTGCCTTTCGCGAGCCGCGCGTTCTCGCCCGCGTCGCGCCCCAGAATCACGCCGGAGCCGTCCGGCAGGCGGAAGCGCCGCCCGACGAGCAGCAGCTCGACGAGCGCGCGGTCGCCGAGCCCCTCGTGTTCCATGAGGTCGCGCAGCTTGAGCCCGAACGCCGTCTCCGTCAGCTTGCAGCCGCCGGCGGGCGAGGGGTAGTCGGTGATGCCAAACTCCGCCGCAAGCGCAATCTGCCGGTCGCGGGCGCGCCCCGAGATGTCGAGCAGCCTTTCGCGGTCGAGTTTGCCCTCGATTTCGGGAATCGTCAGCTCCAGCAGCTTCGCGGAGAGCGGACGCACGAGGCGCCCCTTCAGGCCCGACGACTTCTCGACGGTGAGGAGCGACTGCGCGTTCTGGCTCATCGGCCGCTGCCCGCGCACCTCGCCCGTCGCGACGAAGTCGTAGCCGAGCCGCGCCATCAGCTCGCCCGCGCGGCGGATCATCAGCGCGTGGCAGTCGATGCAGGGGTTCATCGCCCCGCCGAAGCCGTGCGGCGGATTCTCCAGCAGCGAGATCTCGTCCGCGAGGAAGTCGATGACGTGGATCTTCACGCCGAGGGCCTTCGCCGCCGCGACGGCCCGCGCGCTGCCGAAAAACGGCGTCTCGAAGGTGACGGCCTCGACCTCGGCGCCCGCGCGTTCGAGCACGCGCACCGCGAGCTGGCTGTCGAGGCCGCCGCTCAGAAGGGAAAGTCCTTTGCACTGCATAGGGGATGTATTATAGCAAAAGCGCGTCCGTCGCAACCGCCGCGCCGTCGCTGGAGGCGGGCTTTCGCGATCCGCCGCACGACGCCAAGCCTCAGACGTGGTGGCACTGGATGAACGGCAACGTCACGAAGGAGGGCATCACCGCCGACCTGGAGGCGATGGCCCAGATCGGCCTCGGCGGCGCGCAGATCTTCGACGCGGGCTGCGACATCCCGCCAGGCCCCGTCGCCTTCAACACGCCCGTTTGGTTCGACGCGATCCGCCACGCGGCGAAGGAGGCGAAGCGCCTCGGCCTGGAGCTGTGCCTGCCGAACTGCAGCGGCTGGGCCAATTCGGGTGGCCCTTGGAACCCGCCGGAGAACGGCATGAAGTTCCTGACATTGACCGAGACGAAGGTGACGGGGCCCCGGCGCTTCGCGGGCAAGCTCGCCGCGCCGCCGAACCGGCACGGCTTCTATGACGACATCGCCGTCTTCGCCTACCCCGTGCCGCCCGCCGACACGTGGCGCATGGCGGACGCCGGCGCGCGCACGGAAACCAACGGCGCGCACGTCGTCATCGCCTTCCCCGCGCCCGTCACGGTCAGCGGCTTCTCGTGCCGCTTCGTCCACCCGTGGCACTGGCGCGCCGCCGGGAAAATGGGCATCGAGGTGTCGGACGACGGCACGGCGTTCCGTCCGCTCGAGACGCGCGAGATCGTCCTCGCCACGTCAGGCCACTACGACCCCGGCGTGCGGTTCTTCCCGTTCGCGCAGCCCGTTACGGCACGGGCGTTCCGCTTCGCGCCAGACTTCGCGGACAAGCTGCAGGTGAAGGTCGAGAGCCTCACCCTCGAGAAGAAGATGACGGTCGGCGACCTCGCGGCGAAGACCTTCCGCTTCCGCATGCCCGTGAACGCCGACCGCATGCCGACGACCGCCGGACAGGTCGTCGCCAAGGGCGCCGCCGTCGACCTCACGGCGCGGCTGAAGGCGGACGGCACGCTCGACTGGGACGTCCCTGCCGGCGATTGGTCGATCGTCCGCCTCGGCTACGCGGCGAACGGGCGATGCAACCATCCGGCGTCCGAACGCGG
>CAKURH010000093.1 GCA_934675625.1 uncultured Kiritimatiellota bacterium
TCCCTTGACGGGCCGTTCTGTCCAGGCACTATGCCCGGTGAACGGTAGGATAGTCTACCAAAATCAGATTAGACAAGGCCCTCGTGAGGTTCTGCGCGAGGCCACACACAGAGCGGAACAGTCGTCGCGGTCAGTTGCCCATTTCAGAGCCGAACACCTCGGTCACGTAATCAGACCTGCCATCAAGGATGCGAACAATGGAAATCGTCTCGGCTTCGACCAGAGAAATGGCAATTGAGTATCGTCCGCAAAGATAATACAGGAAATCCGTCTGACGCTCGATTTTGTCCGCAAGCGGCCGCAAAAGATTCGGATAGCATTTCAACGCCGCAATGTCCGCAACGATTTTCCGTACGGCCTTGTCCGCGACAGAAGTTCCGAATTCGCCGACAAGATACCGACGGAGAACCCGCAGGTCTTCGCGTGCGGCCGGTGAATAGCGAACCGTCATATCGCAACCCCGAACTCAGATAGGACATCCCCTTCAGGAATCCATCCCTCGCGTTCGGCGGATTCGACCCCCGCATTGATCTCGGACACGAGGCGACCGACAGCCTGATCAAACTTGGCCGTCTTCGGCTTTGACGTCACCGTGAACGGCAACCCCTCAACATTCAACGACTGCTGAAGAAAAAGATTGATGGCATCCGTCAACGTCAGACCGCAATCGGCATAAACGGCCTCAACCCGCTTGCGTACGCACGGATTGATCCTCATCTGGAACAGGGCTGTCTTGGAGGTGTCCGCAACTGTTTTCATCATCATGTCTGACTCTCCTTGGCCAAAAAAACGAGCACATTATAGCATTCTCGACGGCGCAAGGCAACTGCGTGAGGACACAAGGAGGGCGCAAAGCATCTCTGCGCCCACTTTGCGCCCGCCTTGCGGCTGAAACTTGAAAATGAGGTGCCATGAAACTCAATGTGGGCAAAATACAAGAGGAGAGGTCAGTAATGCCCACAACAGGCAGCAATCTCAAGATAGCCGTCCGCGATTCTGAAAATCAACCGATTTGCATCATCAATGCGAGCACTCCACCACCCAGCCCAGTTCTCTTTCAACGGCTCAGGCTTTCCAATGCACGAATAGCCATTGCGTTCGATGCTTTGAAGCAATTGATTGACTCGCCGCAATGTCTTCTTGTCTACGCCCTGCCAAGAAAGGTATTCATCCCACGCGCGATCATGCCAAAGCTTTTCCACGGCGCATCCTCCTCTGGGGCAGGCGATCTGCGGACTTGTCGACGTCGATCAGTTCATGGACACGGCAATTTCGCCCTGCCTCCATGTCACGAATGCGGGTTGTCAATTCGGCAGGAGACTGCGCGCGCGAGGGCGGAACCTGCCGAATGTGAAACGGAATGGCCTGTTCGGCCAACGATTGACGAATGAAGACCATCAGTGCCGTCGTCGTGTTCATGCCAAGGCTGTTGAAAAGCGTCTCGGCCTTGGCCTTGACGTCATCTTCGATCCTGAAGTTTATCTGTGCCATTGGAACTCCTTTGAATGAGCGTCTGTCAGATGCAACACGGTGCATATTATATCATAGACACTGATTGCCGTGTTTAGGGAGGGCGCAGGGATCTCTCTGCGCCCTCCCTGCGGATGAGACCAGCGCTCTTGCCGCACGGATCAGAACTGGTACTGGGCCGACAGGACGAAGCCGCCACCCACGCCGAGGTCTTTCGTGCTGCCGTCGCGGTAGAACTTGTCCTTGTCGCCCGTGTAGGCGTAGGCGCCGACGAGCGTCAGCGAATCCGTCACGAACCACGCGACGTGTCCGTCGAAGTAGTCGTGGTTGCTGATGCCATCGCCGACGTCCACGCCCTGCTTGTACTCGAAGCCAATCGCCACCTGCTCGACTGGGATGAGGTCGATGTTCGCGAACACCGCCGCACCGTAGTCGTTATGCCCCACAACGCCGTTGACCACCTCGTCCGAGACGAGCCCGCCGACCGACAGCAGCACGGGAACCGGCGTCTGCGTCACGAGCTTGGACGCGACCACGTAGCCGTCGAAGCCGTCGTGGTCAAGGCCGAGCGCATCGACCGTCTGCGAGTCCGTGTACTTGTAGACGCCGCCGACCGCCAGCGCCGGCACCCACGACGTGTCGAAGGCGTTCTCGTCCAGAAAGCGCAGCTTCGCGCCGACGTTGTAGGTGTTGATCGCGTTGTCGCCGTACTTGTGCGCGTTCACCGCCCCGTAGCCGCCGGAGATCTCCAGCCGGTCAAAGAGCGTCACCGCCGCGCCGAGCGCGAACCAGTTGATGTCCGCGTCCGTCAGGTTCACGTACCACCCGCCGACCTGCGGCTTGGAGACGATGCCGTTCAGGGCATTCGTCTCGCCGCCGTCCCACGCGCGGCCCGCCGTGTAGGCCAAGGGGTTGAAGGCGATGCCGCCCGTGCCCTGGAGGTTGTTGAGCGGTACGCCCGCCCATGCGGACGAGGCCACGAGCGCGCTCACGGCGCCGGAGAGGACGTAACGAACGTATTCAGGAATGTTCTTCATGTTTTTCTTCTTTCTCTACCTTGATGGTAGTATTTTGTTTCTGTTTTTGGCCCAGCGTCTTGCGGACAACTGGGCCAGTGATCTGGTTTTGTTTGTTGGTTTGGGGTGCCTGCCTTACGCCTGTGCGAGCGCCTGTTCGAGGTCGGCGAGGATGTCGTCGATGTGCTCGATGCCGATCGAGAGGCGGATGAGCTCCGGCGGAAGCCCCGCCGCGATCTGCTCCTCCTCGGTGAGCTGCGAGTGCGTCGAGGACGCCGGATGGATCACGAGCGAGCGCGCATCGCCGACGTTGGCGAGCTGCGTGAAGAGCTTGAGTCCGTCCGCGACCTTGACACCCGCCGCCGCGCCGCCCTTGATGCCAAAGACGACCATGCCGCCCTGTCCGTTCGGCAGGTACTTCTGGGCGAGTTCGTAGCTCGGATCGTCGGCGAGGCCCGGATAGCGCACCCACGCCACCTTCGGATGGGCCTTCAGGTACTTCGCGACCGCGAGCGCGTTCTCGCTGTGGCGCGCGATGCGGAGCGGCAGCGACTCCACGCCCTGGAGGAAGATCCAGTTCGCGTCCGGCGAGAGCGTCGGCCCCTGGTTGCGCAGGGCGACGGTGCGCAGGCGCGTGATGAACGCGAGCGACCCGATCGCCTCGCCCCACTTGATGCCGTGGTAGCCGGTGTCCGGCTCGACGTAGAGCGGATTGCCCTTCTGCGTCCAGTCGAACTTCCCTGCGTCGATCACCACGCCGCCGATGCCCGCGCCGTGTCCGCCAATCCACTTCGAGAGCGAATGGATGACGACATCCGCGCCCCACTGGATCGGGTGTTCGAGAATCGGCGTCGAGAACGTCGCGTCCACGACGAGCGGCAGTCCGTGCTTGTGGGCGACCTCGGCGTACTTCTCGATGTCGGCGACGCCAAGCGCGGGGTTGCCGATCGTCTCAACGTAGACGAAGCGCGTCTTCTCGTTGATCGCCGCCTCGACGGCCGCGAAGTCGTTGAGGTGCGTCCACTTCACGTGGATGTTGTTCGACTGCGGCAGGATCGTGTTGAACTGCACGTAGGTGCCGCCGTAGACGTTGTCGGCCGAGACGAACTCCGACCCCGTCTCCGCAATGTTCGTGACCGTGAAGTAGATGGCCGCCGTGCCGGACGCGAGCGTCAGCGCGGCCGCGCCGCCCTCCAGCGCCGCGAGGCGCTTTTCGAGGACGTCTTCCGTCGGGTTCATGAGGCGGGCGTAGATGTTCGCCGCCTTCTTGAGGGCGAAGCGATCCGCGCCGTCCTGCGCGCTCTTGAAGTTGTAGGCCGTCGTGCGGTAGACCGGCACCGCACAGGCGTCCGTCGCCGGGTCACCGTTCCAGCCGGCGTGAACCGCCAGCGTCTCGGGATGCACTTTCTGTTCGCTCATTGTTTCTTCCTCCTGTTTGAATCTACCTTTGTGGTAGGGAAACAGCGCGTAGTATATCACAAATCGCGCGGCCATGTCAACCGCGAAGGTAGTGTTTTATTTCTCGCCCTTTTGCATCACGTTGCGCAGTCTCGCGGCGAGTGAATCGACGTCCAGCCCATAGCGACGTTCGAGGGCGTCGACCGCGCCGTGCGGAATAAACGCATCGGGCCAGCCGAAGCGCACGTCGGCGCCAATCGACTCGCCGAAGCCGCCGCAAACGCAGCCGTTCTCCAGCGAGACGATCTTCTGTCCCGCCGCCCGCTGCCGCGCGAGCAACGCCGCGTCGAACGGCTTGAGCGACCGCGCGTAGACGACGCCGACGCCCGTCTTCGCCGCGACCGCCAAGGCTTTCGGCAACTGGTCGCCCGTCGTCCAGAGCTGCACGGACGCGGCGGGGTTCGCGACTTCGACGGCGAGACCGTCGCCGGCGACGTTCAGCGGCGCGGGGCACCTGCCACGCGGATAGCGGATCACCGTCGGCCCGCGCCGCCGAAGCGCGTCCGTCAGCAGGCGCGCCAGTTCCGCGCCGTCGCACGGCTGAACGATCGTCAAATTCGGCACCGCCTTCAGGAGCGCGATGTCGAAGACGCCCTGATGCGTCACGCCATCCGCGCCGACCAGCCCCGCGCGGTCGATGCAGAAGACGACCGGCAGGTTCGAGATCGCCACGTCGTGGATGACCTGGTCGATCGCGCGCTGAAGAAAGGTCGAGTAGACGCAGACGACGGGGCGCAGCCCGGCGGCGGCGAGGCCGGCGGCGAAAGCGACCATGTGGCCCTCGGCGATGCCGACGTCGAAGAAGCGGCGCGGGAACGCCTGGGCGAACGGCGCGAGGCCCGTGCCGTCTGTCATGCCCGCCGTCAGCGCGACGATGCGCGCGTCGGCGCGCGCCGCGTCGACGAGCCGCGCGCCGAAAGCCGCGCTCCAGTCTTTTTTCGGCGACGTGGCCGTCGCCGCACAGGACAGGTTATCAACCGACGAGCCAGCCGCGTTTTTAGCCGTCGCCGAATCGAGCGGTTTCGCCGCCGAGTCGGGCGAGTACGTCGCCGCCGAGTTGGGGGGCTGGGTCGGCGGCTTGTCTTGTGCGGCGGCGGCCACGTCGCCGCTCTTGGCGCTGACGCCGTGGTAGAGCGTCGGGTTGCGCTCGGCCGGCGCGTAGCCCTTGCCCTTCTTCGTGACGACGTGAACGAGCACCGACCGCTTGTCTTCCTTCGCGACGGTGAACGCGGCCGTCAGCGCGGCGAGGTCGTGGCCGTCGACTGGCCCGATGTAGCGCAGCCCGAACTGCTCGAAGTAGCGGCTGCCGAGAAAGAGCCCCTTGACGCGGCTTTCAAGGCTGTGGTAGACGTCGCGCAGGAATGTCAGCCGCAGGCGGTGCCCCGCCGCCTCGGCCGCCGCCTTGACGCGGTTGTAGCGCACGCCCGTGATGAGGCGGCCGAGAAACTTGGCGAAGCTGCCGGTCGGCTTCGAGATCGCCATGTCGTTGTCGTTCAGGACGACAATCACCTTTTCGGTCGCCGCCGCGCAGTTGTTCAGCGCCTCGAAGGAGTGGCCGTTCGCCATCGAGGCGTCACCGATCACGGCGACGACTTGCTCGCCCGTGCCCTTGCGGTCGCGCGCGGCGGCGAAACCGAGCGCGACCGAGAGCGCGCTCCCGGCATGCCCGGCGACGGCGGCGTCCGCCGCGCTCTCGGCGGGGTTCGGAAACGGCGCGACGCCGTCCAACTGGCGCAGCGTCTCGAAGCGCGCATCGCGTCCTGTCAGAATCTTCCAGGCATAGGCCTGGTGCCCGACGTCCCAGACGATCCGATCCGTCTCGGCGTCGAAGACCGCATGGAGCGCGAGCGCGATCTCGACGGCGCCGAGGGACGAGGCCAGGTGGCCGCCGTTCTTCGTCACGACATCCAGAATGCGCGCGCGAATCTCCTCCGCCGTCTTCGGCGTTCGCCCACCGTCTTTTCCTGCAACTGCCTTTTTCATGTCACGAACGCGTAAAAATTCACGATTCCCTACCGGTCCTTTCGCTCCAAGATGAGGAGCGGCGTCGCGTTCTGTCCGAACGCCGGCTCCTTCGCGACAAACCGGTAGTTCTCCTTCAGCAGGTTCCAGTAGGCGAGCTGCTGGTCGGGCGCGCGCTCGTTGCAGACCGGCGGCTCGATGGCGAACGTGTAGCCCGACAGCGCCGCAACCGGACACTCCGCCGCCGTCAGCAGACGCCGCCAGTCAGCGTCCGACAGAATCGCGAACGGCCCCATTTCCAGTCCGCGCGGCACCTTGCGCCCCGTCTCGATCGCGAGGTAGAGATCCTGCGTGAGCAGCGTCGTGCCGCCCGGATCGAGCGCGTTGATCTCCCGCGCGACGTCCCGCAGCTGGGCGAGTTCCGTCTTCGTCTTCTTCAGCGACCAGAAGCGATCCTGTCCGTTCGTCGACCACTTCTCCAGAAGCGGCGACCCGAAGGACGTCGCGAAGCAGAGGCCGAGGACAAGCAGGAGCGCGCGCGGCGCAGGGCACGTCATCTGCGACACGAAGTTCACGGCGGCGAAGACGGCGAGCAGCCCCATGATCGGCACCTGATAGTCCTCATACGGGAACGGCGCGAGCATCTGCACGGCGAAGACCGCGAGAAACGCGGCGAGCAGCCATCGCGCACGGCGGAAGCCGCCGAGGCCAAGAACAAGGAAGACCGGCAGATACCAGCGCACGAGCCGACTGAGGCTCCCGACTGTCCATGTGAGGTCAAAGCCGCCGCGCGCGGCATGGTAGGCCTGCGCCGCGAGGAGCCCCGCCCGCGCGCCCGCATCGAGCAGAAACGGCCCGTAGACGAGCGCGAGGCCACCGAAGCCGCCGACGCAGAACAGGGCCAACGGCTTCCACCGCCGCGCGACGAGCAGACCCACGCCGACAACCGGGAGCAGCGCACCAAGCGAAATGCGCGTCCCCGCCGCGCACGCGAGGCAAAGGCCCGCGCCGAGGGCCGCTGCCGCGTGGGCACGCGCGAACGTCAGCAGGTAGAAGCCGAGGATCACGAACAGCCCCGCGAGCGCATACGTCTTCGGAATCGCGAGGTAGTAGAGGTGATAGAGGTTCGTCGCGAGGAGGAAGAAGACGATCAGCGCGGTCTCGTTTCGTTTGTCGTCCGCAACGAACCGCCGCGCCAACCCTGCGGCGAAAAGGACGCCGACGAGGCCCATCGCGAGCGTGAAGAGCCGCGCGCCCAAGAGGCCCCCCGCGCGCCAGACCCACGTGAACGTGGAGTAGACGAACGGCAACAGCGGCCCCTGCGTATAGGCAAAGTCGCGGTAGGGCATCTGCCCTTCCGCCACGAGGTTCGCCGCATAGAGATACCAGCCCTCGTCCTGATTCAATCCGCCCATCCACACGGCGGCGCCGCACAGGACGGCGCACGCCACAAGGGCCAGCGTCCAGTAGATGCGGAAAAGCCTCATCGCGTCCCCTCCCTTTCACGGACACGCACACGCGCAAGGAAGCGCGCGTGCAGGAGCAGCGGCGGAATCGTCGCGAGGTTGCAGAGGACGTCCGAAACCGGCGTCGAGAGCCAAATCGCGAACGCCTTGTCGTCGAGGACGTGCGGCAGCAGCCACACGATCGGCAGCATCACGACGCCCTGCCGGAGCATCGAGAGGAGAATCGCGACCGTGGGCTTGCCGATGGACTGGAAGTAGGTCGTCGCGAGGACGTTGACCGAGATGCACCAGATCATGCAATTCGCAAGCGCGAGGTCATGCGCGGCGAGCGCAATAATCTCCGGGTTCTCGCCCGAGACGAACATCCGCGCAATCCACGTCGGGAACGGCGGCACGACCTGGACGACCCACGCGAAGACGGTCAGGGCCGTCGTGACGCCGAAGCCGACCTTGAGCGCGCCCAGGACGCGCCGGAAGTTCCGCGCGCCCCAGTTGTAGCCGAAGATCGGCTGAAGCCCCTGCTGGCAGCCGAGGATCGGCATGAAGACGAGGATGAGCGCGCCGCTGAAGACGCCGAGCGAGGCGATCTCCGCCGTGCGCGACGCCGCGTCCGGCATCCACTTCGCGAACGAGAACTGGAGCGACGCGATGATGACGGAGCTCATCAGCTGCTGGAGGAACGGCGCAAGGCCGATGGCGAGCGTGCGGACGAGCAGCGACGGGTAGATTCCGATGCGGCGGAGGCGCAGACGGACGACGGACTTGCCGCGCCAGTAGTAGCCGAACGCCCACACGGCCGACGCGAGCATCGCGAGGTTCGTCGCCCACGCCGCGCCCGCGACGCCCATCCGGCAGCCGAAGATGAGAATCGGGTCCAGCACGAGGTTCGCGCCGAAGCCGACGACCATGCACACCATCGAGCGAATCGCCCCGCCCTCCGCGCGCTGAAGGGCCGAGAGCCCGAACGCGAGGTGCGAAAAGACGTGCGAGGCGAGGACAATCTCCAGATACGTCTTCGCGGCGGCGTAGGCGCCGGGCGTCACCTTGTCCGCCCCGCACCACGCGAGCACCGTGTCGAGCGAGAGGTAAATCGTCGGGATGAGGACGGCGAAAAGGATGAGCTTCAGGGCGATCGTCTCGCCAAGAATCTTCTCGCAGGCGACGCGGTCGTTCGCGCCGAGCTTGATCGAGAGGAGCGCGGCGTGGCCGACGCCGACCAGCGGGCCGAACGCCGTGAGGAACATCATCACGGGCATCGCGAGCTGAAGGCCCGCCATCGCGTCCACGCCGCAGCCCTGCCCGATGAACACGCGGTCAACGACCGCGTAGAGGGCGTTCAGCGTCATCGCGACCAGCGCCGGCCACGAATACTTCAACAGCAGCCGCCCCAGATTGCCCTTGGCCAGCTCGTCAAGGTTCGCCTTCACACGCCTCAAAACACAATCGCGACCTTCGGCAGGGCCTTGCGAATGCGCGCCATTTCGGCCGCCGAGAGATTGAGTTCGCCGAGCTGCAGCGACTGCAACGTCGCCCACGCCGACAGGTCATCGGGCAGCTTCGTCAGCCGCGTCGCGTTGAACGAGAGGTTCTTGAGGCCCTTCTTCGCCGCGAGCCACGCCGGCACGACCGAAATCGGATTGCCCGACAGCTCGATGTCCGTCAGGGACGGCAGATCCTTCAGCGTCGCCGGAACTTCCGTCAGGCGGTTGTTCTTCAGGTAAATGCGCCGCAGCTGCGTCAGGCCCTTCAAGTCCGGCAACGCCGACAGGCGGTTGTCGTTCAGGCGCAGCCACTTCAGGCCCGCGAGCTTCGCGACGGGCTCGACGTTCGTCAGCGCGTTGCGGTCGAGATTCAGGTAGTCGCCGACCTTCGCGAGGTCAGTCGCCTTCAGGTCTTCCAGCCCCTTGTCCTGAAGGTAAAGGCGGCTTTCGGCCGGAACCGACTTGTAGGCCGGTTCCGGCTCGTTGAAGCACCCGGCGAGCATCGCGCCAAGCGCGAGACTCGCCATTCTAGCCATGCTAGAAGCGCTAGAACGTCTAGGTGCCATGTTCATCTTCTTCACGTCAACTTTCAGGCCTGCGCCGCAGCCGCGATGATGCCGGCGAAGTCGGCCGCCTTGAGGGCCGCGCCGCCGATGAGGCCGCCGTCGATGTCCTTCTTCGCGAGCAGTTCCGCCGCGTTGCCCGGCTTCATCGACCCGCCGTACTGGATGCGCACGGTCTCGGCCGTCTCGGCGCCGACGAGCTTCGCGAGCGTCGCGCGGATGAGGGCGTGGACTTCCTGCGCCTGGTCGGGGGTCGCGGTCTTGCCCGTGCCGATCGCCCAGACCGGCTCGTAGGCGATGACGAGCTTCGCGCAGTCCGCCGCCGTGACGTCCTTGAGGCCGACGTTCATCTGGCGCTCGATGACCTCGACGAGCTTGCCCGCCTCGCGCTCCTCCAGCGTCTCGCCGACGCAGACGATGGCCGTCAGGCCCGCCGCGATGGCCGCACGCGTGCGGAGGTTCACCGTCTCGTCCGTCTCGCCGAAATACTGGCGGCGCTCGCTGTGGCCGAGGATGACGTACTTCGCGCCCGCGTCGAGGAGCATGCCCGTCGAGATCTCGCCCGTGTAGGCGCCCGACTCCTTCCAGTGGCAGTTCTCGGCGCCGATCTCGACCTGCGTACCCGCAGCGGCGGCGATGGCGGCCGGGACGTCGATCGCGGGCGTGCAGCACACGATGTCGACCTTTCCGGCGAAATCCCTGGTCGCCTCGGCGACGCCCTTGACGAGGGCGGCGGTCTCCGACGGCTTGACGTTCATCTTCCAGTTGCCAGCGATGATTTTCTTTCTGCTCATTGTTTTTCCTTTTGTTGTGAGGGTTGAGAGTTAAAGCATTAGGGTTTACGGGTCGTACTTTCGGTACTTGACGCCGGCGGCGGTGAACATCTTCTCGACCGTCTCGAGAAAGGCGTAGTCGCCACCGTAGACGACTTCCGAAATGCCCGCGTTGATGATGAGCTTCGCGCAGGTGAGGCACGGCGAGATCGTGACGTAGATCGTCGCGCCCTCGATCGACGGCCCGTAGCATGCCGCCTGGCAGATCGCGTTCTGCTCGGCGTGGGTGCAGAGGCATTCGTCGAGGTGCGTTCCGCTCTTGGCGTGGCCCGCGCAGCGCGGACACCCGCCCTCGAAGCAGTTCTTCACGCCCTTGGGCGTGCCGTTGTAGCCGGCGGAGAGGGCATGGTGGTTGCGCGCGATGACGGCCCCGACGCTGCGGCGCGAGCAGTTGGAGCGTCGCGCAACCACCTGCGCGATCTCCATGAAGTACTCGTCCCACGTCGGACGCGGATCTCTGACCTTCTTCGCCATTGCGCGTATTATACCAAATCCGCCGCGCCTCAGAACTCCAGCGCCTCGTACATCTTCGCGAGGAACTCGGCGTAGGTCATGCGCGACTGCGTCATCGAGTCGCGCTCGCGCACGGTGAAGGTGCCGTCGGCGACGGTCTGCGCGTCGACGGTGATGCACCACGGCGTGCCCGCCTCGTCCTGGCGGCGGTAGCGACGGCCGATCGCGCCCGACACGTCCCACTGGCAGTTGACCTTCTTCTGAAGCTTCCTGAAGATTTCGCGCGCAATCCGGTCCTGGTCGGGATCCTTCTTGATGAGCGGGAAGATCGCGACCTTGACGGGCGCCACCTTCGGATGGAAGTGCAGCACCGTGCGGACGTCCTCCTTGCCCCTCTCGTCCGTCAGCTTCTGCTCCTCGTACGCCTCGCACAGGAGCGCGAGCATCAGGCGGTCGACGCCGGCGGACGGCTCGATCACGTGCGGCACGTACTTGCCGTCGAACAGGTTCTCGCAGAACGTCTTGGCCTGCGCCTCGATGTCGGCGACCTCGTCGGCGGAGAAGGCGATCTCCTTGCCGGCCTTGGCGGACTGCGCCGCCTGCCTGCGCGCGACCCAGTCCTTCTGCGTCTTCGCGACGAACGCGGCCTTCTCGGCGTCGGAGAGCCGCTTGCACGCCTGCTTCAGCGGATCGTCAAAGACGGTCTGCGGCACCTTCGAGTGGATCTGGTGCTGCGTGAGGTCGAAGTCGGAACGCGCGGCGATGCCCTCCAGCTCCTGGCGGCCAAACGGGAAGTCGTATTCGATGTCGACGCAGGCGCGCGCGTAGTGCGCGAGCTCGTCCGGCTTCTGCCAGTACTCGACGAAACGCTCCGTCGGCAGGCCCACGGCGTTCAGGAACCGCTTGCGCTGCTCGACCCAGTACTTGTGCCAGACCTCCCAGCCCCAGTCGTCCTGCACGGGACCGTTCAGGTCAGGATTGTCGGCGAGCGTGACGACGTGGCCGTACTGCAGCTCGATTGCCTCGTCGGGGCGGATGAAGAACTCCAGCTCCATCTGCTCGAACTCGCGCGAGCGGAACGTGTAGTTGCGCGGCGTCACCTCGTTGCGGAAGCTCTTGCCCATCTGTGCGATGCCGTAGGGGACGGCCATGCGCGAGGTCGCCGTCACGTTCGTGAACTGCGCGAAGATCGCCTGAGCCGTCTCGGGGCGGAGATACGCGACGTTCGACGGGTCGTCGATCGGGCCGACGACCGTCTTGAACATGAGGTTGAAGGGCTTCGGCTCGGTGAGCTCGCCGCCGCAGTAGGGGCAGAAGAAGTCCGCCCCCGCGACCTTCGGCTGGGGCTTCTTCTTCTGGTCGGCGTAGATGTCCTTCACCTGGTCGGCGCGCATGAGCTTCTTGCAGTCCTTGCACATCGTCATCGGGTCGGCGAACGTGTCGAGGTGGCCCGACGCCTTCCAGATCTTCGGGTGCATGATGATCGTCGCGTCAAGGCCGACGACGTCCTCGCGCCCGCGCACGGTGAACTGCCACCACGCCTGCTTGACGTTCTGCTTCAGCTCGCAGCCGAGCGGGCCGTAGTCCCAGAATCCCGGCATGCCGCCGTAGATCTCGGAGGAGTGATAGATGAACCCGCGGCGCTTGCACAGCGCGCTCAGGGCGTCCAGC
The DNA here is from genome assembly GCA_934675625.1 of uncultured Kiritimatiellota bacterium. Lineage (GTDB taxonomy): Bacteria > Verrucomicrobiota > Kiritimatiellia > RFP12 > UBA1067 > UBA1067. The sequence goes on from CAKURH010000093.1 coordinate 12,374, forward strand.
GACGACTTGTTCTCTTCTGCTGCCATAATGGGTTGTATTATATCAAAAAACGGGCGGTTTTGGGCTGTCGCTTGGCATCCGCCAGTCGGCGCGCGGCGAAAGCGAGAGCGTGATCTTCGGGCCGTCGGGAACGCAGTTGCGCTTGTACTGCGCGGCGAAGAACCGCCGCAGGAACGTCGCGCACGTGCGCGTGATCGTCTCGCGGTCGTAGACGCCGCGAAAGGCGATTTCCGCCAACGCCCGCAGCTTCCCGGCCTCAGCCCCGTTCACGAGGAAGTGGTAGAGGAAGAAGTCATGCAGCTCGTAGGGCCCCAACCGCGCCTCCGAATCGTTCGCCGCCGCGTCCGGCACGAGTTCCGGCGTGATGGGCGCGTCCGCGATCTCGCGCAGCAGCGGGCCCAGCGGTGCGGACGCCTGCGCGGCCACGGCACGAAGCGCCGCGAGCACCATCGTCTTCGGCACGGAGGCGTTGACCTGATACATGCTCATGTGGTCGCCGTTGTAGGTGTTCCATCCGAGGGCGATTTCCGAGAGGTCGCCCGTTCCGACGACGAGCGCGCCCACCATGTTCGCGATATCCATCAGGATTTGCGTCCGCTCGCGCGCCTGCACGTTCTCGAACGCAAGGTCGTGCGTCTGTCCGTCGTGACCGATGTCCGCCAGGTGCTGACGGCACGCCGCACAAATGTCCACGACGCGCACCTCGGCCCCGACGGCCTGCGCGAGCGCCACCGCCCGATCCTGCGTCGCGTCGGACGAGGCAAATCCCGGCATGACGACAGCAATCAGCCCCTCTCTCGTGGGGACAGACCCCGCCTTCAGCCGCGCAACGGCCCGCGCAGCGGCAAGGAGCGCAAGCGCTGAATCCGCACCACCAGAAACGCCAACGACCAGTTTCTGGGCATGCGCGGCCTCCAGACGCCGCGCCAGCGCAACGGCCTGAATCGTCAACAACTTCTCGACCCACCCCGGCTCGCCAAATTCCATCAAGAACGGATGCGGATCAATAAAATCATTCAAAATTTCATTTGAACATTCACTTTTCGCACACTTTTCAGAATTTCCCTTGGGGTCTGTCCCCAAATCTACGGGGTCTGTCCCCTGACTCATTGTCCCCTGGCTCATGGGGTCTGTCCCCACCTTCAAATCCCCCTCCGTGTCTCCGTGCCTCCGTGTGAGACCTTCGTTCCAAGCCAACTCATTGCAATCACACACAATCAACCTCGTGGGGACAGACCCCAGCCCCACGCCGCCCATCTCGTTCAACGACGTCTCGGCGCGCCGCCGATAGGCCAGTGCCGCGAAATCAACTGTCGCCGCGACGATTTCTGATTCTTTTGCGAACAAACTTCCTTTTTTCAGCAACTTTCCGTCCGCCGCAAGGAGGGACTGTCCCCCGAAAACGGCATCGGACGACGATTCGCCCACGCCCGCCGAGGCCAGCGCGTAGACGCACCGCAACGCGGCGCTTTGGCTCAGGACGCGCAACTCGCGATGTGCGGCCTTGCCGAGAAATTCGGTGCTCGCCGAAAGGTTGAAGACGCAGTCGAGTCCTGCAGACGCCAAGCGGGAACTCGGCGGAATCGGCACCCACAGGTCTTCGCAGATTTCAACCGAGAATTTGATATTTCTGAACGAAAAGACGAGATTTGTCGCAAACGGCACAGGGCCTGTTCCCTGCCAGTCGGGGTCTGTCCCCACGTTTGAAGAACAGGAATCGGTGGGGTCTGTCCCCAAAATGCGGGGGTCTGTCCCCACGGGGAGCAGGGCGGTGGACGGGGTGAACTGGCGGTGTTCGTAATACTCGCCGTAGGTCGGCAGGTAGGTCTTGGGGACAGACCCCCGGATGCGTCCGCCGGAGAGGACAACCGCCGTGTTGAAGAGGCCCGCACCAACCTTCAGCGGCACGCCCACAATCAACGCGAGCGGCAGGTCGGCCGTCTGCTCCGCGAGATCCCGCAGCGCCTGCCGCGCCGCGTCCAGCACGTCGTCGCGAAAGAACAGGTCGCCGCACGTATAGCCCGTGAGCGACAGTTCGGGGAACGCAAGAACGGCGACGCCCTGCTCCGCCGCCGCGCGCGCCACCTTCAGATGCTCAACCGCATTCGACGCCGGATCCCCAAGATGGAGTTCCGGCGTCGCCACGGCGATTCGGTCAATGCCTTTCACCGTTTCCTGTCCTTTCGTTCAGAACGAGAACGCCACGTTCACGCCCCCCCAGACACGCTGGTTCTTGTCGCGCCCCATGTAGTCCGCCCGCCGCGCGTCGCGGTCGACGATCCACGTGTAGTTGACCTGCGCGCCGACGCTCAGCCAGTCCGTCACGGCATAGGCCAGCGCCAGTCCCGTCGTCTGGTCGAGGAACGCCGTCTTGTTGACGTCATCGACGCACATGCGCAGATAGGCGTCCGAGCCCATGCCCAGCGAGACGGACGGGGTCAGCGTCAGGCTCTCGCAGAGCTCGAAGTCGTGAGCGAGCGCGAGGTTGCCATAGAAGAGCCCGTCGTCGTCGTTGTCCCGGTAGTCCCAGTAGACGGCGGCCGTCGGCGTGACGATCGGGTTGTTGTAGGCGACCGAGAGGTAGAGCTCCTCGTTGCTTTCGCCGTCATCGACGTTCGGGAACGTGTACCAGATGTGTCCGGCCTCGATGTCAAAGTCGCCGAAGCTCTTCGCATACGAGACCGTGTAGTCGATCTCCTGGTTGCCCATGTTGCGCACGGGCGAGCCCTCGCGGCGGTTCGTCAGCTTGAAGCTCGACCAGACGTTCGCGCTGAGCGCGCCGAAATCGCCGAGGTCAAGGCCCAGCGTCGCCGTCGGCTGCCACACGGGGGCGTCAGAGCAGATTTGCCCGCGCCACATGTAGGAGCTGAAGAAGTCGACCGTGACCTCGACCGACAGCGGCGAGCTTTCGGCCTCCTCCAGTTCATTCGTCTCCGCCGCGAGCGCACTGACGGCCATTGCCGCCGCCGCTGCGGAGATTCCCATTCGGATTAAAGTGTTCATCGTTTTTTCCTGTTTGGATTGGTGGTTTGGTGGTTACGATTGCTTGCCTCATCTGCCCGAAGCGCCGTCCGGCGAGCCGCACAGGCGGCGTTTCGGGCTGGCCTCGCTTACATGTTCGAGAAGAACTGGAAGGAGGCGTAGGCGTCTTGCCCGTGTTCGGTCACGTCGAGGCCCTTGAGCTCG
>CAKURH010000094.1 GCA_934675625.1 uncultured Kiritimatiellota bacterium
CAGAGTGTCCAGTATTTGACGAACCAAAAAACCAATAGTAGACTACAGGGTGCACGTCCTACTTGACGAACCGGGTCCAGTAGCTCAGGTACTCGATGTTGCCCATTTCCCTGCCGCGAATCGGCGATTCGGCGAGCCCCAGCAGCGTGAGCCCCAGTTCATCCGTCGCGAAGCGGACGATGCCGTCGCGCGCCTCCAGCCGCAGCGCCTCGTCGCGCACAAGCCCGCCCGGCGCCTTGCCCTTGCCGACCTCGAACTGCGGCTTGATGAGCGCGACAATCCGCCCGCCCGGTGCCAGCACGTCCCTGATCGGCGGCAGAATGAGCCGCAGCGAGATGAACGAGACGTCCGTCACCGCGACTTCGGGGACGGCGGGGAGATCCGCCGCCTTCATGTAGCGCGCGTTGTAGTTCTCCTTCACCCAGACGCGCGGATCGGTGCGAAGTTTGTAGGCGAGCTGGTTCGTCCCGACGTCGACGGCCATCACGTGCGCCGCGCCATGCTGAAGCAGGCAGTCCGTGAAGCCGCCGGTCGACGAGCCGACGTCCAGACAGACCTTCCCCGTCACGTCCAGGCCTTCAAACCGCGCAAACGCCCCCTCCAGCTTCTCGCCGCCGCGCGAGACGAAACGCGGCGGCGCCTCGACGGCAATCTCCGCCGCCTCGTCGACCGGGCGCGACGCCTTTGTCTCGACCTGTCCGCCCACGCGCACCTTTCCTTCGAGGACAAGCGCCTGCGCCCGCGTCCGCGACTCGGCCAGCCCACGCGCCACGAGCAGAAGATCCAGTCGGCTCTTCACGTCCGCCCCCGATCGCGCGTCAGACCCTGATCTTGCCGGATGACGTGCGCGGGAACGGCTCGCGCCGCACGACGACCGTCTTCACGCGCTTGTAGACGGGCAGCGTCAGGTTCAGCTCGCCAATCGCACGGCGGATCGCCTCTTCGGACGCCTCGCCGTACACCTCGGCCCTGATCTCGCGCGTCTCGCCCTCGCCGGACACGACGACTTCGCAGATGCCGGGGAGCGCAAGAATCTGCGCCTCCAGTTCCTCCGGCGCGACCTTCTTGCCGCTCGACAGGACAATCGTGCGCGAGAGCCGCCCCGTGACCCAAACGGAGCCGTCCGCATCGATGCGCCCCAAGTCGCCCGTGTGAAACCAGCCGTCCGCGTCAATGACCTGCGCCGTGCGCTCCGGCATCTTGTAGTAGCCCTTCATCACCGCCGGGCCGCGAATCAGCAGCTCGCCCGTCTCGGACACCTTCGTCTCGAGGGACGGGCACTGCGTGACGTGTCCGGCGCAGCCAGTGCGCAGATCTCCCGCCGCCGGCCCGACCGAATAGATCGCCGTCGTCTCGGTGAGACCGTAGGCGCCGAGCACCTTCACGCCCTGCGCCGTCAGGCGGTCATAGGCGCACGGCGACATCGGCGCGCCGCCGACGAGAATCCAGTCGAGCGGCTGTCCGAGCGCGGCCTCGGCCGTCGCGCCGCGCTGGGCGATCTTCTTCGACAGCAGGTCGGCGAGCGCGGGCACGAGCGCGAGGACATTGACGCGGAAGCGCTCCACGGCGTCGTAGACGCGGCGGAAGTCGGGGCAGACGCCGAGCGCGACGCCCTGCGACAGGAAGAAATAGGACGCGCAGCAACCGTAGATGTGGTGAAGCGGCAGCAGCATGAGCGAGCGGTCGCCCGGCTTTACCGACAGCGCCGCGGCGTAGGATTCGACGAACGCCTCCAGCCCGGCGATCGTCAGTTCCGCGCCGCGCGGCTCGCTTGTCGTGCCGCTCGTGAACATAATCATCGACACGCGCGACGTGTCGATCCGCTCCGCATCCCAGATGCTCTCCTGCGGCTGGACGAGTCCGCGCACCTTGTCGAGGAAGCGTTCCGTCTTGATGGAGCCGAAGCCGCCCGTCTTGAGGCCGGGACAGAGGTCGCGCACGGCGTGCGCCTTCTCGCAGTAGAGGGCCGAGTAGACGAGCACGCTCGCCCCCGTGAACTGGATGCGCGCGGCGATTTCCGCCGGCGTCAGGTTCACGTCCATCGGAATCACCGTCGCGCCTGCGAACATGATCGCCACGTGCGCGACGAACCACTCGTAGGAGTTCTCGCCCAAAAGCGCGACCTTCTCGCCCGGCGCGTATTTCCGCACAAGCCGCACGACAAGATCGACGTCATCCGTGAACTGCCGCCAGTTGATCGGCAGCGAACGGTCGCCCGACGTGACAAGGAACGCCGGCGCGCCGGCATTTTCCTTCCGCAGACGCTTGAACGCCGCGAAGAGCGAGAAGCGGCGTTCGGTCTCGTAGGTCTTCTCGACCTCCTCCCACGTGCGCGTCGTGAAGAAGCGCGCGATGGCCGTGTCGTACTCGGCCGTGTGGGCGAACGCCTTCTTCATGAGCCGGAAGCGCGTGTCGAGGCCGAGCGTGCCGCCGTGGGTCGCCAGCTCGTTGACGAGGTTCGGATAGTCGAGCGGATCCGTCACGGACGCGACACGCAGGTAGTTCTTCGCCGACGCGCGCACCATGCAGGGCCCGCCGATGTCGATGTTCGTGCGCGCCATCTCCGGCGTCACGCCCGGCTTCGCGACCGTCTCGCGGAACGGGTAGAGGTTCACGACGACCATGTCGAACGGATGCGCCGCGAGGCGGCGGAGGTCGGCCTGATGCGCCTCGTTGTACGTCTCGGAAAGGAGGCCGAGGTAGATCTTGAAGTCGAGCGTCTTCACGAGGCCGCCCTGCATCTCCGGCTGGCCCGTGTAGTCCGAGACGGCAACGAGCGTGTCCTTCGCCGCGTCACCGAGAATCTCCTTCACCTTCACGTAGGTGCCGCCCGTCGAGTAGATCTTCACGCCGGGGCAGGCCTTCACAAGCGCGGGGACGAAGGCTTCGAGCCCCGTCTTGTCCGAAACGGACATGAGGACATTGCGCACCGGGACGCGGTTGTCGATGCGGGTGACGATGTTCAGCGACATGTTCTTTCTCCGTAAGGTGAGGTCAATTTTCCGTATTATATCAAATCCGCCGCAGCCCCTGAGGGCGCTTTCCGCAACGCGGCGGCGAAAGACCCGTCATGGCCCGTCTCAAACGGCACGGATTCTGTCGACTCCCGCAACGTGAAGTCGGGGTGGCGCGTCCGGAACGCCGCGACCTGCTCGCCGTTCTCCTCCGGCTCGTTCGAGCACGTCGAATAGACGAGCGTGCCGCCCGGCGCGACGTGCGCCGCCGCCGCGTCAAGGATCTCCGCCTGAAGCTTCACGAGCTCGACGAGCTTCGTCTCGCTCCAGTTCCACCGCGCATCGGGCCGCCGCCGGAAAACGCCCGTGTTGGAGCACGGCGCATCGACGAGGACTTTGGGGAAGGTTTGGGAGGTTTGGGGCGGCTGCAGAGTCTCGACGACTTTCACATCCGCGAGCTTCAGCCGCCGCAGGTTCTCCTCCAGCCGCGCGCGACGGCGCGGATTGACCTCGCACGCCGTCACGTCCGCCCCACGCCACGCGAGCTGGACGGTCTTACCGCCCGGCGCCGCACAGGCGTCGAGGATACGCTCGCCCGGCTGCGGATCGAGCAGCGCGACCGCGCGGTGCGTGCCCGGATCCTGCACGATGAAGTCGCCCGCCGCAAAGCCGGGCACGTCGGACACCTTCTGGCCGCGTTCGAGCTGCGTAAACGTGCCGTCCTTGCGCGCGAGGTAGGTGACGGCCGGCGCATTGTGCCACGCGGCGAGCCGTTCGGCGTTCGCCGCACCGAACCGCGCCGTCCAGCGGCGCACGAGCGCCGTGGGGAACGTCTCCAGTTCCGTGCCGAGCGAGACGGATGCGCGCTGGCGGATGAGATTGCGCAGAACGCCGTTGACGACGCGCGCAATGGACGGGTTCTCGCACGCCTTCGCCGCGCTGACCGTCTCGTTGACCGCCGCGAAGTCGGGCACGTCGTCCATGTAGAGAATCTGCGCCGCGCCGACGTAGAGCAGGGCCTCCAGTTCGCCCTTCGGCCACTGCTTCACGAACGCGCCGAGGATGTGCCGCAGGGGACGCAGCCGCCGGATCACCGTATAGACGAGATCCTGCACAAACGCGCGATCCGGCCCGTCGGGCAGGAGGTTCGCGGGAAACTCCTTCGTGAGCAGCCAGCGGGCGACGACGAACGCCGCCGTGCGGCGCGCGTTCCCGGCCATGCGCTTGCGTGCGCCGCCGCCGACCCGTGCATCAGACTGAGGATAGTCCATATCAGAACCGCATCCGCCGCGAAACCGTCACGCGAACAGCTTCGCGAGCTTCTCCAGCTGCTGGGCCTTGTCCCTGTTCTCCTGAAGCTTGCGCCGCGCCTCGGCGACGACCGCTTCCGGCGCGTGGGCGACGAAGTTCTCGTTCGCGAGCTTCGCCTCGCTGGACTTGATGAAGCCCGCGAGCTTCGCGAGCTCGCCCGCGATGCGCTTCGCCTCCGCCGCCTTGTCGACGAGCCCTTCGAGCGACAGGTAGACCGTGCCGAACCGCGTGATCTTCGACGGCATCGCGAGGTCGCTGCCCGCCGGAACGAACGTCACCGACTCGGCCCGCATGGCCTTTGCCAAAACGGCGACTTCCTCCTTGGGCAAGGGCGCGGGGGCGCCAGAGCCCCCGCCCATTGTGCCCCCCTCCGTTCCGCGCGCGATCGTCACCTTGACGAACGTCGCGGGCGACACCTTGTATTCGGCGCGGAGCGCGCGCACGGCGGTGATCGCCTCGCGCTTCGCGTTCACGAAGTCGTAGTTCGCCTCCGTCACGCCCCACGCCGCCTTCTCGGCGTCCGTGTAGCCGGTGGGGAACTTCTGCAGCATGATCGTCTCGCCGTCCTTCAGGAAGCCGAGCTGGTGCGTGACCTCCTCCGTCACGAACGGCATGTAGGGGTGCAGCAGCCGCAGGGCCTTCCAGAAGACGTCGCGCAAAATCGCGACGGACACCGCCTTGTTCGGCGAATCCTTCACGTATTCGACGTAGCCGTCGCAGATCTGCGTCCAGAAGAAGTCGTAGACCGCAAGCGCGCCGTCCTGAATGCGGTAGGCCTCCAGAATGTCGTTGACCTTCTTGCAGGCGAGATCCGCCGCGTAGAGGATGTGGCGGTCGTCCGATGAAAGCGCCCCCTCTAGATGCTCTAGATGCTCTAGCGTCGCTAGCTTGTCTAGACCGCCCAGGTTCGCCTCCTGCATTTCCAGGAACTTCGCCGCGTTCCAGATCTTCGTCGTGAAGTTGCGGCCGATCTCGAACTTCTCCTTGTTCACCTTCGTGTCGCATTCGAGCGAGGTGATGAGCGCAATCGAGAAGCGGAGCGCGTCCGCCGAATACTGGGCGATGAGCTCCAGCGGATCGAGCGAGTTGCCCTTCGACTTCGACATCTTCGAGCCGTCCGCCGCGCGGACGATGCCGTGGATGACGATGTTCTTGAACGGCGGCTTCTTCATGAAGTGGATGCCCGCCATCATCATGCGCGCGACCCAGAAGAAGATGATGTCCTGCGCCGTCACGAGGTCGCACGTCGGGTAGTAGTACGCGAGATCCTTCGTCTGCTCCGGCCAGCCCAGCGTCGAGAACGGCCAGAGCCACGAGCTGAACCACGTGTCCAGGACGTCCTCGTCCTGCACGAGGTCGTTCAGGGTCAGGTTCGCGTCGCCCGTCTTCGCCTGGGCCTGTTCCAGCGCCGCTTCAGGGGTCTCCGCAACGAAGACGAGTTCATCCGCACTGCCGCCTTCTTCCGTCTTCCCTTTTCCCTCTTCCTTCTTCAGGTACCACGCCGGAATCCGATGGCCCCACCAGAGCTGGCGCGAGATGCACCAGTCCTGGATGTTCTCCATCCAGTTGAAGTAGATCTTCGACCAGCGCTCCGGCACGAACTTGACCTCGCCCGACTTCACGGCGGCGATGGCGGGCTCGGCCAGCGGCTTCATCTTCACGAACCACTGCTTCGAGAGGCGCGACTCGACGACCTCGTGGCAGCGGTAGCAGTGGCCGACCTGGTTGTCGATGTCTTCGATGTGGTCGAGGTAGCCGCCCGCCTCCAGGTCGGCGACAATCGCCTTGCGGCATTCCCAGCGATCCATCCCCTCGTACTGGCCGGCAAGCGCGTTCATGTGCGCGTCGTCGGTCATGATGTTGATCTCTTCGAGGTTGTGGCGCTTGCCGACGAGGAAGTCGTTCGGGTCGTGCGCGGGCGTGATCTTCACGATGCCCGTGCCGAATTCGCGATCCACGTAGTCGTCGCTGATGACGGGAATCTCGCGGCCCGTGAGCGGCAGGATGACGTTCTTGCCGATCAGGTGCGCATAGCGGTCGTCCTTCGGGTTGACCGCGACGGCCGTGTCGCCCGGCAGCGTTTCGGGGCGCGTCGTCGCAATCACGACAAAATCTTTATAAGCCTCCATGGGCCCGGGTGCGGGGGCGCCAGAGCCTCCGTCCGTTCGGCCGTCCGTTGCGCCCCCCTCCGTCGGCCGCCAGTTCCCGCCGACGACAGGATACTTGATGTACCAGAAGTGCCCGTGGTTCGGCTCATGCTCGACCTCGTCGTTCGCGAGCGCCGTGCCGCAGCGCGGACACCAATTGACGATGTAGTTGCCCTTGTAGACGAGGCCCTCGTCAAAGAGCTGCTTGAAGACCTTCGTCACCGCGCGCGAGCAGCCCGCGTCGAACGTGAAGCGCTCGCGCCGCCAGTCCGTCGAGTTGCCGAGCATGCGCTGCTGGTGGACGATCGTGCCGCCATACTGCTTCTTCCACTCCCAGACGCGCTCCAGGAACTTTTCGCGACCGAGATCCTGACGGCGCTTGCCCTCCTTCTTCAGGGCCTTCTCGACGACGTTCTGCGTCGCGATGCCGGCGTGGTCCGTGCCGGGCAGCCAGAGGACGTTGCGCCCCTGCATGCGGCGCCAGCGCACGAGGATGTCCTGGATCGTCTGGTTGAGCGCATGGCCCATGTGAAGAATGCCCGTCACGTTCGGCGGCGGGATGACGACCGAATACGGCTCACGCCCGTCCGGCTCCTGATGAAAGCAACCGTTCTCTTCCCAGAACTTGTACCATTTCGCCTCTGCGGCTTTCGCGTCGTACTGCTTGTCCATTTTCTTCTTGCGTCTTTCCTCTTTGGAAGCGGGTATTATAGCATAAATAAGGCTTTCTCCGACGTGCGGGCGCCGAGCCGGCTACTGCGCGGACGCACCCGGCGCCGCCAGCCGCTCGGCGAGGGACGTGCGGCGCTCGCGCACCGTGTTCGTCTTGATCGCCTGGTCGATCGCGTAGGGCACGCCCATCAGCAGCACGAGCCGCTTGCCGCGCGTGATTGCCGTGTAGAGGAGGTTGCGCTGGAGCATGACGTAGTGCTGCGTGTGGATGAGCACGATGACGGCCGGATACTCGCTGCCCTGCGACTTGTGGATCGTCATCGCATAGGCCAGCACGAGCTCGTCGAGGTCGCCCGCATCGTACTTCACGGGGCGCCCGTCGAAGAGGACGACGAGCGCGCGGTCTTCGGGGCTCACCGACTGCACGAAGCCGACGTCGCCGTTGAAGACGTCCTTGTCGTAGTTGTTCCGGAGCTGCATCACGCGGTCGCCGACCCGGAAGAGCGTGCCGCCGCGCTTCACGGCGTCGCCGGACGGGTTGAGCGCCTTCTGCAGCTCGACGTTGAGGTTGTCCGTGCCGAGCACGTTCTTGCGCATCGGCGTCAGCACCTGCACGTCCCGCAGCGGATCCATCCCGAACTTGCGCGGGATGCGCGTCGTCATGAACTCGATCGCGCGCTTGAGGCAGAGTTCGGGATCCTCGCAGCGCGCGAAGTAGAAGTCCGACTCGCCGTGCGCGACCTCCAGCGGCTCGCCCGCGTTCACGTGGTGGGCGTTCTTGACGATGAGCCCCGCCGTGTCCTGGCGGAAGATGAAGTCGAGCCGCGTCGCCGGCAGCGCGCGCGACTTGATGAGGTCGCCGAGGACCGAGCCGGGGCCGACGGACGGCAGCTGGTCCGTGTCGCCGACCCAGACGACGGTCGCCGTGTCGGGAATCGCCTTCAGCAGCTCGCACGCGAGCTTCACGTCGATCATCGACGTCTCGTCGAAGACGAAGACGTCCCCTTCGAGCGGATTCTCCGCGTCGAACGTGAACTTGTTCGTCACGGGATTCCACTTGAGCAGCCGGTGGATCGTCTGCGCGGGCGCGCCGACCGACTCGGTCATCCGCTTCGCGGCGCGTCCCGTCGGCGCGGCAAGCACGATCTTCAGCCGCTTCGCGGAGAAGATCTCGACGAGCGCGCGGATGATCGTCGTCTTGCCGACGCCCGGCCCGCCCGTGATGATCGAGAACTTCGCCGACAGCGAATGGACAAGCGCCTCGCGCTGCTTCTCGGCGAGCTCGAAGCGCTGGCGCGCCTGCCACCAGGCAATCGCCTTCTCCGGCGCGAACGCGGCGAAGGAGCGCGGCGCGTCGAGGATCGCCCGCACGCGCGCGGCGACGTCGCGTTCCGAGTAGTAGAGCGACTTCAGGTAGATCCGCCGCGCGTCGGCGGCGTTCCCCGTGTCCTGGAAGACGACGCGCCCCTCGTCGATTTCCGTGCGCAGGGCGTCCGCGAGAACCTCCAGCGGAATCTCCGTCAGCTCGTGCGCATGCAGGAGCAGGTCGTTCTCGAACGTCCAGCAGTGCCCGCCCGTCTCGGCCTCCGTCTCCAGCGTGTAGCTGATCGACGCGCGCGCACGGAGCGGCGAGTCCTTCGGGATGCCGACCGAGAGCGCGATCTTGTCCGCCGTCGCGAAGCCGATGCCCCAGATGTCGCGGCAGAGGCGATAGGGGTCGGCCTTGACGATGGCGATCGCGTCGGGGCCGTACTTGCGGACGATCTTCGTCATCTTCGTGATCGAGATGCCGTAGGTCTGCCCGAAGATGAGGTTTTCGCGCATCGACTCGTTTGCGTGCCAGCTTTCGCGGATCTGCTGAATCTTCGCTGCGCCCAGCTTCGGCACCTCGGAAAGCCGCGCCGACTGGTACTGCAGGACGTGCATCGTGTCCTCGCCAAACGTCGCGACGATGCGCTGGGCGAGAACGGGCCCGATGCCCTTGATGAGGCCGGAGGCGAGATAGCGCTCGACGCCCTTCAGCGAGCGCGGCGCGATGCAGGTCAGCGTCTCGGCCTTGAACTGGCGGCCATGCACCTTGTCCGTCACCCACTGGCCCTCGGCCTTGACGTCCTCGCCCTCCCAGACGGCCTGGGTGCGCCCGACGACCGTGATCTCCGGGTTGCGCGCAAGCTCGAATTCGCTCGGCGTCTCGACGTGCAGGACGGTGTAGCCGTTCTCGTCGTTGTGGTAGACGACGGACTTGATCGTCCCCTCGACGGTCTCGCGCCCGTCCGGCATCAGAAGAGGTCGCGCACGGCCTGGTCGATGGCATCGACGTCACAGACCTTCGTCTGGGCAATCGGCAGCCGCTCCAAGTCGCGGAAGGACGGCGGCGGATCGGTGAGGACATCCGCACCGAACGCGCGGCGGCACGTCTCGGGGAATTTGTACGGCGTCGCCGTCGCCGCGACGACGCACGGCACACCGTCCTTCGGGTAGCCGAGCCTCTTCGCGACGAACGTCGCGACGGCCGTGTGCGGATCGAGCAGGTAGTCCGCCGTCTCGCGCATCCGGCGCATCTCGGCCTCCGTCTCCTCTGGCGTCGCGACGCCGCCCGTGAAGTCGGCGAAGAGCCGCGCTTTCGCCGCGTCGTTGAGTTCGTAGCGGCCCTTCGTCTCCAGGTCGTCCATGAGCCGCGCGACTTCGGCGCAGTCGCCGTCGTTCAGCATCCAGAGCAGACGCTCGACGTTCGAGCTCTTGCGGATGTCCATCGACGGCGAGTTCGTGACCGTGAACGTCGGCCCCGGATTGTACACGCCCGTCTTCACGAAGCGCGCCAGCACGTCGTTCACGTTCGACGCGACGACGAGCTTCCGGATCGGCGTGCCCATCCGCTTCGCGTAGTACGCCGCGAGGATGTTGCCGAAGTTGCCGGACGGCACGACAACGTCGAAGGGCTGGGCGTCGAGCTTCGCGCCGGCGAGGACGTAGTAGGCGACCTGCGGCACGAGCCGCCCCGTGTTGATTGAGTTCGCGGACGACAGCGTGATGCCGTGCGCGGCGGCCTCGGCGTTGATCTTCGGATCGGCGAAGATGCGCTTCACGGCGGCCTGCGCGTCGTCGAAGTTGCCGCGAATGCCGACCGCGTGCACGTTCGCGTCGGCAGGCGTCGTCATCTGGAGGCGCTGGATCTTCGAGGTGCCCGTCGCCGGATAGAACACGATGATCTCCGTGCCCGCGACGCCCGCGAAGCCCTGCATCGCCGCCGAGCCCGTGTCGCCCGACGTCGCCGTCAGGATGAGGACGCGCTGGCCCGCCGCCGCGTGCTTCATGAAGACCGGCAGCATCGAGAGCGCGACGTCCTTGAACGCGCCCGTCTTGCCGTGGAAAAGTTCAAGGATGTGAAGGCCGTCTTTCTCGACAAGCGGGATCGGGTCCTCCGCCGGAAAGCGCGCGCAGAGGCGATCCGCCGCCGCCGTCCGCACGTCCGCCGGCAGGTCGTCGAAGAGCGCGCCCATGACGAGCTCCTCGGCCGCGCGCAGCGTCCCGGCCCTCTCGATGCCCGCGACCTTCTCCACGGTCGCCGGCACATACAGCCCGCCGTCCGGCGCGAGCCCCTGAAACACCGTCTCGGCGCTCGTCGCCGCGATGCCCTTGCGTGTCGAAATGTACTTCATCTGAACGCTCCTCCTGTTCGTAAATGGGAGAATTATACCAAAACGGCTCTCATCTGGGGGCGTTCGGGCGAATCACGCCTCACCCTGCAACCGGCTGTTCGCGGCGACGGCTCACGAAGTCGCCAACGCGGCGGCTTGTGCCGTCCGGCTCGACGCGATAGCTGTACCGCGCCTCGATGGCGGCGTCCGGCATGCTGCTGTAGGTCATGACGAGCGCGCCGTCGTCTTCGCGGCGGATGTCGACCTGCGCCTGCATGTGCTCGCCGCCCACGCCGACGAGCGCGACGAACGGCATGAAGCCGCCCTGCGTGAGGCCCATGAACATCACCTTGCGCTGGGCGGGCGTGATCTGCTGCCCGAAGAGCGCGTCCATCTGCCCGATGAAGTCGCGCGTCATCGGCTCCGCCCGGTCAAGATGCCCCTGAAGCGGCCGGAAGTCGGCCTCGTGGGCCGCTGCCCCGTTCCGCGCGCGAATGACAGGGAACTGCCGCTGGAAGTCGAGCGTCAGCTGATTGACGAGATTCTGCTCCGTCTTCAGGCAGGCGTCCTCGACGTTGTAGAGCGACATTTCCGCCACGTAGTCGCGCCGCACGTCCGGGACGAACGTCGGATCCTTCAGCACACGGCGCATGGCCGACGTGAAGGCCGCGCCGTTCAGGACGTCCGCCGCCAGCCCGGTGGCGAGCAGGGAGTCGAGCGTCTGCCGACGCATCTCCGGCGCGCCCTGCCGGTCCCGGATCTCCTCCGCCCGCCGCTTCAGGCGCGCGACAAAGGCGTCCGAGAACGCCCGCGTCCCCAGGACGCCGGCCTCGCCCTTCGGCGCGCGCTCGCCAAAGCAGCCGTGCCACACCGTCGCGCCCGTCAGGCGACCTTCCGGCTGTCGTGCGCGCATCGCGGGCATCTTCTCGGAGACGAGCGACAGGGCGACGCCCATGTACCACGACGAACCAGAGCCGGCATTTTCCAGAAGCCCGACGGCGACGTCCGCGCGGTCCGCCCGCTCCTGCGCCGGCGCACCCGCAATGAAGACCGCGCCCTGATCCCACCGGCGGATCTCCTGTCGCTGCGTCGTCAGGCGATTCGAGTCGAGGCCAAACGCCTGCAGCGTGACGATCAGGTGCTTCGACGTGAAATCACGGATGGAGGCCGCAAGCCCGTCCGCAGACGGTAGCGGCCGCCCGTCGGCGCGCCGCGCGTCCA
Organism: uncultured Kiritimatiellota bacterium; assembly: GCA_934675625.1. Taxonomy (GTDB): domain Bacteria; phylum Verrucomicrobiota; class Kiritimatiellia; order RFP12; family UBA1067; genus UBA1067. The sequence goes on from CAKURH010000094.1 coordinate 11,944, forward strand.
GGTCTCGGCGGACGAGATCCTGCAGGAACGCCGTCTGCCGCGCGTTCAGCGCGACGCCCGGCTTGCCGTCCGCCGGATGCGCGATGTCCTGGACGGCGGCCGCGATCGCGTCCGAGACGCGCAAATTGCCGCCGACGGCGTCGAAGGTCGTGTCGATCCTGCGCGAGGAGAGGGCGCGCGCATCGCCCGCGCGCAGCTCCTCCCAGGCGTTGAAGCCCGTCGCCTTGTCAATCGTGTTGATGACCTTCGCGACGACCTTTCGGTCAAGGAGCTTGGGCGTCGCGACCTGCTGTCCTTCCGCGTCCATGCCGAGTTCGCGGCGGACGGACGCGAGCGCCTTGTCCAGCTTCGCCCGCTCCGCCGCGTCCGCGCCGGGCTGGGCGGCGAGCAGCGCCGTCGCAATGCCCGACAGTTGCGCGCGCAGGGCGTCGCAGCTCGCCCGCATCTCGGCGGACGGCGTGCCGCCGCGCTCGCGCCAGTGCGTGTTGAACTTCACGACGCGGCCGTCCAGAAGGCCGATGTTGCCCTTGCCGCCGGACGTCTTCTCCGTCCGCCCCGAGCCGTACGCCAGCTTCGCGATCTGCGCCAGCGCGTCCTGATTGCCGAGCCCTCTGATGTCAATGGCCATGTCCGTCGTCTCCTTCTGTCTTTTCCGCTGTTGATGGTTGTCGTGAGACCGGCGCGGCAAGCCCTCTCGCCGCCCCGGTTCACATGGACTACGGATTTATCGCCGCTTGGTTACAGCGACATGCCTTCAGCGAATGATGACCAGAACGCCCTTCACCTGACGCATCCGCAGGTAGAGCCCCGTGTCCTTCACGACCTTCTCGACCCTGACCTGCCCCCATTCGCCGACAGGCTTGACCTCCCAGTCGTCGAAGACGGACGCACCCGCGTCGTTCGTCGGCGCGCCGCCCGCGCAGGTCGTGAGCACCGGGTATTCCGTCCACTTGACCGGATACGCCGCGTCCGCCGCCACCGTCGCATTCGTGACGTACACCGTGCCGGTCGCGGGAATCGCCAGCTTGCAGTTCGTCTCGCACCGCGCCGGGTTCACGTCCGCCGCGCCGAAGTCAAACGGCATCGTCCACTCGGCGTCGCTCAGGTTCAACGGAATCAGCTTCGTTTCACGCGAACGAACGGTAACGCGCTGCGGCAGATTCGCCGGACTGTAACCGTAAATCTGAACCATGTCGGGATTCGGATAAGACCTGATCTTCGACAAGTCGAGAATCTCGGCCCGGTTGACGACATTCGACTCGGCACGGTAATCGAAAGTCAGCGTCGTGGTGGCGTAGGCGCCATGATTTCCCGTCAACGTGACATTCATCATCGGCGAGACATAGTAATAATTCGCCCTGTTCCCCTGATCACCCAAGATGACATTCCCCAACCCCTTGTCGAAGGACGGCGGGTTCCCGACTCGATAGGCCCAGTCCTGTTCCGCAAAGAGGCCAATCGGACACGTAGACCCCGTGACCTTGTCGACGCGAATCGTGTTGTTTGAATAGACGCAAAGTTGCGCCCCCCACCGACGAACCGAGCCGGGTTTCGAGGACAGTCCATCCGAATTGCTCTGCTCGCAGTCTGCGAGCAAGTTCGACACGACAAGCACGGAGGGCTCCGAAGCGACGTCCCGCTGCGGATCGAAGAGGACATATTGCGCCCCATATTGGCCCGGGCCGCCATAGTGATGGGTTCGGACCGTCCCCACCCGCGAAGTCGCCGCCGGCGAGTAGACCCTGAGGTTCTCCTTCGCCTGCGAGTTGGTGAAGTAGACGGTTCCCCTGAAGTCGCACATTCCGTAAATTGCAAGGCCCACGCCAAACTTATGCAAGGTAAAGACGCCCGACCCCGTCAATGCGCCGTAGAACGAAGGGGCGTACCGACCCCACAATTCCATGCCGCCATTCAGTTCCAGGTCGCCGCGGATGTCGCTGCCCGCCGGACTCGAAAGCGTGAAAGACGTTCCGTCCTCACTCTTGGTGACTGTGCTCTTGTAGTAAAGGAACTGGAGGACGTTGGTGGGGATGACAACCGTCTGGCCCTCGGCGACGAGGGCTTCGTTCACCAAAGCAAGGCGCGTGCAGTTCTCCCAGTTGTAGTCCAGTCCCGTCGGCAGGTCGTCGAGCACGAGGGCGCCGTTGAGCTTGACGACCGAACCGGCCGGGACATTGAGCGCCGCCCAGTCGATGTAGTCGTAGTCCGTCGCCTGATCGTACGTCGGCGCCGCGGTCGAAGTGCTGGCGCCTAGCGTATAGACGTTCTTCCCCTCCTCGACAACGGGGTCGGGCAGCGTGCCAAACACGCCGGCAAACGCCCCCGCAGCCGAGAGCGCAAGGGGCAGCGCGGCGACAATCGAACGAATTCCAAACGGTTTCTCACAGACATTCATCATGGCAGGTTTTCCTTTCTGTCTTTAGGTCTTTGCGTTCAACTCAGTTGTCCGACAGCCGCATCTCGTCGGCGATGGCCCAGTAGAGGGCTTCGGGGTAGTCCGTGCCGAACGAGTCGAAGCCCATCTCCCAGAGGAGCTTGTACGACTTCGGGTTGTTCGCTTCGCCACGACAGACGAAGACGGACGGCTCGACCCCGGCGGCACGAAGACGCGCAATGCAGGACTTCAGCACGTCCGGGCGCGGACAGAACGTTGCGTTCCCGTCCGCGTCGTAGCGGATCTGGCAATGCACCTGCACGATGTCGATCGACGCGAATTTCTCCTGGGCGGAACGCTCGAACTGGTTGAGCAGGAACTTCTCGCTGTACGCCATCTCTTCAGGGTTCGAGAAGTCAATGCGATTCCAGTTTCCGAGATGCATCCACTGCAGCGCCTGCCCCGTCGGCAGCGCCGCCTTGTAGCGGCGGATCTGGTTGTGGCTCGCGGCAATGAACCAGCACTGCTTTTCGAGCCCGTGCGCCTTCACCATCGCCGCCACCGTTTCCGGCGGAATCTCCTTCCAGTCGATGTGCACCCGCCGGGAGGGATTCTCCTCCATCGCGGTGAAGATCGTCTCCCAGAGCGGCGGACGGCAGTACGCATACTGCTTTCCGCGATAACTGCCGACATCCTCTTCGCGCAGCTCGTCCCACGTCCATTCGCCGATGGGCCGGCCCTTGAGCGAGCGGTCATGGAAGGCGACGACCTTTCCGTCCTTCGTGAGGCGGATGTCGCTTTCAGGTGTGCAACCCCTCGTCCACGTGTAGAGGAGGGCCTCCAGCGTGTTGTCCGGGCGGCCCTTGCCGTCGCCGCGATGGATGAGGGAGTGGGTGAGTCTTTCGCGCGCCGCGGACGTCCATGGACGCGCCGCGCCCGCCGGCAGGCAGATCGCGCACAGGGCGAGCGCGGCGAAAACCCGCAAGCGGCTTGCTAAAACCTTACTTAGCGCACCGGGGGGGGGGGGGGGGGGGGGGTAGAATT
>CAKURH010000095.1 GCA_934675625.1 uncultured Kiritimatiellota bacterium
CGCCCGGAAGGGGACAGCGGAAATCGCCAAGGCGATTTAGCCTATTGACTTTTGTTCTCATAGGAGGGGGCGCAGAGACAAGTCAAGCGGCGGACATCCCGTCGAAGCCACATTTCACCCAGGTGGTGAAGGCGTCGCCACGCTCCAACCCCTGCAAATAAGGGTTGAAGCCGCATTTGGGCGGCTTCAACTGCGACAGTTAGGTTTAGGTGAAGCGGACCTCGTTGTGAAATCGAGTAGATGTTCTTGTGAAAACGAATATTGGAGGGGCGGCGGACTTTTGCTATAATTCGCGTTGAAATCAATCCTGATCTCAGCAGGATCTAACACGAATTAAGGAGGCAAAATGAAAAGACCAGTGAAAACTCTGAAAATGTCGGCTCTTTGCGCACTTATTGGCGTGGGGGCTAAGGCAATCTGCTCAATTGCGCTTGCCGTAGGCGGAACGCTGAATGCGTTGGCCGTACCAGGCGTTTCCAATGTCGTTTTGCACCCACAGCAGCCAGGGTCTGCGCGTCTTGAAGTGTCCTATGACTTGGAAGATGAGCCTGGCATCATTACGTTTGACGTGCTGACCAATGGCGTGTCCATTGGCTTGGCGAATGTGTCCGCCGCGTCCGGGGACGTCAATCGCCTTGTGCTTCCGGGCGCGCGCAAGTTCATCTGGCGACCGGACAAGTCGTGGCCGGGGCATGTCATCGAGGACGGTTCCGTCCGCGTGGCGGTGACGGCGTGGGCGACAAATGCGCCGCCGAACGTCATGGTCGTCGATCTCAGCGGAAACGGCAATGTCTCGTTCTTTGAAGACACGATCCAGTTGCCTGGCGGCGGTCTGACGAATCTTCGTTACCGCACGACGTCCATGGCATTTCGAAAGATTCCGGCGCGTGGCGTCAACTGGCGCATGGGGTCGCCGGAGACGGAATTGGGCCGAGGCGCGTCCGAGGCACTCCATTGGGCGGCCTTTTCAGAGGACTATTACATGGGGGTCTATCCGGTGACGCAAAAGCAGTTCGCGCTCGTGTGCAACGGAAGCGATCCGAGTTCCAACAAGGGAGACCTGAATCCTGTCGAGAAGGTGCTGTGGTCAGAAGTCATGGGTTCGGATTCTTGGCCGGTCGATGATGCGGTCGGCTCCGGTTCGTTCATGGGGCGACTGCGGGCAATGGCGCCGCTCAAGTTTATCCTGCCGACCGAGGCGCAATGGGAGTATGCCTGCCGTGCGGGTTGCGGCGCACCGCTCTATACGGGGAAGCCCCTGACGACGAACGACAAGAGATTCTGCCCCAATGCGGACGAGATCGGCTGGTTTGGCGATGAGAATAAGGGGTCAAACGGCAATACGACGACAACTCGGCCAGTCGGGCTGAAAGCCCCCAATGCATGGGGACTCCATGACATGGTCGGCAACGTGAACGAGTATTGCCTTGATTGGCATGGCGACTACGACCTGACCTCCGCCATGGACCCAAAGGGGGCGCCGTCGGGCAGTCGTCGCGTGGTTCGCGGCGGCGACTGGTGGTATCGCGCCAGCCATCTTCGCTCGGCCTATCGTCAAAGTCATCTGCCGACTTCCAGAGGTGACACAGTCGGCTTCCGCGTCGCCTGTCCGGCGGTCGTCTTGGGAGGGAACTGAAAATGTTTGCGAACGTTCTCCTGGCTGTCATCGCGCCGCTTGGATGGCGTGTCGGCGAAGTGGGCGGGCAACCGACGCTCCTCCATGGCGAAACGCCGGTTTCCCCGGTTTTCTTTTGGCAGGCGGTTCCCTCGGAGCCAGAGTTCTCCTATTTGGGTGCGCACGGCGTTCACCTGTACAGTCTGTTTTCCTCGGCGACGCACTACAGGAAACCCTACTGGAAAAGCCGTGACGAAATCGACATCTCGTACATGACGGACGAGATGGACCGCGTCTTGAAGCTGGATCCGGACGCGTGCTTTCTGCCGCGGGTCTATGCCATTGCGCCCGAATGGTGGATCCGGGAAAACCCGGAAGAACGCCTTGTCTGCGGCGGAGAGGCTGGCGTCGTCAATCACGAATCCTTTGCTTCCGTGAAAGCGCGAAAGGAAGTCGGCGCGGCGTTCCGCGAGGTCGTTCGCCGACTCTTCGTGCGCTACGGGGATCGGCTTGTCGGCATCCATGTCGCGAACGGTCCGTGGGGCGAGTGGTTCACCTGGGACGCGGAAGTCGCCAGCCAGAAGTATCACGGCGAAAATCCGACGGCAAGCGACGTCTCGGAACCCATGCGAAAGGCGTTCGTCCGTTACCTTCGCAAGAAGTATGGAAATGACGTTGCGCGTCTGCGCACGGCGTTTGCCGATCCGCGCGCGACGTTCGAGACGGTCTGCATACCGACGAAGGCGGAGCGGCAGCGGCTGGACGTCGGCGTCTGGCGGGATCCGGCAAGGGGCCGCCGCGTCATGGACTATTTCGAGTGCCATCACGCCGTCACGGTCTCGATGATCAGCCATTACTGCAAGATCGTCAAGGAGGTGTCGGGCGGCAAGCTGGTGACGTCGGTCTTCTACGGCTACACGCCCGAGGAGTCTTGGGGCCTTGAGAGCGACCATCGCGCGACCGCACGCCTCTATCGAAGTGCGGATGTTGACATCCTGGCCTCTCCGCACGCTTACAGCCGACGTCGCCCGGGCGGTGACGGGGCGTTTCGGCAGTACTTCTCGTCAGCGGCCCGCCATGGCAAGCTCTTTGTCGACGAGGCGGACGACCGTACGCATCTCGAGCTTCTCAAGGCGGGTCGGCGCGACGGGGCTTTCTCCAAGGACATGAACGATTCGCTCGGAGTCCTCTGGCGCGCGTTCGGCAATTCGGTGACGCGCGCCTGCGGCATGTGGTACATGGACGTCTGCACGGGCAACTTCAAGGATCGGCAAATCCTGAACGTGGTGGCGTCCGCTCGGCGTCAGCACGAGAAGGCCTTGACCTTACGGCGTTCCCGATGCAGCGAGGTCGCGGTCGTCTCAAATCCTGAAAGCGAGTTCTACTTCGGCTATCGGAACACGGTGACGAACAACATCTCGCTGGCCCTGAACAGCCGTCAGATGAGTGCCCTCCACCGGACGGGTGCGCCGTTTGACTGGTTTCTCGCCGACGACTTGGATGCCGTCGTGAAAGGGGGCTACAAGGTCATCGTCTTCCTGGACTGCCAGTACATGACGCCGTCTCATCTGCACCTGGCGCGGCAGCTTCAGGGCAAGGGGCGCACGCTTGTCTGGATGCATGCGCCGGGCTATGCGGCGCCTGACGGACTTTCGGTGCCGCGCATGGAAGCTCTTACGGGATTCCGCCTGGATCGTGCGGACGAAGGCAAGATCGAGGCCCGCGACTGTGAGACGGGCCAGGCTTTTGGCCTTGGATACCGGCAGCTGGACTTGTTCCTGCCGCAGACGACGACTGCCGATCATGTCCTGGGCGTCGGGACAGAGGGCGCGTTGGACGGAATCCCCGTTGTCGTTGAGCGCAGCCAGGGCGATTGGAAGAGCGTGTTCGCCTCTGTGCCGGGCCTGTCCGATCGTGTCTTGCGCGGCATTTTCCGGCGCGCCGGGGTGCATGTCTATTCGGATGCCGGTGTGGTCGTCTCTGCCAATTCGGGCTGGCTGATGGTCCATGCGCCGGAATCGGGCGTCTTGCGTTTGGACCTGCCGCAGAAGTGCCGTTGCGTGCAGGATGTCGTCTCGGGGCGAGAGGCTGGACGGGACATTCGGTCGTTTGAGTGGAGGATCGCGCGGCACGAAACGGCTGTCTTCAGGCTTGAACGGTAAACAGGAAAGGAAAAGAGAATGAAGAATCTGCTTTTGTCGGTTTTTCCGCTGGTGGCCGCATCGGTTTGCGCGGGACTTGTCCCGCGTGCGGATGTTCCGCCGGCGAATAATGAGTTTTGGAACACGACTGCACGCATCGGAGAACCAGTCCGCGTCTCGGAGTCCGTCTCGGTGGAGGCGCTGTCTGCGCTTGACGCACGGTCTTCCGGTTTCGGCGCATCGTTGGCGATTTCCGGCCTTGACAGCCGACTTTGCTCAACGGCGCTTTCGAACGGTGGCTGCATCCGTGAAGCTGCGCCGCTCTTGATTCTGATTCGATGAGACGACTTCCTTAGGAAGGAACATGATGTTGGGTTTTCGTCCGAGGGAGCATGTCGTTCCGGGAACGCTCGCCGTTCGTCCGACGCTGGACGCGGCCTCGGATGCGGCAACGGTGGCTGTTTCTTACTGCTTCCTCATTGGAACTGGAAGGACGGGGATCGCGTGCCCGTGTTCGTCTATACGTCCGGAGACGAGGCAGAGCTGTTTGTGAACGAGCGTTCCCTGTGGCTCCGCAAGAAAGCCCCGGACGTCGATACGCCGCTTGATCATTCGTTTGCCGATCCGCGCGCGACGTTCGAGACGGTCTGCATACCGACGAAGGCGGAGCGGCAGCGGCTGGACGTCGGCGTCTGGCGGGATCCGGCAAGGGGCCGCCGCGTCATGGACTATTTCGAGTGCCATCACGCCGTCACGGTCTCGATGATCAGCCATTACTGCAAGATCGTCAAGGAGGTGTCGGGCGGCAAGCTGGTGACGTCGGTCTTCTACGGCTACACGCCCGAGGAGTCTTGGGGCCTTGAGAGCGACCATCGCGCGACCGCACGCCTCTATCGAAGTGCGGATGTTGACATCCTGGCCTCTCCGCACGCTTACAGCCGACGTCGCCCGGGCGGTGACGGGGCGTTTCGGCAGTACTTCTCGTCAGCGGCCCGCCATGGCAAGCTCTTTGTCGACGAGGCGGACGACCGTACGCATCTCGAGCTTCTCAAGGCGGGTCGGCGCGACGGGGCTTTCTCCAAGGACATGAACGATTCGCTCGGAGTCCTCTGGCGCGCGTTCGGCAATTCGGTGACGCGCGCCTGCGGCATGTGGTACATGGACGTCTGCATCTCGCTGGCCCTGAACAGCCGTCAGATGAGCGCCCTCCACCGGACAGGCGCGCCGTTTGACTGGTTTCTCGCCGACGACCTGGATGCCGCCGCGGAAGGGGGGTACAAGGTCGTCGTCTTCCTGGACTGCCAGCACATGACGCCGTCTCATCTGCGCCTGGCGCGCCAGCTTCAGGGCAAGGGGCGCACGCTTGTCTGGATGCACGCGCCTGGCTATGCGGCGCCCGACGGGCTTTCGGTGCCGCGCATGGAAGCTCTTACGGGATTCCGCCTGGATCGTGCGGACGAGGGCAAAATCGAGGCCCGCGACTGTGAGACGGGCCAGGCTTTTGGCCTCGGATACCGGCAGCTGGACTTGTTCCTGCCGCAGACGACGGATGCCGATCATGTCCTGGGCGTCGGGACTGAAGGCGCGTTGGACGGGATCCCCGTTGTCGTTGAGCGCAGTCAGGGCGATTGGGAAAGCGTGTTCGCCTCTGTGCCGGGCCTGTCCGATCGTGTCTGCGCCTCGAGCCCTTGACCTGCGCGCGGCAAAATAATATAATCACATCTAATTTAAGGATAGGAGTGCCACGAATGGAAGACCTGCAGGGACTGCTGGAGAAAATCAACCGCGACGGCGTCGAGAAGGCGAACGCCGAGGCTGCGCGCCTCGTCGGTGACGCCGAGGCGAAGGCCGCCGCGATCGTGAAGGAGGCCGAGGCCGCCGCCGCACAGGCGAAGGCGTCCGCCGAAAAGGCCGCCGCCGACTATCAGGCTCGCGCGGCGGAGACGGTGAAACAGGCCGCGCGCGATGTCGTGCTCGGCGTGAAGGAGGCCGTGACGGCGCTTCTGGAGAAGCTGCTCGCGCAGGACGTCGACGCCGCGCTGGCGGACGGGAAGACGGCGACGGAGCTTGTCGCCGCCGCGATTCGCGACCTGACGGGCCCCGGCGAGATCGTCGCGGGCGCGAAGCTCGCCGCCGCGCTCAAGGCGCAGGCCGCCGCGCTGAAGGACTTCACGGTCGTGACGGACGACGCGCTCGGCACGGGCTTCGCCGTCCGCCTCGACGGCGGCCGCGTCGAACACGCCTTCACGGGCGAGGTCATCGCCGCCGAACTCGCCAAGCGCCTGCGTCCCGACTTGGCCGCGCTCCTCAAATGAGCATCGACTACATCGTCGCGAGCCTTCCGGCGCTGCGGTTCGGCGAACCGCCCGCGCTCACGTGGGAGAAGTTCGCGTCGCTCGGCGACGTCGAGATCCCGTCCGCGTGGACGGATCTCGAAACGCAGCTTCGGAACGCGATGGCCGAGGCGCGCGGCGGCGGCGAGAAGTTCCGCCATACGGCGGACGGCTGCTCGCTCTACTGGAAGAACCGCGTGCTCGCGTGCTTTCAGGAGAAGGACGTGCTGAAGCGCGACGAGCTGCTGGATCGCGTCTGGTGGGACGCCGCCGGGGAGCTGACGCCGCCGACGAGTCCGCTCGGCCAGGGCGCGCTCGCGACCTACGCGATTCGCTTCAAGATCGCGCTTCGGCGGGCGAAGATCTCGACCGCCGCCGGCAACGCCGCGTTCGACCAGCTGACGGCCGAGACGAAACGCGCGTTTTAGAAACACCATTCGATTATTCGACCATTCGACAATTCGATTATTTCTTATGACAACAGGCAAAATCACGGGTGTCAACGGAAACATGATCACCGTCCGCTTCGACGGCGCGGTGGCGCAGAACGAGGTCGGCTACGCGAAACTGGGCGACAAGCGCCTGATGGCCGAGATCGTGCGCGTGCGCGGCGAGAAGTGCGACCTGCAGGTCTTCGAGTCCACGACGGATCTCGAAGTCGGCACGGAGGTCGAGTTCACGGGCGAGCTGCTCGCGGCGGAACTTGGGCCGGGCCTGCTCGCGCAGGTCTACGACGGTCTGCAGAACCCGCTCGCCGACCTCGCGCAGGAGGCCGGCAAGATCTCGAAGGACGCGGCGTTCTTCCTCCAGCGCGGGCTCTACCTGCCGGGTCTGCCGCGCGACCGCAAGTGGGACTTCCATCCGCTCGCGACACCCGGCGACCGCGTGCGCGCGGGCGACTTCCTCGGATGGGTCACGGAGGGTATCTTCGACAACAAGACGATGCCGGGCCACAAGATCATGGTGCCGTTCGCGTTTCGCGGCGTCTACACGGTGAAGGCGGTCGCCCCCGCCGGCGACTACACCGTGACGGAGACGGTCGCGACGCTGACGGACGCGGCCGGGAAGGACGTCCCCGTCACGATGCTCCAGCGCTGGCCGGTGAAGGTGCCGATCAAGTGCTTCGTCGAGCGCCTCGCTCCGGAGGAGACGCTGGAGACGACAGTGCGCACGATCGACACGTTCTTCCCCGTCGCCGTCGGCGGCACGTACTGCATTCCGGGCCCGTTCGGCGCGGGCAAGACGGTTCTCCAGCAGACGACGGCGCGCTACGCGAAGGTCGACGTCGTGATCTCCGCCGCGTGCGGCGAGCGCGCGGGCGAGGTCGTCGAGACGCTGAAGGAGTTCCCGGAGATCGTCGACCCGAAGACGGGCCAGTCGCTCATGAAGCGCACGGTCATCATCTGCAACACGTCGTCGATGCCGGTCGCCTCGCGCGAGGCGTCCGTCTACACGGCCGTGACGATCGCGGAGTACTTCCGCCAGATGGGGCTCAACGTGCTCGTCCTCGCGGACTCGACCTCGCGCTGGGCGCAGGCGATGCGCGAGCTTTCGGGCCGTCTGGAGGAGATTCCGGGCGAGGAGGCGTTCCCGGCCTACCTGGAGTCGCGCATCGCGGCGTTCTACGAGCGCGCGGGCCGCGTGCGCCTCCGCAGCGGCGCGACGGGCTCGGTCACGATCGGCGGCACGGTCTCGCCGGCGGGCGGCAACTTCGACGAGCCCGTCACGCAGGCGACGCTGAAGGTCGTCGGCGGCTTCCACGGCCTCTCGCGTGCGCGGTCGGACGCGCGCCGCTATCCGGCGATCGATCCGCTCGACTCGTGGAGCCACTACAACTCGGTCATCGAGCAAGGCCGCGTCGAACGGGCGCGCGCGATCCTGCGCAAGGGCAGCGAAGTCGGCCAGATGATGAAGGTCGTCGGCGAGGAGGGCACGTCCCTCGAAGACTTCACGACCTACCTGAAGGCCGAGTTCCTCGACGCGGTGTATCTGCAGCAGAACGCCTTCAGCGAGGCGGACGCGACGACGCCGGTCGCGCGCCAGCGCCTCATGTTCGACGTCGTCGAGAAGGCGCTGCTCGCGACCTACTCCTTCACCGAGAAGGACCAGGCGCGCGCGTTCTTCATGGATCTTCAGCAGACGTTCATCGACTGGAACGACAAGGCGATGGACGCGCCCGCGTTCAAGACGCTTCAGGCGACGCTGGTCGAGAAGATCGAAAAGGCCTGATGCGTCCGCCGCGCCGCCCCCTTCGCATCGCCGTGTCGGTCGAGCACAGTCGCGGATGGGGTCGCCGCGTCTGCGAGGGCGTCTGTTCGTATGCGCAGACGCATCCGGACTGGCGCATCACCATGTTCGACGGCCTCTTGCCGTCCGCCAACGACCTGAAGGCGTTTGACGGATTCCTTTGGAGCGTGAGCGACGCGCGCGCGGCCGAGCGGCTTTTGTCGACGGGGCGTCCGATCGTCAACCTCATGGTCGATGGACGCTTCCCCTCGACCGTGCAGGTCGGGGCCGACCATGCCGCGTGCGGCGAACTCGTGGTGCGGCACTTCGTTTCGCACTACTTCCGCCATTTCGCCTTCTGCGGCTGGCAGGGGCTCATGTTCTCGGACGTGCGGCTGGCCGTCTACCGGGCGGCCTTGGCGCGTGCGCATTTCGACTGCTCGGCCTACCTGACGAAATCGGGCGGTCGGCGGCGCGCGCTCCTCCGCGACGTGCTGCACGAGCGGTTTACGCTGCCGGCGGACGCGGCGGCGATTGCGCGCTGGCTTCGAGAACTGCCCAAGCCGGTCGCCGTTTTCTGCGCGAACGACCTCCGCGCATGGCAGCTCTCCGAGATCTGCTGGCGGGCGGGGCTGTCCGTGCCGAAGGACGTAGCGCTGTTGGGCGCGGACAACGACGTCGTGCCGTGCCTGCTGACGAGCCCGTCCCTGAGCAGCGTCGACACGGCGACCTTCGAGACGGGACGCCGCGCGGCGGAGATGCTGGACGAGATCCTGCACGGCACGCGCGCCGCCGACGGCTCGACCGTCCTGGTGCCGCCGCGCGGCGTGGTGGCGCGCAACTCCACGGCGGTCTATGCCGTCGAGCCGCCGTTCCTCGCCGAGGCGCTGTCCTATATCCGCGCCGACACGGCGAAATCCCTGACGGCATCGGAAGTCGCGGCGCACGTGGGGCTTTCCTATTCCACGGTGCAGGGCGCCTTTCGCGACAAGATCGGCTCCTCGATCCAGCGGGAGATCATGTCCGCCCGCCTTGAACTCGCCGAACGGCTCCTGTGCGCGACCGACTTGCCGCTGTCCGACGTGGCCGCGCAGGCGGGCTTCCGCACCCAGCAGTACTTCTGCCTGTGCTTCAGGCGGGAACTGGGCCTGACGCCGAGCGCTTTCCGTGCGCAGGGCGACCGCAGCGGCTTTGAGCCGTGAGTGTGAAGCCGCTTTCGGTCGACTGCTTCAAGCAGATGGCCGAACCGAGGTTACGGTGCCGTCAGGCAGTTGCCAGACTGTCTTTCCATTGAGGACATACACGTTCGCGATGCCCTTGCGCCTGTTCTCGTCCTGTGCGGCATGAACGGCCTTGTTTCCGATGCGAGTCATTCTTTCGACGATTTCAGGCATATTCCCTCCATGAAAGAATCATATCTCTCTTGCACGACAACACGCAAAGAGCCGTTCCCATGCGCGACCAACAGCAAGTCGTGCTTTGGACCACGACCTGCCGACCGTATGCGAAGGACGATCCGCTCCAGCCGGCCGGACTGGTCGGCCCCGTCCGCCTCGAGGTGCAACGAGGATTAAGTGTGCACAGGAAGGAAGAATCCGCAGACAGGCCGCGCGAACGGCTCGATTCGTTAGTTTCACTCCATCAAGATAAATTGAAGAGACTTCTTCAGTCTTGATGTCTTGAAGCAATTCGTTCTGCCGCAGCCGTCAACTTGGCTTTGACTGATGCCGCCTGTTCGGGAGAGAGGGTGTCATCCAATTCGGGAAACCAGCGATTCCTCATGGCATAGAGATACTTCTTCCTGAACATCGAGAGCAAGCCTCGCTGAAAGTGCCGTTGCGTATAGACTATCCCCTGTCGCGCTTGTCCTTCGTCTTCAGTGCCGACGAACTCCCGATCTCCGATGGCGGTTTTCGCGCGGACGACCTGCGCGGCATACCAGTCAAGCCATCTGACAACGACCTCCCAGACGCCCTCGGAATTCGGCATACTTTTCTCGCGCGCCGCCTTGACGGCAAACACGGCCTCTTCCACGGCGCAGATGACATTCATCTTTTCTCGATACGATTTCGCGCCGTCACCCAGTTGCCAAAGGGACTCCTCCCATCGACCTATCCATTTTGCGCGATCCTCTTCTGTCGGCAGACGATCCAACAGTTTCGGCATTTCAACTATGCAATGTCGAATCGCACGAACCGTGTCGGCGCCGTTCGTCTGGGCGGCAAGCAAGGTTGCGATTTGTCTGCCGTCCGTCGCATTGCTCGCGCTGGACCTATCCTCCGACTGAGACGGCAAGGCCGAGAAAGCATTTAGGCGTTTCCTGAACTCGTCATGGAGTTCGGATGGGAGAACCCGCGACAAGTGAGGAAGCCAAAACCGCTCGAAAATCGACAGCGTCAATTTGTAATCGTCCCTTAGCTTGCGCGCGCAATCATGTCGCCACCGAGAGTCCTCGAAAGCCTCTCCGAGCAGAATGTCTTTGTCTGAGATATCAAGACATGAGTCACGATATTTGGACAGGCCATTGAAGTAGTAGTCAAGCGCGACACGCGGCTCGACGCCGCATTTCTTCATGATATCAAAGGCCAGATACAGATATTCGCGATAAACCCGTGTCGCGCCCTCTCTTTGTCGGTAGGGAAGCCTCTTCAGATCAATGGATAGCAGCATAACGCCAAACGATATTGCCGCCATCTTGCGCACATCGGCATCTGCAATGTCAATGAAGCAATGGCGAATTACATCTTGTTTTTTACGATGGTCAAATCCAACGCCCCCCCGCATCAGGCAATTGTGCAGCACTTCGTTCTGTGTCATGACGTCTTCAGGCACACAGGCCTCTCGCGCTGCGGGCTTACACCCGGCCACAAGGAAGAGACAGAAAATGACGAGGCTCAACAGCATCAGACGGTTCATCTTGTTCATATTTGCGTTATCGTATTCCTGGCGAATGCGTGACAAAACCCTCTGCCGAACATTCAATCCACTGCGTAAACTTGTCAATTCGCAAACTTCCGGAAGCCTCCAAGGTGAATACCTGATGATAGGTCGTTCCAATCGTACCAACGGCATCACATGGCTCTTTTGCAGTGTCCGTCCCCCAGGCCAAGGGAATGCGCCAGTCAATTACGCCACGAGAAAGCGGAGGAGGACATGCGTCGCCAAAACTGGGAACATCGCGAAAGAAATAGTTGTCAAATCCTGGTCGATGCCAGTCGCCGGCGCCACGGGCTTTCGTATGATTCCAGATGGGCTCAAAAAGTGGATTCGCAAAATAGCCAGTCGGCACATTATCCGTCGTCGGAACTTCCATGACCCGAATGCCGGAGAAACAAACGTCCAACGGTGTGAGATAAGGTTCGAGTTCCATTGCAATGAATCCGTCTCGGCACCGGTTGAAGCCTGACACACAGAGAATGCCTGTTGGCTCGATGACTGTCAGGCAGGGCGTGTAGGTAACCCCTTCAACCACAACATCAGGACCTCCCTGGCACGCACGAATCGGGCAAGTATAGCCACCCGAACCGTCTGTGCTCAACAGCCAGTCTGCCGGCAAGCGCACCGTATTCGCGATTTCTTCTGGACGAACCTCGGCTACAAAACTTTCCCGCACACCCATCTTGTGACGATTCGGGAAGCCCTCTCGCGTGACAATGGGCGTGATGATGATCTTGACCGCCGTCAGCGTCGCCTCGGACGTGATCTCCTCGCCGCTTTCCTCCTCGGTGAAGGTCGCGACGGCCTTGATGTCGCCCGCGCTTCCGCTCGCCGACCGCGCCAGATACTTCACCTTGATCCTGAACGACTCGCCCGGCTCGAGCTTCCCCTCACGCGGCAAGAACGAGCCGCCCATGCGTTCGAGCCGTCCGCCGTCGCGCAGTTCAAGGGAGAACGTGCCGCCCTTCGTTCCGCCGTAAACGCAGAACTCGGCCTCGCTCATCGTCGAACGCCGCGCGACCGTCTCGCCCGGCGCGTTCTCATAGGCGTCCTCGAAGATGATCGCGGACTCCGAGAACGTTGCCGAGACGTGCGGCCCCTGCGGCTCGTGGTCTTCCTCGTCCTCACGTGGCTCGTGCGGCTCGTCGGGCGGCGACACGTGCGAACAGCCGCAGGGCCAGTTCGGGAAAGACAGCTCGAAGCCCTCGAAGCGGCACGTGTACGTTCCGACCGCACAGCCGCCGCAGCCGCAGTTGCCGTCGCAGTTGAACAAGGGCACGGTGAACGGCGGGGGCGACGGCTCCAAGCAGCAGTAGCTCCCGTTCCACGTCACGTCGGAACCGTCGGGATCGGGCGTGAAGCGCACGTGTCGTCCGCCCGACGCGGCTTGTGGCGCGGCAGCTGCTGACGCACGGAACGCGGCAATGGGCGAATCGTCCACAATCTCACAGCGGACGGGACGGCAGACCGTCAGGTGACCATCCGTGTCCTCGCCAACCTCGACGTCGGGATGGGACGCGCCCACACAGACGAGCGGCAGACGGCAGTCGACCGTGTAAGGCTTGCCGAGCAGAAGGACGACGCGGTTCGTCTCGCCGGCATTCGCGACGAACGACGGATCGGGCAGGTTCGACGCGCCTCTGCCCGTGAACGTCACAAGGGCGTTCGCGTCAGGGGCAACGAGATCGACCCAGTAGTAGTTGTTCGTGTTCGCGCCCTCCGGCAGCGTCTGGTGCGGGCCGAACTGGGGCGCGTCCGCCGCGACGAGCGGCGCGTCGTCTTCGCCGTTCGGGATGCCGTCGTCGTCCCAGTCGTCGGGGTTGACGCGGCGGTAGACGCACTCCACCTTGTTCGAGCGGGCGATGAAGTCGCCGTTCAGGAAAAGTTCAAGCTGAGCGGTTATTGGGGGATGAACCACGAGAGGGTTGCTTTCGCTGAACGTGGAGGTGCCTGCGGCGCTGAACACGGAGGTGTTGGAGGCGGGGAGGCACGGAGTTTCTTTGACAGGATTCACAGGATTTGAGGAGCGTGGCGGACCGTACGCAACAATCCTGTCACTCTTGTCCCTCCTGTTCAAAACCTTCCAACCCTCTCCGTGTCTCCGACCCTCAGAACCCTCCGTGTTTAACGCCGTAGGCTTCCCATCCCCAATCAGTGCTAATCCGTGAGAATCCGTGGCTACCCCTCTCTCATACGGATTGCCCAGGAAGAAGTTCTGCCATGTCAGCACGACCGAGCCGTTTGCGGTCGCCGCCGTCCAGAGGTAGGATTGGTCGTGCCGCGCGAACATCGGCGCACCAATGACAAAAATCTCGTTCGAGGCGTTCCGCAGCTGCGGACGCACCTTGCCCCACGTGTGCGCCCAGAGTGACGTCACGACATGGGGGCCCAAAGGAAAAAGGAAGAGGGAAGAGGGAAGAAGTTGACCGTCCGCACTTCTTCCTTTTTCCCTCTTCCCTTTTCCTTCCTCCCCCAGCAACACCCATGCTCTTCCCCTGTAGGCGTCGGTGAGGTGCCATGTGCCGACAAGCCGCGCGTTCATCGGTCGCGCATAGGAGATTGCCTCGTTCGTCCGCACCGTTTCGAGGCGGTAGCCGCGCACCACGTCGTTTGACGAGAGGAGTGGGGTGTCTGCGACGCTGAACACGGAGTAGTTGGAGGATGGGAGACACGGAGTTTCTTTGACGGGATTTTCAGGATTTGAAGGGTTCGATGTGTCAGCCTCACTAATCTTGTCAATCCTGCCTAAACCATCCTCTCCCTCTCCGTGCCTCCGATCCTCCTCGTTCTCCGTGTTTAGCGTCGCAGACACCTCGGACAGATTCGCCTCGATTTCTGCCGATTCCGATTGGTTCGTGGACGCGTTCGTCGGCTTCTGTGCGAAGACCGTCGCGACGACGACCGCCGCCGCCAACACAGCCTTGCCGGACGGCGGCAGCCTGATGAGCTGCTCCGACAATTCGCGCAAAAAATGCCTTGTCCGCACGGCAACCGCCACGACGAGGCTACCGCCTGCGAGGGCCACACAAGCCCAGACGAAAGCCGACTCTCGAAAAACTGGCGCGACCATCACCGAATCTCCATGACGACGCCCGGACGCTTGCCTTCAACAAGAACGACCTCGCCGACCTCGGCGGCACCCCGCCGCGTGACGCGGACGAGATTCCACGCCGCGTCCATCTTCGGACGCTTCAGAACGAAAGTTTGTTCTGCCCGTTCGACAGTCGGCACGCCCGTCTCCCTCAGGTCATCAATCGCCGCCTCACGGCAGAACCAATTCCCGCAATTGAATCCAAACGCCCAATCCGCCTCAGCCAGTCCGAGAACGCCGTCCCCGTTCGCGTCCGTCCCGATTGCCACCTCGACGCAGTTCGTCGGCGAGGCGTCAAGCACAAGTTTGAACTCGATGCGGCTCATCGCCTCGAAACTGACTGAGAAGGGAATGTTCGTAGTCGCCTCCGAAAGGGCGGAGGCGTCAAATGACAACGGCGGGACGTCCACGCCAAACGCCGCCAGAGGGAGAATGAGACTCGCCACGAACATCTTCATTGACTGGAATTATATCATGTTGGTGAGGGTTTTCGCAAATGCGGCATTTCCCTGAAAGTGGTCACGAAAATGGGAACGGTCGCCATCTCTAAAAACGTCTCGTTCGCACTTTTTTAAAAAGTGAGAACGAGAGACTTGCCGTCCTGTCCGGCGGCTACTTGCTGACGCGAATCGAGTAGAAGCCGCTCGCGCCGCCCTTCACCGTCACGTTCGGCGTCCACGGCTGGCCGTCGCCGACAGTCTGGTCGCCGTCCGCATCCGCCTCCATCGCCTCGAGCGTCGCGCCCTCCTTCAGCTGGTAGACGAGCCCCCTGCGCGTCGGGGCCGTCGTGAGCGACGGGGCGTCAGGCACGGAGAGGTTGACCTTCGCGTCCTTCGACGGATCGAGCGGTTCGTTCGCGAACTCCGGCTTCACCGTCGCCGCGCCGAGGTCGACGACGCCATCGACCGCCGCCGGGATGTCGAGGAAGTCCGTGATGTCCGCGTCGCCGCGCACGACCCGAACCGCCGCGCCGTTGGGC
>CAKURH010000096.1 GCA_934675625.1 uncultured Kiritimatiellota bacterium
GCGGCATGAGCCTTGCGTCCTTTGCGTTCTCTGCGGCTAAACCCCTTTGACTCTGCATAAATATCTCGTTGCACCCTCCGAGATTCTTCGCTATGTCGCGAAAATCAGCAGAATCGGCGTAATTCTGAAACGCTTCTGATACACGAGACGGGGGACAGGCCCCGCAGAATCGGGGGACAGACCCCCGAACAACGGGGGACAGGCCCCGGCAAACGGGGGGGCTGTCCCCACCCACAACGGCTCTTTCGCCTCAAACCGGCAGGAAATTTCCGCCAATCTGCGGTGCGCCGTCGTCGGACAACGGAGACGGCGCACCGTCCGCCGCGTCCGGACGGTAGTCGGCGACGAGCGTTCGCCACGCCTCCAAGACGTTGACGAAGCTTTCGAGAATCGACAGGAAGCCCTCGGCGTCGAGCCGCGCGAGCGGCACAAGGCGCGTGAGCGTCAGTTCGCCGTTTTCCGGGTTGACGGACAGCGTCGCGCCCGCCGTTTCCGCGAAACTGAAGTTCGCCTCCAGCATCGCGCGGTAGAGCGGCGCAAGCCCCTGCGGCGGCGGCTCGCCGAGGGAGCCCCTGAGGGCGAGGGATTCGAGCGCGGCGATTTCCGAAAGGGAAACCTCCATATCGTCAATCGTCAGCTGCGTCATCCCGTCGTATGTCACCAACTCAACGCCGAGCGTCCGCCCCGCCGCCTCCATCAATTCCTCAAATGTCATCGGTTTCCCTTTCCCGTCCAATTGTCACGTCACGAAGTTCGACACCTATGCGTTCGCCACGGCGGCGCGGACGGCCTCTTCGGTGAACGCGCCGAGGAACGTCGCCAGATTCGCCTGTGGCACCGTGAACGTGAACGCGCCGCCCGCGCCCAGCGCGACGTCTGTCACGCTCGCGCGCTGGAGCAGGTTCGCCAGCAGCGGCCGCTTGGCCTCCGGCAGCTTGTCGCAGGTGAACACGGCCGCGCCATTCGGCGCGACGTTCACCCGCCAGGGCACGCGCGTCTCCGGCGTCACCTCCAGGTGGCGCAGCGGGACTTCCCCGTGCTTCGACGTGGCGACGGTCGGCGACGTGAGGCGCTCCAGGTTCTCGACCGCGTCGATGACCTTGCAGGCCGTCGCGTCGTCGCCCGGCGTCAACGCCAGGAAGTGGTCGTAGACGGCGAGCTGCCCGCCGAAGACGCCCATCAGGCGGTCGTATTGCCCGTTGAACTCCGCGCGCATCTCCCCAAGGCGGCTGCGGATGGCCGAGCCGAGCGCAGGGTCGCCGCCTTCGTCCGCGGGGAAGCGGGCCTCGTATTCGTTGAAAATGTTGTCGAAGTCTCCGCGCACGAAGGCGTCGCGGATCGCCACCATGCCCTTGAGCTTCTCGGACCGGTTGCTGTCGTCGAAGACGGAGAAGTTGAGGAACCGCTTCTCGAACACGCCGCCCTGGGTGTC
Source organism: uncultured Kiritimatiellota bacterium (assembly GCA_934675625.1). Classification (GTDB taxonomy): domain Bacteria; phylum Verrucomicrobiota; class Kiritimatiellia; order RFP12; family UBA1067; genus UBA1067. Next base: position 1,433 of record CAKURH010000096.1, read on the forward strand.
CTTGAACGAGAAGTCGTCGTGGATCTCAAGCGCCGCGCCGTTGCCCTCCAACGAGTGGCCGGGGTCGATGGCGAAGAAGTGCCCGTTCACGATGCCCTTGTTCTGTCCGTGCGAGCCGACCGCGTCGCGGTCCGCGAGCAGCAGGAACATCGCCTTGTAGCGGCCGATGTCCTCGGGCTGCTCGATCACGTTTCCGTGGGCGTCCTGCCGCCCCACGAGACGGCCGTCCTGCAGGAAGTTGCCGTCGAAGTCCCGGTAGCCGTGGGCGAACTTCGAGACGAGCATGAGCTTCTCGTGTCCGTCCGAGTAGCGTCCCTTGACGAGCGACAGCTCCTGCGTCGGCACGCCCATCGCCCGCGTGAGGTCGTTCGCGAGCGCCTCGGCGACGGCGCCGGCGGACGCCTCGTTGGCCGTCGTCAGGCGGAAGGCCCGGAAGAACGCGCCCTTGAACGCGCCGCCCTTGATCGCGTTGCGCACCGGGAGGCGGAAGTGCCCGATGTGGGCCGCGCCGTGGCGGACACGCCGGTCGTTCTCGTTGTAGTCAAGCTTCACGATGTGGCGCTCCGTGAGGCGGCGGACGTTGCCGACGCCCGCCATCGCCGCGTCGCGGATCGCGACGAAGTGCTGCGCCTTGAGCGCGCGGACGTCGTCCTGCGCCGTCAGCGGACGCCCGAGCCGCTGCTCCAGGACGGTGCGCGCCACCTGGTCCAGATCCGTCCCGTCGGTCATCATCGTCTGCGTGTCGGCGGCCGTCCAGTCCTTGCGGACGATGAACCCCGGCTCGACGCCGCTCGTCTTGAGCTTCTCGAAGACGTACTTGACGCCGTTCTCGTTGACGCGCATGCCCGCGCCGAAGGCCCCGGTGCGCACCCGGTCCTCGACGGACGTCTCGGCGCCGCCGAACGTGTCGCCGTCAAGGGCCTGAAGGCCGGTCGGAACCTGCGGATTCGCCGCTGCCGCTGCGGGCGCGTGTGCCGCCGCCGGGGCGGCATCCGGCGTCAGCGGACGCCGCGCCCCCGCGCCCGTGCTCATGTCGAGGATCGCGTTGATCTTGTCCTCGATCAGCCGCGACAGCGCCGTCTGCGTCGTGCAGCGGCGAACCGCCTGGGAGAAGATCACGTCGTCCGCGAAGCTTTCGTTCAGCCGCGCCTTCATCGCCCCCATGACGTTCGCGGCGACGACGCGTGGATTCGTCTCGACCTGGCGGTTCACCTCGTTCGCGAAGCGGGACGCGATCATCGTCTGCCGCACGGCCCCGGTGTCCGTCGGGTTCAGCGTCCGCATCACCGACGCGATGTCCTTCGCGCGGAGCGTCTTGCCGACGTCGGCGCGCGCGCCGAGGATGGCGTCGAACGCATGCTCGCCGAAGACGCCGTACCGCGCCGACAGGCAGTTCCGAAACGCCGCCATCGTGCGCTGATTCGCCTTCAGGTCGTTGCCGAGGAACTGCTTGAGCGAGGCGGAGCCGGCTTCCAGCTGTCCGTCCGCGTCGTGGACGTGGAAGTTCTTGGACGTGAGAACCGTGTGCTGCGCCGCGAAATCGGCGAAGGTCTGGAGATTGACGGGCATGGCGTCCCCTCCTTCCTTAGACCTGAATCAGCCCTTCGGGCTCGCGTCCGGCGAAGTCCGCCTCCGGCGCGGACGGTTCCGCGAGCGCGTCGGCGACCTTGCCGGCCCAGACGTCGACGAGCGACAGGATCTTCTCCAGCGTCGCGACGAAGTCCTCGACGTCCGCCGTGCGCGCGTCGAAGTCGAAGAGGTAGTGGTAGACGACCGTCTCGGACTCCGGCTCGACGCCGAAGAACCCGCCAGCCGTCTCGCGTCCGAAGAGCGAGCCCGTCAGAAGCTCGCGGTAGACCGCCTTGCCGGCCGTCTTCGGCAGCGTCGCCAGCTCGACGAAGCAGAGGATCTTCGACGAGTGCTCGACGTACTGGAGGTTCATGACGTAGGCGTCGTCGACCTTGTAGGCGACGAGGCCCTCGGCGTCCGGCGTCATTTCGGCGAGACCCGTCCGGGCCGCGACCTTGGCGAGGAAGGCGTCGTAGTCCTTCCGGGTGCTTGTGCAGGGTGAGTTCATGTGAAATTCCTTTCTGTTGTTGTCTGTCTTTTAAACTTGCGGACGGGACGAGCCCGTCCCTCCCGAATGACGCGCGTCAGCTGCCGATGTAGCGGATGCCCTGCTGACGGGTGCCGCTGACCTTCTTCATCAGCTTGCCCGCCATCTGCATCGCGTCGTCGCGCTTGGAGACGTAGCCCTGCAGCGAGGTCATGTCCTGCTGAAGCTCGTTGTCCTCCTGGTCAAGGGCGAACTGGACGTTCTGCTGGAGCTTCATGATGTCCGGGTACGTCATCTTCGTCGCGGCCGTGAAGCCGTAGCGGCGCAGGATGGAGACCGCCGCCGAATCGACCGGCAGCTTGTCCGACGTCTTGGTCTTGCTCGTCTTCTGCGCGAAGGCCTTGTTCAGCGCAGACAGCGCCTCTCCCAGCTCGTCGAGCTTCTCCTGGCGCGTCCGGACGAGTTCGGCGTAAGACGCGAGCGTCTCCTCCAGCGCGGCCGTCCGGCAGAGGGTCGCCTTGTAGACGGCCGTGCCGAAGTCCTGCCGATGGACGCCGTTGACGGTGTAGGCGTTCTGGATCGTCCCCAGGACGGTGAGTCCCAGGTCTTCCGCTTCGATGTAGGCGTGCGCACCCATGTCGTCAGGCCCTAATGATCTGTTCGACGGACTGCGACTCGGCCTGGATGACGGCCTTCAAGAGCTCGCGCACGCTGCTGATGAGCTCCTGCGCCTGCTGGAAGAGGTCGTTCGTCTCCTGACGGCGCGCCTCCAGTTCCTTCTGCGCGGCCTGCTCCTCGGTGCCCTTGGCCTCCTCGTTGGCCTGCACGAGCTGGGCGAGGCCCTGCCCGACCGTGCCGATCATCTGCGTCAGCTGCTGGTAGGCGCCGGAGGCGGCCGGGTTGCTCGACGCCAGATGGTAGCCCGGATCCGTCTTCAGGACGGTCTCCGCGACCTTGACGCCGCCGCGCGCCGCCGCGAGGTCGGCCGTCAGCCCCTCGACGTCGCCCAGCTGGGCCTTGGCCTCGGCGACCTTCGCCCGCAGGAGCGTGCGCTCGGAGCCCAGCGCGGACTGTGCCTGCTGGGCCTCGCCCATCGCCTTGTAGTTCGCGCGCGTGTTGACCGGGTGCTTGAGCGAATGCCCGCTCACGTACTTGCCTTCGGCCGCCTTCGTCGCCTCGGCGGCGCGGCCGTAGTCCGCGTCCATCTTCGCGAGGGCGTCATTCAGCTTCTGCCCGTAGGCGGCCTTGGCGTCCGTCACGGCCTGCTCCAGCTGCGCGCGGTTCTCGGCGTCCGCCGGCGCGTCGGCGAGCGCCTTCTGCGCGGTCTCCAGCCGCTCCTTCGCGGCGGTGACGTCGGAAAGCCGCCCGTCCACGTTCGTCTTGACCGTGTCGGACGACTTGCCCGCGACCGCCGTGGCGTGGGCCGTGGCGTCCGACGGGGACTGGAGCGCCGTCTCCAGCGTCTTCACGTCCGCCTTCGCCTGGCTCAGGCCCTGTCCGGCGCCGGTCTGGTCCAGCTTCTGAAGCCCCTTCACGCTCGCGACGCTCGTGCCGAAGAGCATCGCCCCCTGCACGGCGGTCGTCACGGCGCTCACGATCATCCCGTAGAGGGCCGCCTGCCGCTGGTGCGCGGCCTGGCTCTTGATGCTCGCGACTTCGCTCTGCAGCTCGGTCAGCCGGATCTCGCGGGCGCTGTCGCGCTGCTGCTGGGCGATCTGCTGCATGAGGTTCATGAGCTCGTAAATCGAGAACAGCGCCTTCTGCGCGTCCGTCGTGCGGACGTCGGGCGACGGCGCGGACGCACCCGGCGCGGGCGCCGTCTCGCCGGACTCCTGTGCGAGCGCCCGAAGCCCCCCGGCGAGCTGATCAATCTCGTCGGCGGTCGTGAGAAGGAAGTTCGTCGCGCCCGCCTCTACGCTGTCCGGCCGCAGCGTCGGCAGCTCCAGCGTGCGCGAGACGGCCTCGCCGGACGCCGGATCCCGCACGGAGATGGTCACGTTGTCGCCGTCCAGCACGACGGACGTGCCGTTGTCGGCCGCGCCGATTCCCTTGTCCGAAAGCGCCTTGCCGAGGACGGCGCTCCAGTCGACCGAACCGTTTTCAATTCCCTGAATGGACATGATGATGTTCCTTTCTTCTCTTAAAGCCGTGAACTTACGCGCCGATGTGCCGGCTGATGTCGTTGAGCGTCTCCTGCTTCGATTCAAGAAGCTCGATGAGCGCGCCGAGGGCGTCGTTGAGCTGGGCGAGCAGCACCTTCAGGTCGTCGGACTCCTCGTCCAGCATCGCCTGAAGCTGCACGAGCAGCTGCTGCATCTCCGTCACTTCGGACTGCTTCTCGCTCGCCTTGTAGTTGACGGACGTCGAGACGGCGGACGAGACGAGCCCCGCCGCGCCCATCGCCGAGTTGGCGACGGTCATGCCGATCTTGACGCCCTTCATCACGGCGTCGGACACCTTGACGAGCCCCGTGCCCGCCGAGGCCACGCCGCCGCCCACGAGGCAGGCGACCGACAGCGCGATCTGCACGCCGGCGAGGATGCCCTGCGCCCAGGCGTCGCACGCCGCCTTCGACCAGTCCGGATGCTGCTCCTTGAGGCTCTGCGAAATCGCCTTGGCGAGCTTGTCCATCACTCCCGTCTCGGTGAGCGTCATCGTCGCGAGGGCGATCGCCGCGCCGACGGCGGCGAACGCGGCCGCCGCCCCGCCGACCGTGCAGACCAACGCGACCGCGACGACGACGGCGAAGACCGCGCCGAGCCAGCCGAGGATCTTGTTCGCGAGCGAGGCCTTCTCCTGCTTCTTGATCTCGTCGATGGACTCGCTGACCTTCTTCATCGTCTGCTCGTGGTGCGCCGTCATCTGCCCCTTGAGCGACTCGATGCGCGCCTTCGTCGCCTCGATCGACTTCTCGTCCTGCTCGGCCTGCAAGAGCGCGATCAGGGCCTCCAGGTCGGCGGTCACGCCGTCCAAGAGCGCCGCGTCGGCGTCGTCGAGCTCCGGGATGTCCGACAGGTCGCGCTTCGCCTGCAAATCGTCGACGCGCTTCGTCTCCTGCACGCTGACGCTGGGGTTCGACCCGAAGAGCGGCGCGATCTCCGCAACCGCCTGCTGAACCTGCGCCTCGTTCGCCGCCGCGACTGGGGGCTGCTGAACGGGATTCTGAATGTTGATGCCGTCAATTGCCATGTCACACCTCCTTACTTCGCCGCGATGCGCGCCTTGAGTTCCGCGCCCTTCGCCCGGAAGCGGCGCCCGTTCTCCGTGTCCTTCGGCCCGTACTGCTCCAGCGAGGCGAGCGCCTTGCGGGCGTTGTCGAGGTCGCCCGTCTTCACGAAGCACTCGGCCGCGTAGTACATCGGCTTCGGGTTGTGCAGGTCGAAGAAGCTCGCCATCTGGTAGGCCTTGATCGCCTCGTCGTAGCGGCCCCGGACCTGATGGACGGATCCCATCGCCGTCCAGTACTTGCTGCTCGTGTGCTCGAAGACCGTCAGGAAGCGGAAGATCTTCTCGGCGTCGGCGTAGTTCCCGGCCCGGTAGTTCTCGACGCCCATCGCGTAGAGGCTCTCGATCTCCTGATCCGAGATGCCCTTCAGCTCGCGCACCGTGGTGAAGTCGGCGATTGCGGAGAAGACCTCCTGGATCTGCTCGTCGCTGACGTTGACGTTCTCTTGTGCCATGACCCGTTTCCTTTCGTGTGTTTCGATCAAACTTTCTGCTCGTAGCCGGGCAGGTCGCCCGGCGTGAGGATCGTCTGCGCCTCCGCGAGGAAGAGGATGTCGACCGCCGTCTTGGCGATCTTCTCCGCCAGCTCGTCGTCGCGCATCTCCTCGATCTTGTCCGCATAGTCGCCGAGCGCCGCGACCATCGCGTTGGCCTTCTCCTCGACGGGCTTGCCGTCCGGCTGTTCGGCGGCGGCCGCCGCGACCATCTTCCCGGCGAGGCGCACCGCATCGGTGACGACGAGCTGCGTCGCCCTGTCCAGTCCGGCGGTCGCGCCCTTCAGGGCCGCCTCGGCGGACGCCTGCCCGGCCTTCGCCGTCTCAAGGGCCGCCGTCTTCGCCGCGACGTCACCCTGCAACGCCGCGACCTTCGCGCGCTGGGCCTTAATCTCGTCCGACTCCGCCTCGACCGCCACGTCGTCGGACACGACCTCTTCCGCCGCCGCGACCTCTTTCTCGGCCACGGCCCGTGCCGCGTCCTTCTCTTCTTCGGCCTGAATCTCCGCCAGCCGCGCCTCAGGCGTCTTCTTCTGCGCCTCGATCATCCGCGCCAGCCGTTCCGACTCGGCCTGCAGCAGCGCGGACGCGACATCGAGGTCACCCGCCGCCGTGCGGACAGCCGCCGTCGCCTGCTCCAGCGCCGCCGACGTCGAGGCAACGGACGCGATCGTCGCCTGCTGCGCCTGGGAAAGCCCGCCCTGACGCCCGGCCAGAACGGCGAGCGCCGCCGAGAACTGCCCACGGGCGATCTTTTCCTTCTGCTCGTCGCGCTGCAGTTCCAGTTCGGCCAGCAGCTTTTCGAAGTCCGTCGTTCCCTTGACGGAGACGGACGCCCCCGACAGCACGGGCGCGGCGGACGCGCCGACCGTTTCCTGGGGGACAGACCCCTCCAGCCCGGTGCCGAGCGTGTTCGCCTGAGGCGCATTCTGTAAGACCTTGATTTCCATAGCGTCCTGTCTACGGGAGAGTGGGAACAAGGTTACACCCCAAGCGCACGCGCTTGAAGTGCTTCAGGCCGAAGAGGGTCCGCACGGATCTCATGGCGGACATTATATCATTTTCTCCGCCCCCCGACCGAACGCGGAAACACGCGTGACAACGGAATGGGCGCGCGTTGCCCTTCACCCGCGTCAGAACTTGCCGCGCAGGCCGATCTCGAACGTGCGGGGGTCGCCCGCGAAGCATTCGTAGTAGTGCCGCGACGTGTCGAAATAGCGTTCGTCGAAGAGATTGCGCACGCCAAGCGTCAGGAACCAGTCGTCGCGCCACCCGAACTTCGAGAGCGGCACGGACATGTTGACGTCGAAGACATGGCTCGGATCGAACCGCAGGTTCTCGTTGACGTACTCGCCGCGCATCGTCGCGTAGCTCATCGAGCGGTAGCGGTAGCCGAGGCCGACGACGATGTCCTCAATCGCGTCAAACCCATGCAGGCGATAGGACGTGTTCAGCGTAACGGCGTGGCGCGGGAAGCGCTCGAACGAACCGGCCTTGCCCGACTTCGTGCAGTCCTCGTAGAGCGTGTGCGTGTACATCGCCAGAACCGTCCAGTTCTCCGTGATGTCGCCCGTCAGCGACAGGTCGACGCCGCGCGAACGGTTGTGCCCCTCGTAGTAGACTTCCTGCGTCCGCCGGTCCTGGACGGGCGTGTTCTCCTGCTCGATGCTGAAGTAGGACGCCGAGACCCAGAACTTCTCCAGCGGGCGGATGCGCGCGCCCGTCTCCCACTGCGTCGCCGTCCACGGGTCGGTCGGCCGCGTCCCGTCCGGCGTGCGGTAGCCCAAGGTCGGCGTCTGCGTCTGCGAGACGTTGCCGAAGAAGACGAGCCAATCAAGGGGCTGAACCGTGAGGCCGCCGCGCGGCGAGAACGCGAAGGCATGCGCCTCGTCGTAATGCGCTGTCGTTGTCGTTCCGCCGCGCCCCGTCGTCGTCACGACCGAGGCGTTCTCGACGAAGTAGTCATAGCGCAGGCCCGCGAGAAGCGTGACCCAGCCCCAGCCGATCGAGTCCTGCACGGTTGCGCCGTAGCGCGAGACCGCCGCACCGAACGCATCGCCGTCGCGGTAGTAGAAGTCGGGCTGGACAAGGAACATGTTGCGGAAGCCGAACGGCAATTCATTCTTCGTGTAGACCGAGCGCGCGTAGAGGTTGAAGTTGCGCTGAATGGCGCTTGATTCAGAGAATGACGAGGTCATGTACTTCTTGCCCGTCAGCCACTCCCCCGTCTCGTAGAAGTGGTTCATGACCTGATCATACTCGGCCTGGCTGGCCATGTCACCGGTCGGGTTCGTCGCACTGCGCAGAGACGGCACATACGGCTCGCGCGTTTTCTGCTCCCAGTCGGAATACATGAACGAGCCGCCGAACTTGAGGAGCCAGTCGTCCGTGACCTGCCAGTCGACGTAGGGGTTGACCATCATCCCCCGATACTTCGTCCGGTCGGACGGACGGCACGACGACTCGTTCCAGCCGTAGCCGCCGGCGGGCTCGCCGCGCCAGACGGGGATGCCGATGTAGCTTGGGCTGTCGGACGAGACGAACATCGTCTTCAGCCCGAACGTCACGTCCTCCGTCGGCTTGAAGACGAAGGACGGCGCGAGCGTGTACTGCTCGCGTGGGCGCGCCCCCTTCTGCGAGCCGCTGGAGATGTAGGCGGGCGAGTAGATGTCGAAGGAGGCGGGGAGGCGAACCGCGAACTTGTCCTCGACGACGACCTCGTTCGCGTCAATCATGCCGCGCTGGCGCCAGACGTTGCGCCCAACGGACGTCTGCTCGGAAAAGCTGATCTCGCTGTCGCGGAGGTGCGCGCCCTTCAGGTACATGTTGATCGAGCCGCCCGCGCCGTTGTTGTTCTGCTGCGCGCCCGCGCCGCCCGACAGCGAGGCGATCGGCCCCTTCACGATCTCGACGCGCTCCATCATCGCCGGATCCATGAACAGCCCCGCGCCGCGCCCGACGGGAATCACGCCGTCGAACGCCGGTTCCGTGCCGCCCATGCCGCGAATGGAGAAGAGCCCCGGCTGGCGCACGAGCAGCGACGTGCCGCCCGTCTCGATGCCCGGCACCTGCCGCAGCAGGTCGTTCATGTCCGTCGGGTTGCGCTCGCGGATGAAGTCCTCCGTCAGCGTGTCGACGGTGACCGGGAGCTTTTCGGGCGGCTCGCCCGTGAACGTGCCGCCCGTCACCGTCTCGGGGCGATACTTCGAGAGCGCATTCGCCTCGACCGTGACGGTTCCGAGATCCGCGACCGAATTCGTTTCAACGTTCTCCGCAGCCGCAAGACCGAGGACCGACAGCGCCGACGCGCAAAAAAGAAGTGATTTCATTACTTCGTCTAACGCCGCGCAAGGCCGGACGGTTCACTCAAAAGGTCGGGCCTGTCGCGTGCGGTGAGACGCCGCGCTTCAGCCGTGCGCCACGCCTCGATCCGGCGGTGGTCGCCCGACAGCAGGACGTCGGGCACCTTCATTCCCCGGAATTCCGGCGGGTGGGTGTATTGCGGGCATTCGAGAAGGCCGTCCGCCCCGAAGCTCTCCGCCGCCGTCGCCGCCGGCCCGCCGCCCAAGACGCCGGGCAGAAGCCGCACAATCGCGTCCGTCATCGCCGCCGCCGCCAACTCGCCGCCCGTCAGCACGAAGTCACCGAGCGAATGGCGATCCGTCGCCAGCGTCTCGATGCGCGCGTCAAAGCCCTCGTAATGTCCGCAGAGGAAGATGAGCTGGCGCAGCGCCGGGGGATCGCCGACCGCCTGCGCGGCGAACGCCGCCGCGGCGCGCTGGGAGAAGACCGCGCCCTTCGGATCGGTCATCACCACCCGCACGCCGGCCGCGCGCAGGCTCGCGGCCTCCGGCGCCGGGCCGTCCGGCCCCAGGCACTGCTCGACGGCGGCAAACCACGGGCCGCACTTCATCAGCATGCCGGGGCCCCCGCCATAGGGCTTGTCGTCCACCTTCTTCCAGCGGCCCTCGCCAAACGCGCGCAGATCGACGACGTTCACCGCGCACGCGCCCTTTCGGACGGCGCGCGCGACGATAGATTCCGTCAGGAAGCCCTCGAACATGCGGGGCTGGACGCTGATGATGTCAATGCGAAGCATGGGGCGCGAACTTGTCCACGAGGCCGAGGACGAAAATGACGATGACGAGGACCGGCAGGACGTAGGCGCAGTAGACGCGCAGCGCGGACGGCACGCGCGGGCCGTGGCCCGTGTTCGCCTCCGCGAGGAAGTTCCGCCAGCCCCAGCCGAAACGGTGGCAGCAGTAGAGCGCAAAGGCCAGCCCTCCGAGCGGCAGGATCAGGTTCGAGACGAGGAAGTCCTCCAGGTCGAGGACGCATGAGCCCGCGCCGAACGGCTGGAACGCCCCCCAGACACTGAAGCCGAGGAGGCAGGGCAGCGCGAGGAAGACGAGCGCGCCGCCCGTGACGAGCCCGGCCGTGCGGCGGCTCCAGCCGAAATAGTCCATCAGGCAGGCGAGGATGTTCTCGAAGACGGCGACGACCGTCGTCAGCGCCGCGCAACTCATGAAGACGAAAAAGAGCGAGCCCCAGAGCCGTCCGAGCGGCATGTCGTTGAAGACGTTCGGCAGCGTCGTGAAGATGAGCCCCGGCCCCTGTCCCGGATGCACCCCGTAGGCGAAGCAGGCGGGGATGATGATGACACCCGCCGAGACGGCGACAAGCGTGTCGAGCAGGCAGACGTGCAGCGTCTCGCCGAGAAGCGTGCGGTCGCGTCCGATGTAGCTGCCGAAAATCGACATCGAGCCGATACCGAGCGAGAGCGTGAAGAACGCATGGTTCATCGCCTCGACGACCACCTTGACGACGCCGACGGACTTCATGCGCGCAAAGTCGGGGACGAGATAGAACGCGAGCCCGGCCGAGCCGCTGTTCTTCGCGTCCAGGCACACGCTGTTCACGGCGAGGACGACAATTAGCACAAGGAGGCAGAGCATGAGTCCCTTCGTCACGCGCTCGACGCCCTTCTGGAGACCGACCACGCAGACGCACGTCGCGGCCGCCGTCACCGCAAGCATCGCCGTCGCCATACCCCACGGATCGCCGAGCATGCCGCCGAACGCCGCGCCGACGGCGGCGGCATCGAGGCCGACGAACGCGCCAGACGCCATGCGCGCGAAGTAGATGAGCATCCAGCCCGTGACCGTCGTGTAGAACATCATGAGGATGACGTTGCCGAGGAAACCCGCGACGCCGTGCAGCCGCCACACCTTGGACTTCTCCGGCGTCAGCGTCGCATGGAGGCGCACGATCGACCGTTGGGCGGCGCGTCCGGCGGCGAACTCCATGAGGAGAATCGGCAGGCCGATCAGCGCGAGCGCGACGAGGTAGAGTACGACGAACCAACCGCCGCCGTTCTGCCCGGCGATGTAGGGGAAGCGCCAGACGTTGCCGAGGCCAATCGCGCACCCGGCGGACAGGAAAATGAAGCCGAGACGGCTCGCCAGTTTCTCTCTCATGTGAAGATTCGCCTCCGTTGATCAGTTGCCGCGCGCGTGGTCGAGGGCCTCCAGCGTCGCGTCCGACGCGGCGGGCGCCGACAGGTGCGCGTCCGGCTGGACGGGCACAAGCGTCGCCGTGCAGACCGAGCCAATGCGAAGCTCGCCCTTTCCGTCCGCCGAGGGAATCGGATCTATGACAAAGGTATGCGTGCGGCTCTCACCGTCCGCCCAGTCGTCCAGCCGCGCGCTGCGCCAGATGAAGAGCCGTCCGACGCCCGTGGACGCCTTGCCCGTGAAAACCGGCTGGCCGTCCGCCGAGACCGTGAACGCGAGCGAATTGTTGTCGCCCTCGCCGAAGAGGCCCACGAAATTGCCGGGGGCCGTGACCGTCAGCGGCGACCGCACCGTCCCCGAAAACGCGGCGACATCGCCCATCCAGCGCGAGGAGAGTCCGTCGTACCACGCCGACGTGCGGTAGGTAAGTTGGCGCGTCCAGCCCGCCGGCAGCGCACCCTCGGCGGGATTCGTCCGTCGCACGTCGCGCACCGTGCCGAACACCGGCTTTTCCGGCACGCGACAGACCGCGCCGTCGCGCACACCCTGCGCGAACCCGGCGAGCCCCGCGTCCGCGAACATGCGGTAGCCGATGTCGTCCGGGTGCCCGCCGTCGAGCGGCCAGACCGTCTCGATGGGGACAGACCCCGCGTTGAGCCGCTTCCAGAGAGCCGTCTCGTAGACGTCACCGACGGGCGTCCCGTAGGCGCGGGCGAGCTGCCGATAGACATCGCGGCGCGGATGCACCTTCGACGGCACGGCGCCGGGCTTCGTCCAGTCGCGGAACGTGAAGAACATCTGCTGGACGCAGATGCCGCGCCCAATCATCTCGCGCAGCAGGTACTCGTAGCAGCACGTGTTCGGCAGGGCCGCGTTTTCCCCGCCGTCGTTGCAAGCGAAGTCGAGGAACACGAGATCGGGGTTCTTCGCGAGGACGTCGCGCTCCAGGCGGAACAGGCCGAGGTTCGAGCCCGTGCCGCCGATTGACGCATCCACGAACGTGAAGTGCGCCGCCGGATAGCGCTCGGACAGACCTTTCGCCATGAGGCCGCGAAAGCCCGTCACGTTCGGGTCGGTGGCGTTCGCGCTCCACGTGAGCGAGCCGCCGAAGAAGACGACCGTGAGCCGTTCGCCCGCCTTCGCCCGCGCGTCAAACGCCGCGAACGAGGCCTCCCGCGCCGCCGTCCGCGCCGCGTCCGCATAATACGGGATGTCGCGACGAACCGCCGTCTCGACCGCGCCCGCCGACGCAGCCCCAAGCGACAGGACAAAAAGAAAAACCTTGCCAAATTTCAAGTCAACCTCATTCATGGCTTTAAATTATAGCAAAAACTGTCACACACAGGGCAACATGTGCAGTCGTCTGACACTTTTGAAAGGAAAGAGAGCCGGACGATTCGCGCCCAGCCCCCTTTGCCCTGCTTCTACACGACTTCAGTTGCGCTGGACGCGGAAGAAGCCGCCGCCCGCCTTCGCCGGGGTGACGAGGATGATGTCGCCGTCCGCCTGACCGTTGACGGGGTTCTTCGCCGCCTGCGCCTCGTTCAGGTTCGCGGGGTCTGTCCCCGCCGCGAGGTTGTACTGCAGATACGGCACCGTGTTCGCGACCGTCACGTAGACGAGTCCACCCTCGACGCGGATGCTCTTAATCTCAGGCTGCGGCACATCCTTCGGCAGCGCCGAGACCGTCGACGCGACCGTCTCGCCCGCCCCGGCCACCGTCACAGGCGCCGTTTCGGCTTTCGCCGCCGTCCGCACCGACGCGCCCGCAATCTGTCCAACCGCGTTCACGGCCTTGGCGCGGCCGTTCGCCGTCCCGGCGAGCGCAAACCCCGTCGAACCGGACGGCAACCAGACAAGCGCGTAACATTCGCCGTCTAGCACCTGCGTGCCGTCCTGATACCGATCTGGCCCTGTGGACGAGAACGTCAGCACAAGGTCATTCACCGCCGCGCACGCCGAGACCGACGCCGCCAACACACTCAAAAAGATAAGATTTTTCATATTTCGCTTCATTTTCAATCCTTTTCTGTCGTTTTTGTTCAGATTGCCTCACACGGAGAAACGGAGGCACGGAGTTTTGAGAATTGTCTGCGGAACTTCTTTTGTCTTGAGAGCCTCATGCGGAATTCTTGAAATGAGAATCTGTGGCGGAACTTTCTCAGACGACCTTCTGCTTGCGACGCAACGCGAGCATGGCAAAGCCAAGGAGCGTCAGCAACCCGCCCGTCGGTTCGGGGATGAGCTGCGACGCGCCGACCGTGAACGGCGACGCACCCGCCAGATCCCCAGCCGAGAAGATGTTGTTCAGCACAAAAAGGGTCAGACCCGAATGCCGCTAACTTAAGGCTCATTTGACCTCCTCGGACGCGTATTCTCCGCGCGGTTTTGTCAACAG
>CAKURH010000097.1 GCA_934675625.1 uncultured Kiritimatiellota bacterium
CGCGGCATGAGCCTTGCGTCCTTTGCGTTCTCTGCGGCTAAAACCCTTTGACTCTGCATAAATATCTCGTTGCACCCACAGCTTTTACGTCCCTTCGAGAATTCCAATCCACCAGAATCATGCCGAGGCCGATGCATCCGCCCAAAAGAGCTTTCGCGTGACGTTTCTATCGCCATGAAGATAGGCGATGCAGATGTTCGTGTCAATGAGAATCATAGGACAACGGCCCTTCCTCTCGTGCGATGCCCCTCAATGTCGCGAATGATCTCCTGGGTCGACCGCGCGTCTTTCCATGAACCAGACAATGCCTGCAAGGCAGCCCTGCGTTTCGCGCGGCCTTCATCTTCGATGGGCTTCCTCGTCTGCATGACAGACAGCTCGTCCGTCTCATGCTTCACATGGTCGTCTACCCTAAAGTGCACTTGTGCCATGACTTTTCTCCTCATGATGTTGTGGATGCTATACCGCATTTCGCTTTACATTGTCAAGCGCCCAAAGCCCTGCGGATTGTCATTTCCATTCTCACTTTTTTAAAAAGTGAGAATGGAGGCTTATCGTGAAACGGGACAGGGGCAATGCAACGATTACTTTCTAATCCATCAGAAAAGAATCGCCAACCCCACGACGAGAGCATACAACCACCAACGGCTGAAAATCGCCGTCGCGAGAGACGCAACCGACAGGCAGATCTCATGGCAGGCGGGCAATAGGCCATTCGGCGTCAACCGCCAAAGCGTTCCACCACCCAAACCGACTCCTGACCGTCCAACGCGACAGTAGGGTTCGTCGCCCACGAGCGCAGTCCACACCGACGCATACGCAGAGCGGTCGCTCAGCCAAGCCACGAATCCGGCAGTCAACACCAAAAGTCCGACAATCCCGATGAGGCCGAAAATCAGCCTCAAGATAAACATTCCTATGTCTCGATCATATTCTCGGACTTCAATAGACATCGCAAGCGCCCTCTAAAAGCTCCCGATGACCGTTTCCGTCCCGTCGGGAGCGATCTCGACAATCTTGCGACCCTTGGCAACGGTAATCGAGAGCCCAGCCGCAAACGCGGCCTTCACGGCATCGCGACTCGCGGCGCGTGCGCATTCGGCGAGCTTCTTCTCTTCTGCGCTCAGTTCCTTGCGGAATGTCACTTTCACAGGCATGGGCGTATTATAGCACATCTTCTCATGCCCTGGGTGGATGGAGCTCGAATTGGGGGGGACACGGATTCCCTGTTTCGCCCGTCCGCGTAAAGCCCGCTGAGAAATGGTATAATGTTTGCGCATGGCACGTATGTGCTGTCGTCCGAATCTCAATGACCCGATAAGGAGAGGATTGACGATGAAGAAAACGCCGAACCTGTTGGATATGCGGACCAAGTCCTTGACCGTCTGCGGACAGGCGCTGCAACGCACGTGGCGCGCGGCGCTGGGCCAAGGCGTTTTATGCGGGCTTCTTGCCGCCTCCGGGTGCGCGCAGAAACCGCTTGATGCGCAGCTTCGTGTGGACTGCGCGGCGCAAGTCCCGCACCTGCAACCGACAGCGGCAGATGCGGCTGCCGTCGATGAAATCGTGGCGCAACTGGGCGAAGGGGAAATCGACGGCGAGGCGTTGCTGGATGCGTGCCACGAGAAAGGGCTTTTCAACGCCCGCCAGACCTTCGCACTTCAAAAACGCCTTGTCGGACGCGCGATTGCGTACCGACGACTTGGCCTTGAGTCCGTTTTCGTTCAGAAGGACAAGTTGACAGCCGACGCATCTACGCCGTCCGAGAGGGCCACGCGGTTTTCGGATTCGCAGACGACAGCCGGTTCCGCGAATCATGTTTCGCTCGGCTTCGACCAATCGCTGAAGAGCGCGGCGGCCGACCTGATGGCGGCGTCGGCTGACGGCGACGGTCGCGCCCCTGCGCCGTGCCGATGCCGACGGACGCTTCCTCGTGTTCGAGGACGCATCTCTTGATGAGATCCCAGACGCGGCAAAATGAGTGGATCTACCCGACGACCAGTTCCTCGGTCGGGAACGCGTGTTAACTCATGCGAATTCTCCCTCGTGTGTTTTCTTCGCGAACTTCAATCCGCCAGAATCATGCCGAGGTCGAGGCATCCTCAAACCAGTTTTCGAGTTTCAGCCCTTTGAAACGCTTGAAGTGCCTGACATTGCCGGACACAAGCGTGGCATCCGCACACAGGGCGGTTGCCGCAATCAGCACATCAGCATCATCAACACGAGTCCCCTTCTTTTCAAGAGCCGCTTTCAGTTCGCCGAATTTCTTCATCACCGCATCATCGGCATGACATACGGGGATGAGAGCCAACAACTGCTCTGCCTTTTCACGATTCTCTTTCCTGCGACCAGACTTCTCGACGCCATAGAACAGTTCCCCTTCAACCATGCCGGGAATCATGACATGATCGGTCTCATCCGCCCGAAGGAGCTTTCGCGTGACGTTTCTGTCGCCATGAAGATAGGCGATGCAGATGTTCGTGTCAATGAGAATCATAGGACAACGGCCCTTCCTCTCGTGCGATGCCCCTCAATGTCGCGAATGATCTCCTGGGTCGACCGCGCGTCTTTCCATGAACCGGACAACGCCTGCAAGGCAGCCCTGCGTTTCGCACGTCCTTCATCTGCAACGGGGCGTTCCGTCCGCACGACAGGAGAACAGGCATAATACAGATCCGGTGGCAACCTTTTTGCCATGACTTTTCTCCAATGAGTTGAATTGCGAATAATATACCGCATTTTGCTTTACATTGTCAAGAGCCCCAAAGCCCCGCAGATGCGCCCCTCGATATCGAAATGGCTGACAATGAGTTGATTCATGCGAATTCTCCCTCGTGTTTTCCTTCGCGAACTTCATCGATCACGAAACCGATAGAACACCTTCCAGAGGAAAAGACCGCGCGCAGGCGCCGTCTCGACACGGGCCGTGCGCGGCGGATGCGTCGCCAGCAGCTCGCGCACGGCCTCTGGCCTCTCGTGGCCCTTGCCGACGGAGATGAGGAAGCCGACCATCGAGCGCACCTGCTTGTAGAGGAAGCCGTCACCGCGCACGATGAACGTGTAGCGGTGCCCGACCTTCTTCACGTCAAAGGAGAAGATGCGCCGCACCGTCGTCTCCAGCTCGCGGTTCGGATTCGCCGCGAACGAGAGGAAGTCGTGTTCACCGACGAAGTGCCGCGCCGCCGCCTGCATGGCCGCGAGGTCGAGCGGACGGTGGCAAAACGTCCAGTAGGGCGCAAGATGCGGCGGCAGGATGTCCGCCTGATAGAGCTGATAGCGGTATTCCTTGCCCTTCGCCGAGAGCCGCGCGTCGAAGTCCTCCGCCGCGTAGGCCGCCTTCAGCACGCGTACCGCCTCCGGGAGGCGCGAGTTCATCGCGCGCACGAGGTTCTTCGGCGGAATCGGCTTCGTCAGGTGAAAGTGCCCGACGAACCCGACGGCGTGCACGCCCGCATCCGTCCGCGACGAGCCGAAGACGCGCACGGGCGCGCCCTCCAGATAGGCGAGAACGTCCTCGACGACCTGCTGGATGCCGAGGGCGTTCTCCTGATACTGCCAGCCGGAATATCCTGTGCCGTCATAGGCCAGGACGACTTTGTATTTGCGTTTCATGACTGATCGGACTTGTAATGCGCCAGCGCGGCGTAGACGGCGAGCGTCACGCAGACGGGGCCGACGAAGATCGTCGTGACGGCCATCGCCCAGCCCGGCACGCCGAGCGGCAGCAGCAGCGACAGCGTCGTGATGAGCGAGAGCGTGTAGGCGATCTGTCCGCACATCACCGCCTTCGGGCATTTCCGCGCGGCGGCGATGCCCTCGATCCGGGCGCGGACGACCTGGATGACCGCGATGAGCGAGTAGATGCCGATCGCGAGCCGCGCCGTCGGCACGATGTGCGCGGGCACGTTCTGGAACGTGCCGAAGTACCAGTTGCCGACAAGCGGCGTCGCGAAGGCGAGCGGGATGACGCCGAGGCAGAGCCCCGCGACGAGCGCGTAGCCGAGCAGCCGCCGGTCGCCCGGATACTCCGGCGTGAACTTGACGGCCACCGTCTGCAGCTTCAGCGCGGCGAAGGCGACGGGGTTCGCGACGCCGAGCGTGACGTAGTGGATCGCCAGCATGTCCGCCGCATGCGCCGTGCGCGCGACGAACGCCGCGACGACAAGCGGCGAGCTCGCGAGCAGGAAGCCGCCGAGCGCAAGCGGCAGCGTGAAGCTGAACTGCTCGGCCAGCAGCGACGAGGACGACGGCAGCAGCTCGGCATGGCGGTCGAGGTCGTCCGTCGGGCGGTTCGGCAGCCGCCGCACGTAGGGCCGCGCGTAGAGCCACGTGAGCAGCGTCTCGACCCAGACGCCGACCGTCAGCGCGAAGAGCCCCCAGTACGGGCCGACGAGACCGACGCGCGGAAAGACGACGGAAAACCCCAGCGTCACGAAGATGCGCATGAGCGTCGCGTTGTTCGACTTGCCACTTTCGAGGTTGTTGAAGAGCACGACCATCGGCACGGTGCGCACGAAGAATCCCGCGTTCATGACGACGCCGAAGAGCAGCGTCCACCGCGAGACGTCCGCGAGTTCCGGCGGCAGGTGGAAGAACCCCTCGAAGATCCAGCGGTCGATCCCCGGCAGGGCCGGCACGCACTGGAGCGCGAGGAGCGCCACCATCATGAGCGTGTTGAGCCGCTTGAACGAGACGTAGCCAAAGTACGTCTTTGCGAAGACGAGCCCCGTCGTGACGAGCCCGCCGCCCAACGCCCCGACCATGAACATGATCATCTGCCCCTGGCTGAAGGCCGTGAGCGCGTTCACGCCGTAGGCGCCGTGCGTGACGATGCCGGCGACGAGCGGATAGGAAAGCGACTGCGAAAACCCCTGCAGCAGCAGCGGGATGTAAAAGCGCGTCACGCGCCCGACCGAGAACCGAGGTGTGTCATCCGCCATGCCGCCCCTCCTACCAGATACCGAGCTTCAGGTACGGGAAGACCGCCTTTTCGAGCGTCGTGTCGAGGTCGAAGAGCGCCTCGCCCGCAAAGCCGTACCGGCGCGCGAGGTTGATCTGCTCGATGACGCGCCGCGCGTCGAGCCGTGACTCGTTGGCCGTCACGCCGATGCCGGCGATGATCCGCCGCGCGCGGCTGCGCGGCGTCGCCTGCAGGGACAAGAGCTCCTCAAACTTCGCGTTCGACTCGGTGTAGTTCATCGGCACGAGGTAGTCGACGAGCCCCGCGTCAAGCCAGCCGAGCCAGTCCTGCCCGACCGTCGCGACGCAGGCCGGATACTTGCCGTAGACGGCGGCCGTGAGCCATTTCGGACGCTTCACGCGCCGCCGCGCCTCGGCGACGAACTGCGTGACGGCCGTCGCCGCGTTCTTCGGCTTCGCCGCCGCATCGCCCCAGCGCACGAAGTCGAGGTGGATTCCGGCGAGCGACGGCGCACGCGCCTGCAGTTCGTCAAGCGCGGCGAGGACGTGCGCGCGCACCTGCGGATTCGACGGGTCGAGGTAGTCCGTCAGCGCACCCTTCGGCGTCTTCAGCCGCCAGCCGCGCGCACGGTAGGCCTCCAGCGTCGCAGGCGCGCCGCGCGTCGCGGAAAAGCAGATCATCCAGGCGTGGACGCGGATGCCCGTGCCGCGCGCAGCCGCGAGGCAGGCGGCGAGCTGGTCGCCCTCCTGCGCAAAGGTCTTCGAGCGCGGCAGCACGTCGCTCGGATAGTGGGCGAACGCCGCGCCCGCGACGTTGACGAAGAGATCCGTGACGCGCGCCTCGCGCAGGACGCGCAGCGTCTTCGCCCAGTCGCCGGGGTAGAGGCCGCAGCCCGAATGGTCCCACGTCGCGTGGATCTCGCCCGCGCGCGGCACCTGCCGCAAGGCGAAGGCCCGCGTCTCGGCGGCTTTCGCGCTCACGCGGCGGCGGTGGGCGGCGAGGCTCCACGCCGACGGATCGACCGCGCCGACGAGCGCGCCCAGAAGCCGCGCCTTCTGGTCTTCGTCGCCGTCCGCGAGCAGGACGTGCGTCATCCAGAACCCGGCGTCGGACGCGAGCCACGCCGGCTCGCCCGTGGCGCGTCCCGCGCGGTCGGCCCACGTCGCGATCGTCCGCGAGCGGCCCACGACCGGGCGCGCGCGCTGGAGGACGCTCGACGTCTGGAGAATGGAGGCCGGAGCCCCCGCAAGCGCCCCGGCGGCGAAGGTCATGCGGCTGTACGCGCCGGGTGTCGGCGCGGCGGCGTAGCCGACGGGCTTCACGCCCATCAGGTCGGCGAGGGCCGACGATGCGGAATGGAAGACGACGAGCTTGCCGCCGCGCGCCCGGAAGTCGCGTAGCGTCTTCATCTCCGCCGCCGTGGGATTCGCGAAGCCGACGAGGAACGCCAGTCGCTCCTTCGTCAGCGCGGACGGCATTTCGCGCGGCGTGACGACGCGCGCGGCGACCTGCTCCTGGCGGAGCCACCGCTGCACGTGGTTCGCGAGCGACGTGTAGTATCCGGAATCGTGCGCGACGACGAGGGCAGCCAGTAAAAGTGCATTCAGCATCGGTCAAATCAGTCTTTGGCCCCGTATTATACCAAATGCGCCCATCACTCGGACAACGCCGCGCGCACGTCACGCGGCGTCCGGCAGATCGCGTCCGCCTGCGCCAGCTCCTCCGGACGGCCGTAGCCCCACGCGACGCCGATTGCGCGGACGCCGTTCGCCGCCGCCGCCTCGAAGTCGCTCGCCGTGTCGCCGACGAGCGCGCAGTCCGATGGCGTGGCCCTGTAGGCAGCGAGGACGCGCCGCAGGAGTTCGGGCTTGCGCACCTTCGGCGGCGTCATGTCGCCCGCGAAGACGCCATCAAAAAGCGCGTCCCAGCCGAAGTGCCGCGCCATCGCCGTCGCGCCGACGAACCGCTTGTTCGTGACGATGGCGACCGTGCGGCCCTCGGCCTTCAGGCGGCGCACCTCGCCCAGCACGCCCGGATACTCGCGCGTCTGCGGAAAGCCGTCGTGGTCGTAGTGTCGCGCGAACCCTTCACGAATCGCGTCCGCCAAGGCCGGCGTGAAGCGGTCGGGAAAGAGCTGCCGCGTCATCTCGTCAATCGGCGGCCCCGCGACGAATTTCGCGTCGAAGTCGGGACACGCAAGGCCGAGGTCGGCGAGCGCCGCCTTCCACGCGCCGCGAATGTCAGGATCGGTGTCGGCGAGCGTTCCGTCCAAGTCAAAGAAGACAAACTTTTTCATGGCTTTCGGTACGGCTCTTCGCTCGCGCGGATGGCCGCGAGCACGGCATCGGCGTCCTCCGCCGCGTCGAGGCGTTCGATGAGGTCGGTGCCGTGCGCGAGAATCGCGAGGCGCGCGAGGATGTGGAGGTGAAGCACGTGGTCTGTCGAGCAGACGAGGAAGAAGTGCCGCGTGCCCTCGCCGTCCGGCGCGCCGAAGAAGACGGGCCGCGTCGTGCGCCCATAGGCGACGAAGCTCTCCTCGAAGAGGTAGGGGTCGTGGAAGCGCGGATGCAGCAGGGCGACGCCCTCGCCGATGGCCGTCGACGCGGCCTCCTCGCGCGCGACGAGTTCCTTGTACAGCCCCTCGACGTCATAGACGAGCCCGCCCTTCTCGGCGAGATCCGTCATGTCGCGGATGAGTCCGCCCTTCGCCTTCGCGCCCACGGCGAGGTCGATCGTCTCGGCGTGGAACAGCTCCGCCACGCCCCAGTCCGCATGCGCGGCGCGGCGGTTCTCGTCCATCATCGCGCGGTGCTGCGCCTTCAGGTCGCGCGCGTTCGCCGCGAGCAGGTTGCGCTGCGCCCACTCGTCGAGCGCGCGGTGCGCGAAGTACCAGTCGTCGCCGCGCTTCGTCGCCTCGATCTCGCCGCGCTGGGCGACGTGCTTCAGTTCGTTCGGCTCCAGGTGGACGTGTTCGGCCGCCCGCGCGAGATTCAGCATCTCATGGCTCATCGCACTCTCCTTCGGCGCATGACGCGCACCAGCGTCGGGACGACGAGCAGGTCGCCGCTCGCCACGCCCGAGACGATCTTCTCGCGCAGCAGGACGAAGCGGCCGCGCGCCGCGCGCAGCTCGTTCGCCGTCCAGTTCCGCAGAAAGCCCTCGTTCTTCTTCACGGTGAACGGCGCTAGGCCCTCCGTGCGCCCCGCCGCGACGTCAAGGAGCTGGCGGAAGAACCGCTCGATGACGCCCGTCATGAAGACGGCGAACCCGTTTTCGAGCTCGAACTTGCGCAGGGCCGCCAGCGCGGCGGCGAGGTCGCGGCGACCGATCGCGTCCGTCACGTCCCACGGCACGGGCTCGACGCCCACGCCCTGCGAGGTGATCGCCTCCACGTCCGCCGCCGAGACCGTGTGCGCATCCGGCCCCAAGTAGTCGCGCATCTTCGCAAGTTCGCTCCGGATCGACCGCGCGTCCGCCCCGACGACGGCGACGAACTTCTCCGCAACGCCGGGCGCGAAGACGAGATCCATCTCCTGCGCGAAGTCGACGGCGCGCGCGGCGGCGTTCCGCGCGGCCTCCCACGGCTTGCCCGCCGCGAAGACGACGACCTCCGCACAGCCCTGCAGCGTCTTCGCGAAGACGGACGTCTTCAGGAGGTGCGGGCCGGAAAGGATGAACTGCTGGTTGTCGGGGAGCGGCGCGGCGGCAAGCTTCTTCGCGAAGCGCTCCAGCGCCGTCTTCACCTCCTCGGACGACTTGCCGCCCGGCAGAAAGCCGACGTTCTTCCACCACGTCACCTTCTTCGGCTCCAGGAACGGCGGCGTCGAGACACTTTCGTCCGCGCGCGCGAGGTCGGCGAGCTGCAACTCGGCGTTTGTCGCGTTCGCGGAATCGACGACTTCGAGGCCCACCCCGTCGCCGACCGTCTTCTTGGCGGTCTCGCCGACGAGGTAGTCGTCCTCTCCGATGATGACATGAACGTTCACGTGCGGATTATATCAAATTCTGTGCCGGACAATCAGGAGCAGGCCGCCAACCAAGAGCGCAAACGCCACGGCCAGCGGGAGGTCGCCCCAACGAACGTAAAACGTCGGACGAGCCGCGCCGTCCGTAAGCGGAATGCGGTCGAACAGCGTGCCGCGCCGGTCGACGAGCGGACGCCCCTCCGTGCCGAGGAGCCACGTCGCCCGGCCCTGCGGCGTGATCGTTCCCGTCACGCCTGAGTTGCCGACGCGCACGACGGGCAGCCCCGTCTCGATGGCGCGCGCCGTCGCCTGCCAGGCATGGGCAAGGGCTTCGTCCGACTGCGAGAACCAGCTGTCGTTCGTGATGAAGACGAGAGCCGTCGCGCCCTGCGCCGCCGCCCGCCGCATCAGCGCCGAATCCGTGTCCTCAAAGCAGATGGCAACGCCGAGAGGGATGGGGTGCGAGTTGTGAGTTGCGGGTTGCGCGGCGAGCGTCAGCAAACGCGGCTCGCCGGGCGTGCAGGAGCCGACGGGCGCGAACTTCTGCAGCGCCGGGAACCACTTGTCGCCGGGAATGAACTCGCCAAACGGCACCAAATGAACCTTGTCGTAGGTTTGAAGGTCTTGCCCTTCATACAACGCCGCCGAATTGTAGGTCTTGCCGTCTTCGTAGCGCGTGCCGCCCGCGAGAAGCGCCGCGCCCGTCTGCTCGCGCACGAACGCCGCGAAGCGCAGCGCGCCCTGCTGGTCGACGGGCCCGAACTCGCAGAGCGCGCTCTCGGCCAGCACGACAAGGTCGGGCTTCAGCAGCGCGACATTCTGGAGCAAATTCGAGTAGACCGCGTACGGGTCGTCTTCCTGCGCCTTGAAGACGCACGGGAAATTGCGCTGAACCAAGGCCACCTTCAGGCTCGCGCCCCCCACGTCACCCGCGTCGCGCACGCCGCGCCCGGCCGCCTCCGCTTTCGCCGCCGCGTAGAAGCCGAAGATCAGCGCAAACGCGGCGACCGTTTCGAGCGAGCCGAACTTCCGCAGGCACGCGAAGCCGCTGCGCTCCGGCTTCCAGACGCGCTCGGCGATGCCGGCCAGCGAGCCGTTGACGAGGATGACGACGGCCGAGCAGAGGTAGACGCCGCCGAGCGCCGCCGGCGCGCCGAACCCGAAGTTCGCCGGCACGACGCCGAGCGAATTCCAGGCGAACCCGCCGAAGAGCCGCGCACGCACGAGTTCAAGGCCGCACCACAGCACGGGCTCGACAATCAGGACGCCGAAGAGCCGCAGGGACAGGCCCCCGTGCGCCGCCGCGCGCGTGCCGCGCGCCCAGTCCCAGTATTTCGCCGACGCCCACCCAAAGAGCGCGAAGTACCCGGCGCAGTAAGCCGCGAGCGCAAACCAGCCGAGGACGACGAGCGGCCACGGTCCGCCGTTCTTGACGATCGCCGGCATCCACGCGAGCGTCGCCACCCAGAAGAAGAGGCCGTTCTGAAACCACCGCTTCGCCGACACGCCCGGACGGTCACGACGCGCGAGCCAGAGAAGCGGCGCGAGGGCGAAGAGGCAGTCGCTGCCCTCGCCCATCGGCGGGAACGCCGCCCAGAGGAGGAAGCCCGGCAGAAACCACGCAAGGCGCGCCAGCTTCTTGAAGGTGTCAGTCAACATGATCCGGATCCCACGAGAGGTCAAGCCGCGTCGCGACGCCGGACGGCGCCGCAAACGTGCGCGGCACGCGCTTCGTCGTCACCCACAGGCCGTCCCTGCGGAACGTGCAAAGGGTCTCCGACGCATACGGCGCGGGCTCGGTGAGCGACAGGAAAAGCGGCGTCGACTGCTGCACGAGGAACTCGACGGCGTACCCCGACTCAGCGAGATACTGCAGGTTCTCGCGGCTGTTTTCGGGGCTCGCGACAAACCGCGTCACGCCCCGTGCCGTCAGCGCGGACAGTGCGCGCGAATTGAACGCCGCAAGCGTGCCGTCCGCCGTGATGTCCGTGACGCCCAGCGCCGTCAGTAAGCGCAGCGTCGCGAGATCGGCACATTCCCACTTCGCGTAACCCGCGCGCAACAGCCGCTTCACCGCCGTGCGCAGACGGTTGAAGTCCGGCTCCGGCGTGTAGACGGGCAGCGCCAGCCGCACAGGCGGACGCCCGTCAGCATCAGTCGACGTCTCCCGCGCCGGCACGTCGTCCGCCGTATCCGCGTTGATGGCGACGACGATTTCCGCCCAGTCGCCCGGCGGCAGCTTCTGCCCCGGACGGATCTTGACGCGCCGCACAGCGCACGGGCGCGCGTCCGCCGCAGTCGGCGCGTCCTCGTCCGCGAGCGCCGCGTCGATCTTCGCGCGCCGCAGCCGATCGCGCAGCTCATCCAGCTTCTCGACGAGATCGCGGCGTAGGTCGTTCAGCGCGTGCGGCGGCGCAAACAGCTTTTCGGGGTCTTCGACCGTAAGATGCCCGAGCCGATAGCCCGTGCCGCCCAGTTTCGCGAACGCCTTTTCGACCGCGCCCGCCGTCTTGTCAGGCGCCTTCGCCGACTCCAACGGCAACGCCAGCGACACCGAACAACGGCTTTCGTCCGGCGTATTTTGCGCGGCCTCCCCTTGTCCACTTATTGTAATAAGTGGACGGGACACTGCCGTCAGCCCCGTCTTCGCCAGTTTCACCGTGACGTCGAGTGCGCAGCCGCCCGCGTAGTCGCTCGGACGGAACGACGGCATCGGGAACAGGCGCTTGACGGCGTTCGACATCGAGCAGTAGATCTTCAGTCCCGGCTTCAGCGCCGTCGCAAGATTCGGCTGGGACGACTCGCGGAGATTCGCGGACGCGCCGCCCTCCGGCAGCAGGATTTCGACATCGACGCCCGCATTCACCTCGAAGACGGGACGGCGCGAAATCGCCTGACGCATCTCGACGATGCCAAGTCCAAGGTGCTTTCCGTTCTCGTCCACGGCCTCGAACTGAAGTCCATCGTGCTTTTCGAGCGCACGCGCCGTGTGGAAGCGCAGCCACGCGAGCCCGTCGCGGTCTCGCGTCACCTTCTTGACCGTGCCGATCAGCGTGCCGAGATGCCCCAGCGACTCCGAGTCGATCGGTGACTCGCCCGCGCCCCTGCCGTTGAAGTAAAGCTCCGTCGTGCGGCGCGAGAAGACCGTCTCCAAGTCGCCCGGCGTCACGCGCGCGGGCGTACCGTCCAGGAGGTCGCGGTAATAGCGCGTCACGGACGCGACATAGAGCGGCGATTTCATGCGGCCTTCGATCTTGAGGGACGTGACCCCCGCCTCAACGAGCTTGCGCGCGTCCGCGCCGAGCCGCAAGTCCTTCATCGAGAAAGGATAGCAGCGCCCCGCCTCACTTCTTCCCTCTTCCTTCTTCCTTTTTCCTTCTTGCCGACAGCAGTAGGGACACGTGCCGCGATTGCCGCTGCGCCCCTTCTCCAGCGCGCCGTATAGGCACAGCCCGGAAATCGAGTAGCAGAGCGCGCCGTGGATGAAGACCTCCAGCTCCAGTTCGGGGCGCCCGTCGGCGGCGACCTTGCGCGCGCCGCAGCGTTGGGCGATTGTCGTGATTTCGGCGAGCGAAAGTTCGCGCGCGAGGACGACGCGGCGGAAACCGAGTTCCTTCAGCGCCAGCACGCCCTCCAGGTTGTGCGCGACAAGCTGCGTCGAGGCGTGCAGTTCCAGTTTCGGGAAATGCCGTCGCACGAGCTGCGCAATGCCGAGATCCTGCACGATCACGCCGTCCGGACCAAGTTCCTCCAGACGCGCCAACGCCTCGACCGCGCCCTCCAGCTGGTCTTCGTCGAGGAGCGTGTTGAAGGTCACGTAGACCTTCTTGCCGTGCGCCCGCGCGTAGGCGATCAGGTTCGCCAACTCCTCGTACGAGAGGTTCGGCGCGAACGCGCGCGCGGAAAACTCGGAAAGCCCGCAGTACACCGCATCCGCGCCCGCCGCGAACGCCGACAGCGCCGTCGTGAAATCGCCCGCCGGGGACAGCAACTCCGTCGCCCGATCCGTTTTCTCGTCTGAACTCATTTGAACTCTTTCTCCAAGTCTTTTTTGCAGATCCGCACGACAGCCCTTCAGCCGTCCACCGACCGATTCGGCAACCGCATGACAAAGCGCGCCCCGTGCGGCACAACGGGTTCACAGACGACCTCGCCGCCGTGCAGACGCGCGATGCGGCGCACGATCGCGAGGCCGAGGCCCGCGCCGCCCGTGTCCGCCGTCCGCGCCGGATCGACGCGGTGAAACCGTTCAAAGATCCGCTCGCCTTCGCCCGGCGGCACGCCCTTCCCCGCGTCCTCGACGATGAGGCGGACGTCCGCGCCCGTCTGCGCGCACGACACGCGGACGGTCGGCGAGCCCGAATGGCGAAGGGCGTTCTCGATGAGGTTGGTCAGTGCCTGTTCCAGCAGCTGCGGGTCGCACACCTGTCGAAGCGCCGCAGCGGACGAAGCCGCGACGGCAAGGTCAATGCCGACGGCGCGGGCCTTGGGCTGAAGGCGCGCAACCGTCTCGCGCACGAGCGCGGCAAGATCGGTCGCCTCCGGATGCAGGCTCTCGCCCTCGCGTTCCAGCCGCGCGAGATCGAGAATCTGCTGCACGAGCGCATTGAGCCGCCCGGCCTCCTTCTTGATCAGCACGGCCAGCGGCTCGTGCCCGTCCATCAAGTCCGCCGCGCCGAGGATGCCCGTAAGCGGCGTCTTGATCTCGTGCGAAAGGTCGGCGATGAACTCGCGGCGGAACTTCTCCAGCCGCGCGAGCGCGCGGATGCGCAGCCGCTGGCGCCACGTCACGACAAAGAACAGGATGACGCCGACGACGCCCAGCAAGCCGGCGAGGACAATCACGACAAGCGCCTTCAGGAACGGCATCTGCATCTGAAACGACGGACGGCCGATGCCGATGACGTAGTTGCCTGACTTCGCGACCTTGAAGTGGCACGGCACGTCCGCCTCGCCCATGGTGTCATAGAACCCGCGCAGCCCCTCGTCGTTCTCGGACACGTCAAAGAACGCGGAGCCGTGGCAGATCCGCAGCCGCAGGCCCTCCGCCCGGCATTTCTCGCCGAAAGACTGGATGGCCTTGAAGTCCAGCGTACGCAACGGCTCGGCCAGCACAATCGCCGCGAGATCCGCCCGCGACTGAAGATTCTGCCGAGACCAGGCCCAAACGTTCCGCTGATAGACAAAAAGCTGCCAAGCGAACGCCGCCAGCACGACGATGAACGCCATCGCCGCGAGCAGCGGCCCCGTCCAGCTGAACCGATCGCCCTTCATCTTCGGGCGTCAGCCCTTCACTTCTCGGCCTTCGCCGTCTTCTCGGCGGCAGCCGTCGCCTTCGCGGCGACTTCGCGCTCGGCGAGGATGTCCTCGACCTTCTCCTTGAGGGTCGCGAGCTCTTCGATGCTCATCTTCGCCAGCGGCTTGTCTTCGCGCACCGGCACGTTCATGCCGTGGGCGCGGAGGAACTGATCCACCTTGTCGCGGTTCTTCGCGTAAAGGTAGAAACCTGCGGCGGCAACGCCAACGCCGACGGCGGCGCCAACGAGATGATTTGTCGTAATGGCCATTGTCAATTGTCCTTTCCTTATGTGGTGGTTGAGTGGTTGTGCATAGTATACCATTTTTCGCGCCGTAAGGGCGCGCGGAGGCTTTCGGTCACGCCCTCCACGCGATTCGTTAGAATAGTGTGCACCCAACCAAGAAAGCAGGTTCTTTCGAGAGGGGCCCGTTCGTCAAATGCTGT
>CAKURH010000098.1 GCA_934675625.1 uncultured Kiritimatiellota bacterium
ACGCTACCAGCGTTCGTTCTGAGCCAGAATCAAACTCTCAGAAAATAAGTTTTCGAGTTCCGCTCCACACAAACATTACTTGCTGTTTTCTCGACTGCCTGATTTCAAAGAGCGACGTCGCGCCGTTTGGCGCAACGGGTGCATAGTATACCAAAAAGTCCGCGCGCCGCGCAAGGGGGTTTCGCAACTTTTTCCGAGATTCTTCGCTATGTCGCGAAAATCAGCAGAATCGGCGAGATTCTGAAACGCTTCTGATACACGAAACTGGGGACAGACCCTGCGGAGACTGGGGACAGGCCCCGCAGAATCGGGGGACAGACCCCCGAACAACGGGGGTCTGTCCCCACAAAATCCCGCCGTCACCGCTCCAGGATGCGCCCATCCAGCGCCAGCGTGACGACCTGCCACGGGATGAACTTGCCGGATGCCTGAAGCGCCTTCTTCACCGCCGCCTCCAGTCCGCCGCAGCACGGAACCTCCATGCGGACGACGGTCACGGACTTGATGTCGTTCGTGCGGATGATCTCCGTCAGCTTCTCGACGTAGTCCACCGCGTCAAGCTTTGGGCAGCCGACCAATGTGATCTTGCCGCGCATGAAGTCGCGGTGGAAGTTCGCGTAGGCATAGGCCGTGCAGTCCGCCGCAATCAGCAGACGGGCCCCGTTGAAGTAGGGCGCGTTCACCGGCACAAGCCGGATCTGGCACGGCCACTGCCCCAACTCGGAAACGCCCTCGCCTGTCGACCCGGCCGGTTCGGCAGGCGCCGCCGCGTCCGCCGCCGGACGATGCAGCGTCCGCATCTTCATCCCCGGACATCCGCCGCCTGTGTGCGCGTGGTCAGCGGCGCCTTGCACCTGTCGGGCGGCCTGAACAGCCTTCGCGTCATAGGCGGCGGCCTCGCGCTCCACGAAGGTGATGGCCCCCGTCGGACACTGCGGCAGGCAGTCGCCCATGCCGTCGCAGTAGTCGTCGCGCAAGAGCTTCGCCTTGCCGTTGACCATGCCGATGGCCCCTTCGTGGCAGGCGTTCGCGCACGCGCCGCAGCCGTTGCACTTCGTC
Source organism: uncultured Kiritimatiellota bacterium (assembly GCA_934675625.1). Taxonomy (GTDB): domain Bacteria; phylum Verrucomicrobiota; class Kiritimatiellia; order RFP12; family UBA1067; genus UBA1067. Next base: position 1,060 of record CAKURH010000098.1, read on the forward strand.
TCGTCGATCTGGATGATCTTCCTTTTCATTTCGCATTCTCCTTCTTTCGGTTGTTTGATGATGCGTAGTATACTGGATGTGCGCCGGAAAATATGTTAGAATTCTAACCATGAAACTGGACCTCAGCGACATTCGGGAACTGGAACTCTTCCACGGCATCCGCGACGACGAATTGGCGTCGGCACTGGAGCATCTCAAGGCCCGCGCCCAGACCCTGTCCAAAGGGACGGTGCTCTTCTTCGAAGGCGCGCCCATCGACCGCCTTGCCATCGTCCTGTCGGGCGCCGTCAACATCGTCCGTGACGACGCGGACGGACGCGAAAGCCTGATTGAACAAGCCGTGCGCGGCGATCCTGTCGGCGCCGCTTTCGCGTGTGCGGGCCTCACGACGTTCCAGGCCACCGCCCTCGCCGCAACGGATGCCACCGTCCTGACGTTGGATGCCCGACGGCTTCTGGACGAACGCGACGACCCCACGTCCATGCAGCATCTCCTGCTGCGGCGCTTCCTCACGCAAATGGCCCGCAAGAGCCTCATGCTCCAGCGCAAGATCATCTGCCTGTCGCAGAAGACGACGCGGCAGAAGCTGCTCACCTTCCTGCGCATGGCCCGGCGCGCCGCCGGACGTGAGGTCTTCGAGATTCCCTACACGCGCCAGCAGCTCGCGGACTACCTCAACGTCGCGCGCGCCGCGCTCTCCGCCGAAATCGGAAAGCTCGTCCGCGCGGGCGTCCTCGAAACCGACCACAAGGCGTTCCGCCTCCACTTATAATATAGATCGTTTTCAGGCGTTTTTGACGCAAACAGCTAGGGACAGGCCCCAACACACAGGGATTTGACACTCGCATTGCCCTTCACGTGCGGCCCTGCCACTTTTCCATACACAAGATCAGACCACTCCGACGGCGTCCGAACCGAGATTCCCTCGCGCTTCAACGCATCCAGGAACTCGCCGTTGCGCTTCAGCCAGTTCTCCCAACCGCCGACGCGTGCCGGATTCATGTGGCTCAAGATCAACGCCACCCGCCCATCCGACAGGACTTCGCGAACCTCCTTCAGGATCTCCTCCGTCGAAGCGCCGTCGTCGACGTACGTCCAACATGGACGGATCGCGAAACGCGTGATATCCCCGTGGGGGTCGCCGTAGGCGAACGACCGCTTCACGCTGCCCGGCACGCATGTGCCGCCGTTGTAGCCGAACTCCCGTCCGCAGACGCGCGCCACGTCTTGCGCCGGGACGAACGGCTCCCACCCGCCCGGCTGGCACCACGTGCGCGGCGGCGGCAGACCATGTTCCGCAAACGCCTTGCACGCGCGTTCCGTCTGTAGCCGCAGAAGCGCCTCCGGCATCTCGAACGCATTGTCCGACACCAGCACCATCTCCTCGTCCGTGACGTCAAGCTCAACGCCGCGCCGCCAGAAGTCGCGCAGGATCAGCCGATCGCCCGCCCGATCGACGCCGAAGAACCGCTTTTGCGACGGGATGTAGACCTTGTGCGTCCGCTGGACCAGCCCTTCGTCCTTCGGATTCGTGAGCGTGAACACGCAGTCATCGCCCTTGCCGCGCGCCGAGGCGCGGAAGCGCCTGTTTTCGGGATGGCCCAAGTCGACCTTCCCCAAGCAATAGAGGCGCATCCCGTCGTCGTCGCACGCGGCCACGAACGGATACTTCCACGCCTTGGCCGCCTGATACGTCGCGCGCGTCTCGTAGTCCAGGCGGTAGAGCGCATGCTGCGGCGTGTGATCCATGATCTCATGCCCCCGGTCGGACAGTTCCTTGAGCGTCCGCCAATGCGCCGGCGTCATTCCCTGCCGCGCGTTCGGGATGACCGCCAGCGACATGCGCAGCCCCCGTTCCTCAAACTGCCGGGCGAGCGCCCGCCACTCCTCCACCTTGTGGTTGTCGTCGAAGCGCAGGGCCACGCCGACCGTCTGCGGCTTCGGCGACGGCAACGGCTCCCATCGGGGAAGGCGCGTCAGGACGACGCGCGTCAAGTCGAAAAAGCGCGCTTCCGAACCCGCCGAGACCGTGCTCACGCGAACCGTTCCTTCTCCCGCCGGCAGCACGAGTTCGCCGACATCCGAAACCGCGCTGTCGTAGACGGTGTGCGGCAGTTCCTGCGACTTCACGAGATCGGCCTCGACGTTGCAAGGCCCCAGTTCGACGCGTACACGCCGATCTCCAGCCCATGGACGCGAATGGGCCCAGGACTCCGTCCAAATAGAAACGCGATAACGCCCCTCTTCGGGAATCCGCACGTTCCATGAAATCGCGTCTCCGGGATGATGCCAGGCCGTCAACGCCCCGCGCTCCGTGACGCGACAGCCCTCCGCCCCCAGCCGCTCGCCGGCCGCGCCCAGCGAGACCGTCCCGCCCGTCTGCGAACCTGCCGCCGGGAACACCTGTCCGAGCGTCGGCATCAAGGTGAGCCGTCCATTCTGTGGCATCAGCGTCGCGTCTACGGAAGGCGGCCCCTCCAGCACAAGGCGGATGACCCTCGGCATCGCGTCCGTCACCGGCGGCGCCTTGACGTTCAGCCTCAGGCCCTCCTGGCGAAACGGCGACGTGCCCGACAGGACACGCGAGCGAAGTCCGCAAAGCTCCAAGTCATTCGTCCAGTCTTGACGAAGGACGAGCTGCAGAACGTTGCCCGGCGCCTGTGTGCACCAGCCCCACGCAAAAGCCTGAGGGAACGGGCTCGGCCCCGCACCGCGAATCGTGAATCCCGTCCGTCGGCGCCATTCGCCCAGTTCGCGCAAGACGTCCCGCGAAACGTCCGGGAAGCGCCCGTCGCCGCGCGGCCCGATGTTCAGCAAAAGGTTCGCGTCGCAGGAGATGGTCTGCGCGAGGTCGCACGCCACCTGATAGCCGCTCTTCCAGTTGTGGTCGTCCCACTTGAAGCCCCACGTGTCGTTCAGGGTCATCGCGACCTCCCCCGGCAGGGCGGCACGATCCGCCACCATCTGATTGTCGCCGAACGTGTCGAAGTCGCCCAGGCCGTACCCGATGCGGCTGTTGACGAGCGTCTGCGGCTGGAGCGAACGCACGTATTCGCGCAGCTCGGACGTCTGCTCCCGCGTCAGGCCGAACGGACAGTCGAACCAGATGTAGAATATCTCCCCGTAATTCGTCAGGAGTTCCCTGAGCTGCGGGTAGACCTTGTTGCGAAGGTAGCGCGTGATGTCTTTCCTTGAGGCATCCGGCCAGTCCCAGGCGTTCCCCCAGTCCATGCCGAAATTGCTGCCGCGGCTCGCCACGTCATCCGCCGCGTCGAACTCGTGCCAGTCCAGGCACTGCGAATAGTAGAGGCAGACCTTGAGGCCATGGCGGCGACAGGCGGCGGCAAGCTCGGCGAACACGTCACGGGCGAACGGCGTCGCGTCCACGACGTTGAACGGACTTGCCTTGGAGGCGAACAGCGCGAATCCCTCGTGATGCTTCGTCGTCAGGACGACATACGACATGCCCGCGTCGGCGGCGGACTTCGCCCATGCGTCCGCATCGAACTCGGTCGGGTTGAACCGTTCGGCGAGCTGGGCGTATTCGGCGGACGGGATGCGGTAGCGGCTCTGGATCCATTCGCCGATGTAGTCCATCGTCTGCCCTTTCCAACGGCCTCCCAAGAGGGAATAGAGCCCCCAGTGGATGAACATCCCGAACCGCGCGTCGCGGAACGCCGCAAGTCCGGCCTCCGTTGCGGGTGCCTCCTTGTCTTTCGGATAGCGCCAGGTCGCAAACCACTTGCGCGGCGTCGGACGCGCGCCCATGCCCTTCCTGAACCAGTCCGGATAGGACAGCATCATCTCGCCGCAGCCAAGCGGCGCCGGCGCGAACGCAACGTCTTCCGGATAGCGCTCATCCTCCCGCAGCAGCTCCGCCCACGTCATCGGCGGGGCAAACAGGTCTGCCGAGTAGGGCGTCGGCTCGCCCTCGGCCTCGGCGCCGACCAGAAGGAATCCCGACTGCGTGGGCTTCAGGGCCTTCGGCGGTCGGCTGATGACGCCCGAAACGGGATCAAGCCAACGGCCCGCAACCGTCAGGGGCACGTCCGCCTCCGTTCGGTTGACGAGGAAATGCAGGGTCTTCCCGCCACCCGTCCGGGCGATCTGGTCACAGCGGACGTCAAGCTGCGCGTCGGACGGCTCGCCCCACTGCAGCAGCGCCTGACAGCGCGGCAGATAGCGGAACCAGCGCACGCCCGCCTCGCCCCAGACCTGGTTGCGTCCGAAGTGCGTCCCCCACCGCCCCATCGTCACGCCCGGCTTGACGTCATCGCCCCACGGCTGATGGACGACCGAATGCAAGATGAAGCGGTTGACCCCGGCCAGGAACGCCGAGTCGCCCGTCCGCTTGAGTTCCAGCGGCGTTTCCGTAAACGGGCATTCCTGAGGCTGTCCCGTAAAGGCCTCCGCCTCCAGAACCCCGTGAGGCCGTCCATCCGGGCCGGCGAAGAGGCGCCAGTCCCGCCTGTCGAAGCCCTTCAGCCGACCCATCCGGTCATACCAGAACTCCGTCATCAGGCGGTCAATGTACGGCGAGACCTCCGACGGCTCGAACGGCCCCTCATAGGGCTCACATGAGAATTCAAGGCCCTCGGCACGGACGCGGCGGGACATCTCCTTGAACAGGACATCCCGGTAGAGGTCCTTGACTGTACGGTCGAAGTCCGCCTTAAACGTCTCGATTTCTGCCACCTCGTAGCCGTTGGTAAAGCCGCCCAGAATCGGCAGGTAGGGGATGGGGTCATAGCCGCGGCGAGCCTTGAATTCGGCGGCCATGTTCGGCGTCCAGGTCGGCGTCCCGGCCTCATAACTGTCGAGGAGCATGTGCGTGAGACCGGCCTTTCGGAGGTCGGGCCCCAGATGCCGGTGCAGCTCCGCAAAGACGGCATCCAGATGGAACTTGACGGCTTCAGGATTCATCTTGTCGCACTCAAGGCCGAAGTCGTTCCAGTCGCAGGGCTGGACGAACGCGCCCATCGGCACATGCGAGACCCGGACGCCGCGAACCGTCGCGATCTCCTCAATGTCCGTCCGCCGCGCGGGGCAGTCCGGCTTCTCGAAGACGCGGCGGTCTTCATTGTAGACGGGATACAGCGCCGTGGGCGTCAGCGGAACGTCTTCCGGCCGCTTGACGTTGAAGACCAGCTCGCGCATGGACAGGCGCGGGGGAATCCACTTGCCGCCCGTCGAGGTGTAGCCCGGACAGTTGTGGATGCCAATGCCGATGCCGCGCTTGCGGCCCTCGGCACAGGCAAACCTGAAGCAGTCCCACCACGCCTCGGAATAGGGATGCCCGATGTCCGTCGGAATGTTCGCGATGCGCTTGGCCCACGGCGTCGTCGCGTCGGCCAGCGCGAAGACCGTGGCCGAATTGATCCCCATCTCCGCCATCCAGTCGAGGTCGCGGACAATGCCGTCCTTCGTCACCTGCGCGCCCATCCAGTGCCACCACACCCCCACGCGGGCGGAAGGCGGCGGATCGCGAAAGACCGACTCCGGCGACGGAATCTCGGCTGACGCGCGCGAACCGAGCGCGACGCCGACCAGCAAGGCAAAAAGACCTTTCTTCATAAAACGCACCACTCTCGAACCGCTATCGGATGATGACCGCCAGCCCGCGTTTCCGGCGGCACGTGACGAAGAACCGCGTCAGCGAGACGCCGTTCTCCTCGATGATTTCACGCTGGATGGCCGAGGTCTCGTAGCCCTTGAGCGCAACGTCTGCCGTCAGGCGGCCGGCAACCGCATCCGCCTCAGCCGTGCGAACCGTCACAAGCGGCATCTTGTACAGCCTCTTGCCCGTCTCCGCCGTGACGCCCGCGTACCGAACCTCGACGTGAAGGCCAACGCCGTCCAGCCACTCGAACGGCACGTAGCTTTGATTGTCCTGCACCTTGACGTTGTAGAGGCCGTAGGTCTTCAGCGCCTCGTCCGCGTCCGCCCAGTCGATCATGACCTTCGTACCGGACGCCAGCCGCAGCGAGACTCCGTCCAAGACCTTGCCGGCCGAGAGCGCCAGCGCGCCGTCTTCGATGCGCAGTCGGTTGTACGCGGCGAACGGCACGGCATTCGCCGCCGACCGGTTCTTGGCGAACAGCGTCTCCGCCGTCGAACCGAGACTCAGGACGCCCGCGCCGTCCTTCCTGACCGTGCCGGCGAAGCAAAGCGGCGACTTCAGCGTCAGCGTCGCGCCCTCGTCCACGACGACATGCGGCGCCGACTCGAACGTCACGCCACGGTTCGGCGCCGAGACCGTCACGTCGTTCGTCACGACGAGCCGACAGGCGCCGCCGAAGAGGAACTGGTCGCGGCGCAGCTCCTTTGGATTGCCGCCTAGGCACTTCTCGTCCAGCAGGGGGAAGACGACCCAGTTGGTGTTGAAACCCGTGAGAACCGAACCGTCCTTCTTCGTGCAGGGGTAGAGGTGCATGAAGTCACCGGTCGCCGAATCGTAGGCCATCCACTCGGTCTCGTACTTTTTCCATTCCGCAGCCGTCTCATTGTCGAAGTTGACCGTGCCGCCCGCACACGTCACCTGCAAGGGCCCCGTCCAGTTCCGGTTGTCGCCGGAGAGCTGAATGGTCGTCATGTTCCCTTCCGGCATGTACATCTGGTCGATGGCGGACGTCGCGATGCGCAGCGGCCCCTCGCCAAAGAGCGCGGCGCGGACATCCAGATGGCAATAGCCCACGCCATGCGTGAAGCGCACGGCGTTCGTCACGTCCGTGCCGTGCAGGGTGATCCTGCCGCAGATTTCGTTGAGTGCGTTTGGCGTGCCGCCGGCCGCGATGCCGGAACCGGGATACAGGTGGCAGTCGTCCAGCGTCGTGCCCGTCTGGGACGTGGGGAAGACGCGGCAGTCGCCGCCCGCCGTCGAGAAGAGCGAGAGCTGCGGACTGAAGTGCTGGCCCGAAAAGAGCCAGAAGTTGCCGACGTCAAAGACACGGTAGGCAAAGCCTTCAGACGGCGGCTCGGCGGCCGTGCTGACCGTGCCGTCGTCCCACGTCATCTTCGTTGTCGTCGATGACCCCGCGCCCTTCGTCATCGTCTTGAGCGGCTTGAAGCCGACCTTCACGACCGTCTCGCCGTTCTCCGCCGTGACCACGACATGGGCGTCATACGCGCCCGTCTTGCCCGTGCGGTCCGTCCCCGGCCAGACGAGGATGAAGTCGTCCGCCGTGAACGTGCCCAGCGATGCCGCGAGCCGCAGCACCGTCCAGTACGTGCCGGGTTCCGGCCGCGTCAGCGTCTCGTCCAGCGCAAGACGGATCGGGCGCCGGAGCACCCGCGAACCCTCGGCCAGCACGACCGTGCCGGGCGTCCCGTCGGACGTCACCGCCGTCAGCCCGAACGCGCCGCCGTCGACCGTCAGCGCCGTGAACGTGACCACATGGTCGGGTGCGGCCGCGACAACGGTCTCGCCTTCTCCTAGGACGACGTCTGTCGTCACCGTCTCGCCGGTGAACCGCCCGGATGTCCGGGCCAGCCGCGCGGCGAATGTCGTCACGGGCACGCCGTCGAGCGTGCCTTCAACCTCGACGACCGTCGCCGCGACACCCTCCGCCGCAACCGTCGCCGCCAGACTGCCGCGCACCGTGTCGGCGAACGCGCGGCGCACCGTCACGAGCGGAACGGAAACCGGCGCCTCGAACGACGGCGCCACGCCCGTCACGGCAAAGGCCACGGCATCGCCCGTTTCCAGCGCAAACGGCGCGACCGTCTCGGACTTGGCGAGCACAAGGCCGTAGGTGCGGAAATCGGACTCGTCGACGGTTGCGTCTATCTCGACCGCCGCGTCCCCCGTGACGACTAGCTGCGCCCCGTTCAGCGCCCGTCCCGTCAGGGGCTTGACGCGCCCAGCCTCCACGCGCACACGGTTGCGGTAGAGGACAGGCGCGTCGCCCGTGCCGTCAAGGCGTCCGCCCAGCGCAAGCGTTCCCGCGCCCTGCTTGACGAGTGTGCCGTCGACCGTCAGCGGCACCTTGACCGTGAGCGTCTTGCCGGCGGCGACCGCCATCACGCCCGCACCCTCGACGAAGATGCCGCGGTTGGCGTCGTCGATCGTCACGTCAGCCGCGACAAAGAGCGGGCCGCCGTTCCGCAGACGCAACTGGTTGTACGTGAACGCCGCTGGCGCCGCGCCCAGGTTCTCCTCCGAATCGATCCACAGGGTCATCCAATTGCGCTTGCTTTCGTCCCGATAGCCGTACGCGCCCGTCGCGTATTCGTAGGAGAAGCCCGTCGTCGTCACGTCAATCGCGCCCGTGAAGCCCGTGTTCGAGCCTGTCAGGCGGTTCGTGACGGCGTTGTTCGGATAGGCGTATTCCGTGGACAGGAAGCGCACAAGGCCGTCGCCGGAAAGGTTGGCCGAGACCCGTTGGCTCATCTGTCCGCCGCCCGGCAGAAACGTGACGGGATGCTCTTCCGTGCCATGAACCGTCACCTGTCCGGCAATCTCGTTTCCGTTGCCGCCGAGCGAGATGACGGACGTTCCCGGAAAGAGATGCAGGTCGCCAAACGTCCACTTCATCTTGCGCGGGCGGATGCGGCATGCGTTGACGTTCGCGCGGTTCAGGGAGTTCGAGAGCCACAGCGTCGGCTCGAACGTGTCGCCGACCTGCGCGAATTCGCCGATGGATTCGACGACATAGCGGCTGTCCGCCGTCGGCAGGTCATCCGGCGTGTTCCGCGTGCCGTCGTCCCAGACCCAGACGTCGTTGTTCGGCTGGGCGGCGTCCGCGAGATCGCCGTAGGCGCCGTAGCCGCCGTAGGCATGGGCGTTGCCTCTCGTCATCGTCTTGACGTCTTCGGCAAGCGTTGAAAGCGCCAGCGCGGCAGAACCGATGAGCAGAATCGTTTTCATTGTCATTTGATCTCCTGAGTGGTTTGTGTGGGTAAAAGTGCGATGCGGTTCAAGTCGTCCGCCGTGCCGAAGAAATAGCGCGGACGCGCGTCAAGGCTCTGGCGCGACGCGGACGGGAGATCGTTCCCGTACATGTCCGTCACGCGCACAGCGGGCGGCACGGAGACTTCAAGGCCCCTGTGCGTCGGGCCGAGATCCCCTTCGCGCAGACCGTAGTGCCAGGCCGCCGCGACCGAGGCGCCGTCTTCCGTGCGGAAGAGGCAGAGGACGCTGTTCTTACCGAGTTCGCGCAAGGCGACGGGAACGGCGTCCTGCAGCGTCCGCGCCACCATGTTGAGCGCAACGGCGTCCCCGTTCAGCGTCCGCGCGCGGAAGATGGGCCAGAACACGGCAGCCGGCGCGAGGGGATCGCGCCAGACCTGATCGTCCGCCAAGAAGCACGACAGTTTCACGCCGCAGGCCAAGTCCGTCAGGGCGCGCCAAGCCACGTGGTGGGGTTCGTGGATCTCGCGGTTCGTGTAGTTTCCCTCGCGCGCGCTCAAGTAGAAGCATTCCGTGTCCCACAGCGGCCGGACGACGCCCGCCGACGCCATGTGACGCCTGACGGCCTTCAGCTGGTCGTCCGCGCGCACCCGCGTCGGCTGCGACGGCGTCGCCAGCATCTGCGCGTTGTAGGGATGGAACGAGACGACGTCACACCACGCGAGGCCGCCGCGGCGGAAGCAGTCCGCAAGGAACGCCTCGGGGTCGTTTCCGAGATCCCCCGTGGAGCAGAAGCCGACCGTGCGCGCCGCCGGGTTGGCGGCCTTGATCGCGGCGTCCGTCAGCTTCAGCCAGTCCACATAGAGGGAATAGGGCCGGAAACGGTCGTTCGGCTCGTTGCAGAACTCCCAGTGTCGCACACGACCGGCGCAATGCGCCACGAGACGCTGGACGAAGTTCGTCCATTCGGCGACAGGCGGCAGGTAGGTCTGTGCCCGCCCGCTCCAACCTTGCCTTTCCAGCACTTGGCAGCGGTTCGTCACCCACGCCGGCCAGCCGTCCCTCTGCCCGAAATCTCCGCCCGCAAGGCAAGGCAAGGCCTGCAGGTCCAAGCGGCGACAGGCCTCGACCGCGTAGTCGACATGCGAGAAGTCAAAGGCGCCGGGCGTCCGCTCGACGACGCGCCAGTGAAACGGGTCTTCGCCGCCCATGATGCGAAGGACACGCAACCCGATGTCCCGATAGGCCTCCAGCCGCGCGTAAGGCCCGCCGTCGACACAGGCGGCGCCCGGCTCGGGTACGCCCATCCATCCGGGCCCCGTCAAGCCAAGCGAAGCGGTGTTAAGCCCCAGCGAAAACGACCGTTCGGGATCCCGTGCCCGACGATCACACGCACCGAGGACGCAGACGTGTCCGCCGACTGTCCGGCTCGCGATGTCGGCAGGGAACTCGACATCGAACCTCAGCGCCCCGAAGAAGCTGCAGGGCACGGAGACGGCACGCACAGAAACCTCGTCCGGCGCGAGGGCATAGCGCTTCTCGGCACGAAAACGCTCGATTCCGAGATCTGTGTCGCGGCCGACAAGCCAGTAGGAACCGGACGCCGGACGCGCCGTTGTGTTGTGCAGCCGCACGGACAGGTCAACCGGAACGGCCTCCCCGTTCCGACGCACGACGCGATTCCGTTTCGGAACAACGGCCGCCTCCAACCGATCCGTACGCACGTAGGCGCCCGAGTCACCTTCAACCAACTGGAGTCCGTCCAGCCACACGGCCGCCTCCGGCGGCGCATTTGTCGGAAACCGGATGCGGGCGCTCATGCCGTAGACCCGCTCCCGCCAAGTCGACGGCACACGAAACAGCCGCGCGTGCCGCCGCCAAGCCGAGCCGGGCGTGACGGAAATGGCGTGCGTCTCGTGAATGCGCGGGGCCTTGAACGTCTGGCGGGCGGCCTCGTCCTTGAAGTCCCACGCGCGCACCGTGAAGACAGCCGTGCAGCCCGGTGCGTCGGCGCGCGTCGAGAAGGAGAGCGTGTATTCGCGTCCCGGCTCAAGGCGCATCTCGTTGAACCACAGCACGCCGCCCGTATGATGGGGGTCTCTCACGCGCAGGGCCTTCACGCCGAATGCCGCATTGCCCGAAACGACCTCCTGTGGCACGAAGGGGAACTTGGTTCCGCTGGACTGGACGGGAATCGTGCGCGAGAGCGACACTGCCGCACCGCCCAGTTCAAACGAGCCGTCGAGCACCAGATTGTCGCCCGCCGTCACCGCCGGGCGGACAGCGGGAGCGACGAAGAGGCACGCGCCAGGCGTCTGAGCGTAAACGACAAGGTCGTCCGTCTCGCGTCCGGGGACAAGCTTTGCAGTCGCGCCCGTCAAATCAAGATCCGCGAACAGCCCCTTGCGGCCGCGCAGGCGAATGCACTTGCCCGGCGCCGGATTTCGCGCCTCGACATCCAGCCGAGCCAACCGACCGTCCTTCAGGTCAAGCCGCACGCGGAAACCGCCGACCGCCGACGTGCAGACGGACGCCTCCCGCCACGACGCGGGCACGCCACGCAGGAGATGCGTCACGCCGTCCTCGTCAAAGACGAACAGGCGCATCGCCGCTTCGATGCAAGCGCCTGCCGCCGTCGTAAACCAGGGGGCCGTCTGGTGATCGCGCGCCGGTTCGCGCATCTCGTACGTCTCGCCAAACGGGCCAATCGACTGCTGGGCCGCCGCCGCGAGCCAGTCTGTCGGCGCCTCGCGCTCGCCGAGCGCCAACAGGGTGAGGGCCATCTTCGCGGCATACCAAGAGCAGACGCCCGTGCCGCTCGGATACATGCTGCCGACGGACGAGGCGTTCGCGAAGAAGTAGTCGGCCGATGCGCGCGCCAGGCGATCTGACGCCCGAAAGACGGGAAACGGATAGAAGCCGCCGACCAGACCGATGTTCGGCACGTCCGGTTGGTTCAAACAGGCGACATAGTGCCCGTCGCGCACGGGCAGTCCGCGCAACAGGGCGTCGGCCGTCGCGCGCCAGCCCGCCGTCTCGTCGTCCGCGAGGCCGAGCGTCTCCGCCGCGTCCGCCGCACGGCGGAGCGCATACACGGCACCGACCGTCGTCATGAGCGCCTTTTCGGCCGCCGGGCCCAGACGCTCGAAATCCGTGCACTTGCCGATGAAGGCCCCACCCTTCCCGTCGGCGTAGACCATGTTCCGGGCGAAGAAGCGCGCACATCCGCGCAGCACGGGGTAGCCGGCCGCCTCCAAGTACGCCCGGTCGTCCGAATACAGGTACTGCAGCCACGCCGTGCGCGCGATCGTGCCCATGTGAAAGACGTGATCCGTCCATGGCCCCTGCGGCGCACCCTCCACAAGCCCGTCCTCCAGCGTCTCCCATGTCCAGCGCGCGCCGAACAGTCCGTCGGCGTCGCCCACGCGGCTTTCGGCGATCGGCAGCAGCCGATGCCGGAAGTCCGGGCAACGCTGCGCGAGATCGAACGCGTTCATCGCGAGGAGCGCGCCATGGACGTACGTCTCGTCAAAGCCAAAGTACCGCGCCTGCCAGTGGCCCGGGAAGAGACCAGGCGGATAGCTCCACGCCGTCACGGAACAGCGGACGGTGTAGCGAGCCGTGTCCAGAAGCCGCTGCACGCTCGAATCCGGCACGCGAATCCACGATTTCGCGTAATAGTCGGACCAGTCCTTGATGTGTGCGGCCAACAGGTTTTCCCAGCCCGACTTCCGCACGTCCACAACTGAGCCCGTGTTCGGGTCGAGCGAATCCTCCAAAACGACCGCCCACGTCCGCGTCGCGCATTCGCCCGGCGCCAGCGTCGTCTCGGCGACAAGGGAACCTTCAAAGGGCAGCACCGTCACGCGCCCTGTCGCCGGACGGTGACCAATCCAGCGCGCCGCATACGTGCGCATTCCGGCCGCACCTTCCGTCCATCGACCGATGACATAGGGGTCATCAGGCAGCTCGTAACCAATGCCGAAGCGGACACGCTTCGGAGTCGCCCCCTCATTGCGCACCGTCTTGCGCAGCATCACGCACGCGCGTCCCATCGGGACGAACGCCGTCAGCCGTTCCTGAATGTCCTGGCTCGCGCGACGGTTCTCCAAGACCGCACGCCGTGTGTCCAGCGTCTGCGACCAGGTTCCATTCGTCACGTCCCGTCCGTCAATCGCCCAGACGGACGTGAGGCGTCCGAAGCAGAACAGCCCACAGTCAGGAAGCGGACGCCGCCGTCCGGCACGATAGATGCCCGGCACGAGGCGGCTGAAATTGTTGGTCGACATCCCGCCGTCCGGCTCAAACGCACACGTGACGTCGCCGTTCCCCAACATCGGGGGCGCATAGAGGTGCGGCAATGCACCGATTCGGCCTTCGAGATCCGCCGCGCCACACAACGACAGGCCGCACAAGCCCAGCCCAGCAACGCCCGCCGCCAACACGAGCGCCAGACGCCGAACGGGCCCCGCACAAGCAGCGTCGAGACAGCCCTCTGGGGCGTCAGCTAAAAGCGGGGGGGGGGGGGGGGGGGGGGG
>CAKURH010000099.1 GCA_934675625.1 uncultured Kiritimatiellota bacterium
ACGAGCTGGGGCACGTTCGGCATCCTGATCCCGATCGTCCTCGCGGCGATCCCCGGCAGCTCGATGACGATCATCGCCGTCTCGGCCTGCATGGCGGGCGCGGTGTGCGGCGACCACTGCTCGCCGATTTCCGACACGACGATCATGGCCTCGGCGGGCGCGCAGTGCAACCACATCGTGCACGTGAACACGCAGCTGCCGTATGCGCTGACGGTCGCGGCGGTCTCGTTCGTCGCCTACATCGCCGCGCCGTTCGTCGGGACGGTGTGGATCGCGTTGCCGCTTGCGATTGCGCTCATGCTCGCGACGCTCTTCTTCCTCAAGCTCATCCTGAAGGGCCCGGCGGACGGCGCGGAGGACGCGATCAGCCACAAGGTGCGGCAGATCGAGGGGAAGTAGGCGAATGAGAACTGAATAATCGAATGGTCGAATGGTCGAATAACCGAATGGTCGAATGGTCGAATTGACGAATAATCGAATTGATGAATGATTGAAAATCTGAAATTTGAAATCTGAAAACAGAAAACAAGGAGAAAACGAAAATGAAGAAACTGATGATTGCGCTGGCGGCGGCGGCGACTCTCTGCGGCTGCGCGAAGAACGACGCGAACACCCTCAAGATGATTACCGAGGCGACGTTCCCGCCCTACGAGTTCCTGCGCGGACAGGAGATCGTCGGCATCGACGTCGAGATCTGCAAGGCCGTCGCGGCGAAGATGGGCAAGACGTTCGCGGTCGAGAACGTCGATTTCGACTCGGTCATCCCCTCGGTCATGTCCGGCAAGGCCGACATCGCGGCGGCGGGCATCACGGTGACGGAAGACCGCAAGAAGAACGTTGACTTCTCCGACGTCTACGCGAAGACGGAGATCGTCCTCATCTACAGGAAGTCCGCGCCGCTCCTGACGGCGGCGGACTGCAAGGGCAAGCGCATCGGCGTGCAGGGCGGCAACACCGCCGAGACGATCGTGATCGAGCAGTTCAAGCAGGAGCCGGAGCGCTTCCGCTCGGCGGCCGAGGCGTGCGCCGCGCTGAAGGCGGGCCGCTGCGACGGCGTGCTTGTCGACGTGGAGCCGGCGAAGAACTGCGTGCTCGGCGAGGCCGAACTCGCAATCGCGCCGACGCCGGTCAACCTGGAGGAGTACGCCATCGCGATCAGGAAGGGGCGCCCCGAACTGCTGAAGGCGATCAACGAGACGATTGCCGAGCTCAAGGCGAGCGGCAAGATGGCGGCGATTCGCGCGCAGTACACGAAGGAAGCGGATGCGTTGAAGAAATAATCGAATGATCGAATAATCGAATGGTCGAATTTGAGATCTGAGATTTGAAATCTGAGGCTTGAGATTTGGAATCTGAAATCTGAAATCAAGAAAAGGCAAGAACGAAAATGAAGAAACTGATGGTTGCGTTGGCGGCGGCGGCCCTGCTCGCAGGCTGCGCGAAGAAGGACGAGACGCTCAAGATGATCACCGAGGCGACGTTCCCGCCGTATGAGTTCCTGCGCGGGCAGGAGATCGTCGGCATCGACGTCGAGATCTGCAAGGCTGTCGCGGCGAAGCTCGGCCGGGCGTTTGCGGTCGAGTCGGTGAACTTCGACTCCGTCATCCCGACGGTCATCTCCGGCAAGGCGGACCTCGCGGCCGCCGGCATCACGGTGACGGAAGACCGCAAGAAGAACGTCGACTTCTCGGTTCCCTACGTGAAGACGGGCGTCGTCTTCGTCTACAAGAAGGCGACCCCCTACGCGAAGGGTGCGGACGCGAAAGGCAAGAAGGTTGGCGTGCAGAGCGGCACGACGAGCGAGGCGTTCGTGACGGACGAGCTCAAGCAGCAGCCGGAGCGCTTCGACTCGCCGGCGGCGGCCGTTGCGGCGCTGAAGGCCGGGCGCGTCGATGTCGTCATTGCGGACATCGATCCCGCGAAGAACTGCGTGAAGGGCGAGGCCGACCTTGCGATTTCCGACTTCATCACGACCGAGGAATATGCCGTCGCGATTCGCAAGGGCCAGCCGGAGCTGCTGAAGGCGATCAACGAGACGATTGCCGAGCTCAAGGCCGACGGACGGCTCGCGAAGTGGGTCGCCGACTACACGGCCGAGGCGGATCGGCTGAAAGAGAAATAATCGAATTGTTGAATCGTCGAATAATCGAATTGCCGAATCGTCGAATTATCGAATCGTCGAATTGGCAAATGATCGAATTGGCGAATGATCGAATGGTCGAGAATGGTCGAATGAACGAGCCGCGCGCTGAAGAGGTTGCATGATCCAGTCCTTTATCGATGACTTCCAGCTCTGTTTCGTCAAGAACGGGCGCTGGCACTACCTGTGGAACGGGCTTGGCGTCACGCTGGAAGTCGCGCTGACGGCGATTGCGCTCGGCCTCCTGATCGGCTTCCTCGTCGCGATCATCCGCTCGTCGCACGACAAGTACGGACGCTTCCCCGTCCTCAACGCGCTGGCGAAGGTGTACCTGACGATCATTCGCGGCACGCCGATGGTGGTGCAGCTTCTCATCTGCTACTTCATCATCCTGAAGTCGCTCGACAAGGTGGTCGTCGCGATTCTCGCGTTCGGCATCAACTCGGGCGCGTATCAGGCGGAGATCCTGCGCGCGGGCATCATGTCCATCGACCCCGGCCAGATGGAGGCGGGGCGCGCGCTCGGCCTCGGCTACTGGAAGACGATGCTCAAGATCATCCTGCCGCAGGCGATCCGCAACGTGCTGCCCGCGCTCGGCAACGAGTTCATCGTGCTGATGAAGGACACGTCGATTGTCGGCTACATCGCGCTCTGCGACCTCGCGAAGGGCGGCGACATCATCCGTTCGCAGACGTATTCCGTCTACACGCCGTACCTGACGGTCGCGGCGATCTATCTCGCCCTCGTGATGACGTTCACGTGGCTCCTCGGCAAACTGGAGCGCCATCTGCGCAACACCGGTGCCGACCCCGTGCACAACGACTCGTGAGGGACGCGCGGCGTCAGCAGCCTTTCCTGTCCGTTTCCTCTTATGGAGATTCCCGCAATACCTGTCTAGATAGGTATTGCGGGCCGTTTTTGTTTGTGCTACAATAGCGGCATTCAACCAGAAAGCGAATGGAGGAGGCAAACGATGAATTCACGACAAATGAAGATGATGGCGCGGCGGTCGGCGTGCTGCTGGGCGGTCGGCGTGCTGCTGTCGGCGTCGGACGCCATGGGCGGTCTCTCGGCCGAGGGGTACGACGCGTATCTCCGCAACGGGGACCGGTCTGTCCTTGTCTGGCATGAATCCGGCGAGGTGCGGGTCACGGAACCTTGTGCGGTCGAGCTGCTGCTGGTGGGCGGCGGCGGAGGCGGCGGGTCTTCCGAGGGTACGTCTGACCAAAGCGCGTCGGCGGGCGGCGGCGGGGCGGGCGGCTTCGTCTACCGGGCGTCGTTCGAGCTTGCTGTCGGGACTTACGCGATTTCCGTCGGCGCGGGCGGCGAGGTGGATGCCTGTGGCGGCGACACGACGGCCTTTGGCCTGACGGCCTACGGCGGCGGCAATGGCGGCGGGTTCATCCGTCTGCCGAGTCCGGGCAACGGCGGCTCGGGCGGCGGCGCGACGGTTGCGTGGCAGCAGAACGGCACGGAGCAGGCCGGAGGAGAGGCTCTCGCGTCCGAGCAGGGCAACAGGGGCGGACGCGCCAGCAGCGTCTATGGCGGGGCGGGCGGCGGTGGCGCGGGCGCACCCGGTGCGGATACGTCGGGTGTGGCCTCGGCGGGTGGCGCGGGGCGCGCGTGTGCGATCACGGGTGCTGAAGTCTGGTATGCGGGTGGTGGGGGCGGGTATCGCCGTTGGAGCAGTTCAGGCCCCGTCAAGGCTGCGGGCGGTCTCGGCGGCGGAGGCGCGGGCGGCGAGGCGGGCGTTGATGGCCTTGGCGGCGGAGGCGGTGGCAACGCCCGCGGCGGCGATGGCGTCGTCATGCTCAGCATGGTGGGCTTTCCGGCGGAGATCCAGACCGAATTCCGCGACGCGACGGGCGGATCGGTTCGGAATCGTGACGGCTTTCGCATCCACACGTTTCGCGAGGACGGCGTCTTCACGATTCCGCATGATGGCGTTGTCGAGGTGCTGCTGGTTGGTGCCGGCGGGGGCGGTGGGTCTTCCGAGGGCACGTCGGACGAGAGCGCGGCCGCCGGCGGGGGTGGTGCCGGCGGCTTTATGCACGTGCCGGAACTGGTTCTGACGGGTGGCGTCTATTCGGTCTCGGTGGGCATGGGCGGCGAGGTGAATGCCTGTGGCGGTGACACGACGGCCTTTGGCCTGACGGCCTACGGCGGCGGCAATGGCGGCGGGTTCGCCCGAAATCCGAGTCCGGGCCACGGCGGTTCGGGCGGCGGCGCGACGACGACGTGGAACGGGCGAGACAGCCTGGCCAGCGGCGGCGAGCCCGTCGATTCGGAGCAGGGCACGCGCGGCGGCGCGGTCATCGGGTTTTACAGCGCCGGCGGCGGAGGCGGCGCGGGCGGGGCCGGTGGCGACGCCGATGCGGGCGGCACGGCTTATGTCATGACGGCGGGCGGCACGGGTCGCCTGTGCGAGATTTCGGGTTCGGAAACGTGGTACGCCGGCGGCGGAGGTGGCTACCGCCGATGGGATTCGGTTGCCAAAGGTCCCGTCAAGGCTGCGGGAGGCATCGGCGGCGGTGGCATGGGCGGCGAGGCGGGTATGGACGGCCTCGGTGGCGGAGGCGGCGGCAACGCCCGTGGCGGCAGCGGTGTGGTCATTGTCCGCTACAAGAAATCGCCCTGTGGCGTGGCGGTGCTGATTCGTTAGGGAAGGACGGGAGGCTGATCATGCGAACAGATGATTTCCCGAAGAGCCTGACACGCGGTCTGCTGGCGGTTGTGGCCCTGTTGATGGCCAGAGGCGCCGTGGCCACAGACCGTCTCGCGGTCACGACCGACGCGCCGGGATGGACGTTTACGGATGCGGAGCGGCCGGTCTTCTGCATCGACCGCCCGTCGGCGCGCATCCGCTGGGCGCTGGAGAACTGGAAGGGCGAGACCGTTCGCCAGGGCGACTGGCCGAGGAATGGCACGCTGACGCTGGATCGCCTGCCCGCCGGCTACTATCGCGTGCGCCCTTCGGAGGCGGCGGGCCGCGCCCCCGAAGCCTTCACCTTCTGCGTGACGCCCGCCGCGCGCTGCCGTGCGCCCGACTCGTTCTTTGCTGCCGACGCCGCGATTTCCGGCTGTTCGCGCCGAGGGGCCTATGACTGTCCGTGGTATGAGGGGGACTGTCCCCGCGTGACGGCCGAACTGCTCGGGAAGTGCGGCTTCGTCCACACCCGCGAGCGGCTGGAGTGGGGGAACTTCATCTCGCCGCAGAAGGGCGTGCGGGACTTCTCGCGCTATCTCCACACCGCCGCGTGGATGAAGACCAACGGCGTCGTCAGCATCGGATGCTTCCATGACACGCCGAACTGGAACCGCAAGCCGGGGAAGCGGCTGCCGGACGACCTGGTGGAGCTCTATCGCTTCATGGAGGACGCGGCGCGGACCTTCGACCCCTACTACGACGCCTGGGAGTTCTGGAACGAGCCGGAACTGGGCTCGACCTGCGAGCCGGTGTGGGAGTACGGCGCGGCGCTGAAGGCGTTTGCGCTCGGCGCCCGCGCCGGCAGCGAGAAGACGGTCATCCTGCCGGGCTCCTTTTCGACGATCGAGCACGGCGGCTACGCGCAGACCCTGTTTGAGGGCGATGCCGCGAAGTATGTGCAGGCGTTCAACCTGCATACCTACTTCCCGCCGCGCGGCTACGACGCCTGGCACCGCGACGTCAAGGCGTTCCTGTCGGAGGCGGGCATTCCCGACTGGCAGGTCTGGCTGACGGAGAGCGGCACCAACATGGAGGGCAACGGGCTCGTCGACGGCATCCGCACGGGCACGAAGGCGCATGCGCCGGAGCAGGAGATGATTCTCGCCGAGTTCTATCCGAAGAGCTGCATCCTCCACCAGCAGGGCGGCATCTTCCGCAACTGGTACTTCATGTTCGGCTGCTACAACGAGCAGGGCGGCCGCCGCGACTGGGGCTCCATGCGGCGGGACGGGACGGTCAAGCCGATTCACGCCTCAATGGCGGCGGTGTCCTCGGTGCTCGGCGATGCCCGGCTGCTGGGCGAGAAGCGGATTGCCGAGGGCGTGCGCGCCTTCGTCTACCAAAAGCCGGACAAGTCGCACGTCCTGGCCTTCTGGAGCCAGAGCGAGGTCGACCTCGGCGTCGGGGTCGTCCGGATGTCCGACGGCGTGACCAAGGCGTTCACGCTGGCGGCCGCGCCCGGTTCGTACCGCCTGGTCGACATGATGGGCACGCCGTCGGTCGTCAAGGCCGACCGCAGCGGACTGCATCTGTCGGCGCGGCGCTTTCCGCAGTATCTGACGGGGCTGAAGGCGCTCACGGCCGACATCCCGCCGCTGGATGCGGGACGGTTGGCGCGCTACGTGCTGAAGGCGAACGAGGACCTGTCCGTCGTGATCCGTCCCGAGACGCATCCGGACGACTTCAACATCACCGGCGGCAAGCGCATCGCGGAACTGCACAAGGAGACGGGGCGCATCCGCTTGGAGGTCTGGAACCTGTCGGCGCAGGCGAAGCGGGGGCGGCTGGGGCTGCGCGGCGGCACGTTCGCCGGCCTGCCGCCGGAGGTGGCGTTGGCACCGTGGGACAAGACGGTATTGGACGTCGTCTACCGGCCCGAGGCCGGCGACCGCGTGAGCTTCGACCTGGACATCGCCGGCCGCTTCGACGGTCGGCGCACTTCGCGCGTGCGGATTCCCGTCATCTACAACTGGCGCTTCATGCAGGGCTGCCGGGCGGTGCCGCTGCCGAGGCTCGACGATCCGGGCGCGTGGATCCGCAACGACTCGGCCCAGTCTTACAGGTGCTCGTGGGACGAAAGGGAACGAGCCGTCCTCTTCGAGGCCGCGTGGGACGGCACGACAGGGCAGTGGTTCTATCCGATCGTCAAGTTGGCGGACGGCGAGTCCCTCGAAGGGGCGCGCTATGTCGAGTTCGAGGCGAAGAGCTGGCAGGACAAGGTGGAGAACGACATGGGGCACGTGCAGCTGATGCTGCTCTACGGCGCGGACGGGACGGACGGAACGAAGAACGCCGGGTTTCGCGCGCCCGGCTTCGAATGGGAGAAGCGCACGGCGGCCTTGCCGCCCGATGCGGGCGGCGTGCGTCAGTTCCGCCTCGGCTTCTTGCCCTACGGCCATCAGCTGAAGCTTTGGCTGCGCAATTTCAAGGTGCTGAAGGACAAATGAGGATTCAGACGATGACGAACACGAACGAGAACAGGTTTTCGCGAACGATGAAGAACGTGCTGTGCCTGTCGGCGCTGCTGGTCGCCGGCGGTGCCCCGGCCGCCTGGATCACGCATCCGGACATGGCGAACCTGACGCCGCGCAACGTGCAGGCGCGCCAGCTCGAACGAGGCCGGCTGCCGCCCGTCGACACGCGGTGGCAGAACCGCCACTATCTCTTCCGCCGGACGTTCTCGCTCGACGCCGTCGGGCGGGCGACGCTGCGCATCACGGCCGACGACTACTACAAGCTCTACGTGAATGGCGCGTTCGTCGCCATGGGCCCGGCGGCGGGCACGACGGACTGCACGTACTACAACGTGATCGACCTGACGCCCCACCTCGCACAGGGGACGAACACGATCGCCGTCCACACCTACTATCAGGGCCTCGTCAACCGCGTCTGGGTCTCGGGCGACAACCGCCACGGCCTCTGGCTGGAGCTGGACGTGGACGGCACGCGCGTCCTCGAAAGCGACGAAGCGTTCAGGACGGCGCGGCACAGTGGCTACGCGGCGTTGGGGACGGCGGGCTACGACACGCAGTTCCTCGAACGCTACGACGCCGGCGCGCCCGAGGTCGGTTTCGAGCGCCCGTCGTTCGACGATACGGGGTGGACGGCGGCCGTGCGGCATCCGCGCGGCGGCGACTACCGCCTGGTCGAGCAGCCGTCGCCGGCCGTCGTCACGGAACGGATCGCGCCCGTCGCGTCCGAGCGGCTGGCGGACGGCGGCCTTCGGCTTGACTTCGGCGGCATCTTCGTCGGCAGCGTCGTGTTCGTTGCGACGGGGCCGCGCGGCGCCGAGGTGGAGATCCGCTGCGGACAGGAGCTGAACGCGGACGGCTCGGTGCGGCACAAGCTCCGGGCGAACTGCGACTACGTCGAGCGGATGGTCCTTTCCGGCGGGCCGCGCGACGTCCTGAATCCGTACGACTACAAGAGCTTCCGCTATGTGGAGCTTCTGCCGACGCCGGGCGCGGCGGTCGATCCGGCCAGTGTCCGCCTTGTCGCGCGGCACCAGCCCTTTGAGCTGAAGGCGCGGCCGACGTTTGCGGATCCCGCCCTGCGTCCGGTCTGGGACCTGTGCGTCAATTCGTTCCGCTACGGCGTCCAGGAGCAGATCATGGACTGCATGGAGCGCGAGAAGGGCTACTATCTTGGGGACGGCTGCTACACGATGCTGACGTACTGCCGGCTGACGGAGGACTGGCGGCAGTCGCGGAAGTTCTTCGACGACTTCCTGCGCACGCGGACGGTCGACCGCGGCCTCGTCACGTGCGCGAACTGCTCGTTCATGCAGGAGATTGCCGAGTATCCGTTCATGTTGGCGCTTTTCGCGCACTGGTACCTGGAGCTGACGGGAGACGCGGACTTCGTCGCCGCGCGCTTCGACGCCCTGACGGACGTCGTCGACTCCTACCGGGAGCGCTATGCGCGCGCGGACGGGCTGCTCGTGAACCTCGACAAGTGGTGCGTCGTCGAATGGCCGAAGAACTTTCAGGACGGCTATGACGCGGACGTCCGGGAGGGCAAGGTCTGCACGGACGTCCACAACGCGGTCAACGCCTGGTACGTGATCGCCGTGCGGAGCCTGAACGCGGTGGCCGCGCGACTCGGGCGCAGGCCGTATGCGGACGTGAAGCCGCTGGCAGACGCGTTCCGCGCCGCGTTCTGGGATCCGGCGCGTCACCTGTTCGTCGACCGCGAAGGCTCGTGCCACGTGAGCCTGCCGGGGAACGTCTACGCGGCGTTCGCGCGCCTCGCGCCCGCCGACGACGCGGCCGCGCACGCCGCGTTCGTCGGCCTCGTGAAGGAGAAGGGCTACTCGTCCATCAGCCTGTTCCAGTTCTTCCCGCTCTTCTGCTACCTGCGCGCGACGGGCGAGGAAGACCTTCTCCATGCGCTGCTGGTCTCGCCGGACGCCTGGCTGCGCAACCTGCGCGAGGGCGCGACGCGCACGTTCGAGGGCTGGGGGCGGGACACGAAGTGGAACACGTCGCTCTTTCACCTGACGCTCGCCTCGGTCGCCGTCTTCCTGACCGACACGCCGCTCTCCCTGCCGTGAGCCGCGCCCAAGGGCATTTCCGTGGTCGGGGCGAGAGGATTTGAACCTCCGACATTCTGCTCCCAAAGCAGACGCACTACCAGGCTGTGCAACGCCCCGCCGAAACGTGTCCGCATAGTATACCATACTTTCGCTGTCCGTTGTGGGCCGTTTTTTGATATACTACGCAAAATAATGGAAAGAATAGACACAGCGCAGGCCAAGGCGGCCGTTCTGACCGAGGCCCTGCCCTACATTCAGGACTTTCAGGGCTCCGTCGTCCTCGTGAAGCTCGGCGGCTCCGTGATGGAGGTCGAGGCGAACCTCGACTCGATCATGGACGACGTCGCGTTCCTGAACGCCGTCGGCATCAAGGTCGTGATCGTGCACGGCGGCGGCAAGGCGATCTCGAAGGCGATCAAGGCCTCCGGGCTCGAGCCGGCGTTCGTGGAGGGGCTGCGCGTGACGGACGAGGCGACGATGGAGATCGTCCGCAAGACCCTCAACAACGTCGTGAACCCCGACCTCGTCGCGCGCCTCTGCAGACGCGGCGCGAACGCGAAGCCGCTGCACGGCAACTGGCTCTTCGGCGCGCAGAAGATCGCCGCGCCCGACCGGGGCTACGTCGGCGAGGTCGTGCAGGTGACGGCCCGCGCCGTCGTCGAGATGCTCGACGCGCGCATCATCCCCGTCGTGACCCCGCTCGGCACGGGCGTGGACGACGGCCACCTCTACAATGTCAATGCGGACTTTGCGGCCGCGGCGCTTGCGAAGGCGCTCAAGGTCCGCAAGTTCGTCCTCGTGTCCGACGTCCCCGGGCTCCTCCGCGATCCCGGGGATCCGTCGACCCTTTTCTCTACCTTGCGCCTGGCCGACACGAGCCGGCTCAAGGAGGCCGGAGTCATCTCGGGAGGGATGCTTCCGAAAATCGAGAGCTGCGAAGATGCGATCCGCGCGGGCGTGAAGAAGGTTCACCTCGTCGACGGGCGCATGGCGCACTCGCTGTTGTTGGAAATATTCACGCATGATGGCGTGGGAACGGAGATAATCGAATGAGCAACGAAAAGTCAATGGAAATCCTCGATCTTTACAGGGCGAAGGTCATGCCGACCTACGCGCCGTCGGTGGCGGTCGCCTCCGGCAAGGGCATCACCGTGCGCGATGCGGACGGCCGCAGCTACTACGACTTCACGAGCGGCATCGGCGTGCAGGCCGTCGGCTACGGCAACAAGAAGGTGACGGAGGCGATCCAGTCGCAGGCCGCCGCGCTCACGCACTGCTCGAACCTCTTCGTGAACGCGCCCGAGACGCAGCTCGCGGCGAAGCTCGTCGAGCTCTCCGGCCTCGGCGGCAAGGTCTTCTTCTGCAACTCGGGCGCCGAGGCGAACGAGGCGGCGATCAAGCTCGCCCGCAAGTGGGGCCACGCGAACGGCGGCCGCTACGAGGTCGTCACGTTCCGCCAGGGCTTCCACGGGCGCACGCTCGCGACGGTCGCGGCGACGGCCCAGGCCTGGTGCCAGGAGGGCTATGACCCGCTGCCCGTCGGCTTCGCCTATGCCGACTACAACGACCTCGACAGCGTCAAGGCCGCGATCAGCGAGAAGACGGTCGCGATCCTGTTGGAGGCCGTGCAGGGCGAGGGCGGCGTCACCCCGGCGACGGAAGACTTCCTGCGGGGCGTGCGCGCGCTCTGCGACGAGCGGAACCTGCTGATGATCGTCGACGAGGTGCAGACCGGCATGGGCCGCACGGGCACGTGGTTCGCGTGGCAGGGCTACGGCGTGACGCCCGACCTCTTCACCTGCGCGAAGGCGCTCGGCGGCGGCCTCCCGATGGGCGCGCTCGTCTCGAACGCGAAGCTGGCGGACGTCTTCACGCCGTCGTCCCACGCCTCGACCTTCGGCGGCAACCCCGTCGCGGCGGCGGCGGCGAACGCGGTCATCTCCGTCATCGAGGAAGACGACCTGCTCGCGAACGTGGCGAAGGTCGGCGCGCTCCTCCGGGAGGCGCTGCAGAGCTTCGTCGACAAGTACGACAGGCTGCTGGAGGTGCGCGGCAAGGGCCTCATGCTCGGCCTCGTCGTCGACGGCGACGCGAAGGAGGTCGTGGACGCGCTCGCGGGCCAGGGGCTTCTCGCGCTCACGGCCGGCAAGAACGTCGTCCGCTTCCTGCCGCCGCTCTGCCTCGGCGAGGAAGACCTGGAGGACGCGGTCGACATGATCTCCGACGCGCTCGACAACGTCTTCGGCGAATAGGAGGGCTGCCCTTGGCGCGTGCGCTGAAGATCCTGCTGCTGGCCGGGGAGGAGTCCGGCATGATCTACCGCGAGAAGATTGCGGAGCGGATTCGCCGTCTGCATCCGGACGCGGAGATTCGCGGCTACGGTGACTACGGGTTCAAGACCGGCGACCTCGCCGTCATGGGCATCGTGCAGGTGCTGAAGCGGCTGCGCTACTTCCTCGGCGTCAAGCGGACGATGGAGCGCGCGATTGACGACTGGCGGCCTGACGTCGTCTGCACGGTCG
This sequence comes from uncultured Kiritimatiellota bacterium, assembly GCA_934675625.1. Taxonomy (GTDB): domain Bacteria; phylum Verrucomicrobiota; class Kiritimatiellia; order RFP12; family UBA1067; genus UBA1067. The sequence continues at coordinate 11,904 of CAKURH010000099.1, forward strand.
ACTATCCGGGCCTCAACCTCAAGCTCGCCGCGTATGCGAAGGCCCGGGGCATCCGGGCCGTCCATGTGGTCTGCCCGCAGGTCTGGGCCTGGCATCAGGGGCGCATCCCGAAGATCGAGCGGTCGCTCGACCGGATCTGCTGCTTCTTCCCGTTCGAGCCGCAGATCTTCCGTCCGGGGCTCGGCGTGTTCGTCGGGCATCCGCTGGTGGACGAGATGACGGAGACGGCGAAGAGGCCCGTGGCCGACGGCTGCTGGGACCTGTTGCCGCGCCGTCCGATCCTGGCGGTTCTGCCGGGCAGCCGCCTGGGGGAGATCCGCCACCATCTGCCGAAGCTGCTTCAGGCCATGGTGATTCTGAAGAAAGAGGTGCCGGGGCTGCGCGTCATCATTCCGGCGGCAAACGAGAAGGCGCGGCGGGCGATTCTCATGAACTGCGGGCGGATGCCGCCGTTCGAGATCCGGACGGGTGGCGCGCGCGACCTGCTGCGCCGGGCGGACGCGGCGATTGTCGCGAGCGGCACGGCGACGCTGGAGGCGGCGCTTGCGCGCTGTCCGACGGTGCTCGTCTACCACGTCGACCTCCTGTTCGAGATCATCTGCCGCATCACCCTCAAGGGCGTGAAGCACATCGGGCTCATCAACATCGTCTGCGAGAAGACGGGCCATGACTGCCCGATGCCCGAGCTGATCCAGCAGGACTTCACCGTGCCGAAGATGCTCGCGCACCTGCGGCCGTGGCTGAAGGATCCGGCGGCGAATGCCGCCGCGCGCGACGCGCTGGCGTCAGCGGACGCGCTGCTGAAGACGGACGGCGATTCCATCGCCAAGATCGTCGATGTCGTGCTGGCGTCCCGCTGACAGAAACACGACGGCACGACACTACCCATTTCGCGTGGAATTTGGTATACTTACCGACCATGAAAATGACGTATAGGCCGCTTGAAGACTACTGCGGCGAATATCTGCGCTATCTGGGCGTCGCGAAGACGGCGCGCCGGAGCTATGCCGAGAGCGTGCGCCTCCTGAAGGCGCGCGGCTTTCGCGAGATCGGTTCCTTCAAGTCCCTCAAGGCCGGCGACAAGGTGTATCGCGGCTATGAGGACCGCACGGTCATGGCGGCCGTCATCGGCAAGAGGAAGGTCGCGGCGGCGGGCCTCAAGGTCGTCGGCGGCCACACCGACGCGCCGCGCCTCGACCTCAAGCCGCGTCCGCTCTACGAGAAGGGCGGCTGCGTCTACTTCGACTGCCACATCTACGGCGGCATCAAGAAGTACCAGTGGCTCACGCTGCCGCTTGCCCTCTACGGCCGCATCGTCCGCAAGGACGGCTCGTTCGTCGACGTCGCCGTCGGCGACAACCCGGGCGACCCCGTCTTCATGATCTCCGACATCCTGCCGCACCTCGGCAAGGATCAGGCGAAGAAGACGCGCGACGAGTTCTTCGAGGCCGAGGACCTCGACCCCGTGTGCTGGACGACGGGAGAGAAGGCAGAAGGGAAGAAGGAAGAAGGAAAAGGGAAGAAGGACGAGGAGCCGAAGAAGCGCGATCTTCTCGTCGCCTACCTGAAGAAGACGTACCGGGTCGAAGAGGAAGACCTGCTCTCCGCCGAGCTGGAGATCGTCCCCGCCGGGCTGCCGCGCGAGGTCGGCTTCGACCGCGCGCTCATCACGGGCTACGGCCACGACGACCGCGTCTGCTCGTTCGCGGGGCTCCAGGCCCTGCTCGACGCGGCGGACGACGTGCCGGACGTGACGGCCTCGATCCTCATGTGCGACAAGGAGGAGATCGGCTCGATGGGCTCGACGGGCATGCAGAGCTCGTTCTTCGAGAACACGGTCGCCGAACTGATCGAGCGGCAGGAGAAGGACGCGCGCGACATCCTCGTGCGGCGCGCGCTCGAGATGTCGACGATGCTGTCGGCGGACGTCACGGCGGCGGCCGACCCGCACTTCCCCGACGTCGACTCGACCGGCAACGAGGCGCGCCTCCACAAGGGCGTCGCGGCGTCGAAGTACACGGGCGGCACCTCGAAGGGCGGCGCGAGCGACTGCGGCCCGGAGTTCATCGCGAAGATCCGCGACATCATGGCCAAGGGCGACGTCCAGTGGCAGATGGCGGAGCTCGGCAAGATGGAGAAGGGCGGCGGCGGCACGATTTCGCAGTACATGGCGCGCTTCGGCATGAAGGTGCTCGACATGGGCACGCCCATGTGGAACATGCACGCGCCCTGGGAGATCGTCTCGAAGAACGACTGCTACCAGACCTACCGGGCGTATAGCGCGTATTTGAGAAGTTGAGAGATTAGATGTGCTGACTGACAATTTTCTGTACACAAGAACAGACCACAAAAACAAAGGAAAACGACAAATG
>CAKURH010000100.1 GCA_934675625.1 uncultured Kiritimatiellota bacterium
GCCTACCTCGTCAGAGACCTGAGGCAGGTCGACTGCGCGGCATGAGCCTTGCGTCCTTTGCGTTCTCTGCGGCTAAACCCCTTTGACTCTGCATAAATATCTCGTTGCACCCGTCACTTGGGCGGTTTCGGCGGACGCGACTTCTCATCGCGCTGCCGTCTTGCCGGGATAGAGGTCGTATTCGGCCTTATACTTCGCCGGCGTCAGGTCGGGCATGATCACGTTCGCGCCCGCCGCGAGCCCCAGCTCGCGCCCGCGCCCCGGCGCGAGGGCGTCCAGCGCCGTCGCCGCGACCATGTTGGCGCGCGGCAGACGTTTGCGCACTTCGGCGATCATCCACAGCGCAAGCCGAAGCCGAGCCTCCCGGCCCGTCGCGTCCGCGCCCATCGGCGTCGCCGGATGCTCGACAAACGGCCCCATGCCCACCATGTCGAGGTTCATCTCGACGAAGAAGTCGATGTCCTTCAGCAGTTCCGCCTTCGTCTGTCCGGGCAGCCCGATCATCACGCCGGATCCCGTCACGTAGCCCAGCCGCTTCAGCGTGCGGAGGCAGTCGACACGGCGGTCGAAGGAGCAGTCCGCCGGGTGGATCTGCGCATAGCGCGTGCGGTTCGACGTCTCGATGCGCAGGAGATAGCGCAAGACGCGCCCGCCGCCCGCCGCTTTCCAGCGGCGGTAGACGGCCTCGGTCTGCTCGCCGAGCGAAAGCGTCACCTCCAGCGGACGCGCCGCGCCCGCCGCCCGCTCGACTTCAGGAAGCCGCCGCAGGACATTCTCGTAAAAGGAGGTGTTCGCCTCCGTCTCCAGTTCTCCCGCCTGAAGCGCAATGGCCGGATAGCCGCGCCGCAGGGCCTCGGCGGCACAGGCCAGCACCTCGTCCACCGTCATGTGATAGCGCGACACGCGCGCATTCCCCCTGCGGATGCCGCAGTAGAGGCAGTTCTTCGCGCACTGGTTCGAGACTTCGATGAGTCCGCGCGGCAGGATCTTCTTCTCGTTCACGGGGCGACATTATAGCAAATCGGCGACCAAGCTTTACAGCATCCGCTCGATTTCTTCCGCCCAGATGTCGTAGCCGGACGGATTGGGGTGCAGGCGATCCCAGAAGAGCGAGGCGTCCAGCCGGCCCTCCGCATTCAGGAAGCGCGCGCCGATGTCGTGAAAGAAGACGTGCTGTCCGTCCGCCAGTTCGCGCAGCAGCCGGTTGTAGGCGGAGATGCGATCCGGCCAGAGTCGCGGCGTCTCCTTCCCGCCGACGTCGCGCGGCAAGACGGCCAGCAGGTGAAGCCGTGCGCGCGGCTGCTTGATCCGAATCAAGGCCACGAGTTTTCGGACGGCGGCGAACACGTCCTCCGGCGCGGCGTTGCCGCCGCCGAGATCGTTCGTGCCGATCAGCACGAGGATGTCACGCGCACGATAGCCGTCCAGCTCGCCCCAGAGACAGCGCCAGACGAGATTGCCGACCGTGTCGCCGTTGTAGCCGAGCGTCAAGACCGTCCGGGACTTCCGCAGGCGCTCCAGCGCGGGCTGTCCGTCCCAGCCGTGCGTAATGGAGTCGCCGAGCAGCACCAGGTCGACATCCCCCTTCGGCAACGCGGCGATTTCACGCGCCTTTTCGTCGCGACGCGCCCACCACCAGGCGTCGTCTTTCGGGAAGACGCGCAACGCGCGGGATTCCGCCGCGCCAACGTCGAAGACGACATCTTCCGTGTAGGGCCCGCGCACGAAGAGCGGCTCGTCGCCGTCCGGGCGGGCTTCGCCGTCAAACCAGACGTTCGACACCGTACACCCGGACGGACGCGCCGGCGTCTGCTCGGTCGCCGGAATCCCGTTGACGGTCACGCCCGAGAACCGCACGTTCCGCGTCATTCGGGTGCGGTCGCCGCCCTTCACGAAGAAGCGCAACGGGATGGCCGTTCCCTCGAACGCGACATCCGCGACGGTCACGTTGGCGATGCGGCCCGGCTTGTCGGACTGCGTGTAGATGTTGACCACGGGCTGGATGCGCATCGTGGCTTCCGTCCGCCCGTGATCGTCCGTGTGCACGCGCACGTTCCGGAACACGACATTCGAGATCGCCATGTCGTCGCCCGGCTCGACCAGCATCAGCGGACGCACGTAGCGGATGACGTCGTTGTTCTCGAACGTGAAATCGGCGATGTGCGCCGCGCGCGACTCGTGTCCCAGGCAGACGATGCGCGCGAAGTCGCACCAGAAGACGGAGTTGCGCACGGCGAGGCGTTCGCAGTTCCCGTTTTCGCGCGTGATGCCCTTGACCGCCACGCAGTCGTCCTGCGTGCGGAAGAAGCAGTCGTCGATCAGGAGGTCGCGCGTGTTGGACGGGTCGATGCCGTCGTCGTTTGCGCACCGTGAGCCGCAGATCTTGACGTTGCGCAGCGTCACGCCGTCGCACCCTTCCGGGTAGATCGTCCAGTGGTAGGAGCCGAGAAGCGTCAAGTCCTCCAGCGTGACGTTCCGGCACTTGTACAAGTCGACAAACGCATACTGCGGCCCCTTGTTCCCGCGCGTCGACTCGAAGACGGACGCATCCAGGACGCCCCGTCCGCACAGGCGGATGTCCGAGCCTTCCGCGCGCACGGCCGCCTGCAGGACGGCCCCCTCCGCGAGATACAGCGTCTCGCCCGTGCCCAGGCGCACGACATCCCCCGGCACGCGATGAATGCCCGCACCGAAATACCGGACCTTCGGGTCGTTCGCCGCCGGGATATTCCGCTCGGGCGGATTCGCGAACACGAACAGCGGGCCGACGCGTCGCTCGTTCGGCTCGACGGTGAACTTGCACGGACGCAGCACCGTGACCGCCAGCCTCGACCGGCCCTGCCGCGTCAGGCGGACAGGCGCCGTCTTCGGCTGTATCAGCACATTTGAAAGGTCGCGCCCGTCGCGCGCCTCGATGACGAGCTCCAGGCCGTCCTTCGCGTCCAGGTTCACGAACGCATACTCGTCGCGCGGATAGTCCGGCGAATTGTAGCGGGCGAACGCACGGCAGACGAAGACGTCGCGTCCATTGGCGGAGACCGCCCACAGCCCGCTCCGCAGGCTCTCCACGCCATACGGCGCGCCGTTCGTCACGGCCTGGTCCTCGTCCACGCCCGGCAGGCCGCGCGCCCCGTAGTCCGCGCCGGCGCCGAACAGGCGGTAGTCTTTTCGGTAGGCGTTCGTGAAATCGGGCCGGCGGAAAACGCCGCACGTCTCCAAGCCCGTCTCCTGCTGAAACTTCCTGAACGCCTCCTCGCCCGCCTCAAACAGCCGGGGTTCTCCGCTCCTGCCCGTCCAGCGGCAGATGCGGTTCGCCACCCCGTCCCAGTCGGACGGCAGCCAATAGAGGTTGCCGTCCAGCCTCGATTCCGCCGCGCCGGACAGGCGAATCGCCTCCGCTGTGCAGCGGTAGAAGACGTTGCTCGCGACAGACGCCGCGCCCGCCAAGACGAGGTGCGAGCCGCGCGGCACGGTGGGCTTGCCAGGCCCCCAGCCGAGCCCCGCCTCCACGCAGGTGTTGTGCGCGAAGCGGACATTCCGGGCGTTCTTGCCGCAGGCGAACGAGACGCCGCACTTCCAGACGACGTTATCCGTCAGCGCGATGTCCGAGGCGCCCTTGACCGCCAGCGCCGCGTCCCGCGCCTGCCAGATGCGGTTGCGTTCCGCGCGACACGCCGTGGCGTCCCCCCCGAACACAATCCCGGACACGACGTAGGAGATGTCGCAGTTGCGCACGGTCACGCGCGCGACGTCTGCGCCGCCGACCGCCGCCGCGCCGCCGTAGCGAAGGCTCAGGCCCTCGTACACGACGTCATGGCATCCCGTCTGGTCGATGATGGGGCGCGCCACGACGAGCTCCGCCGCGCCGAGGTAGTCGAACGGATTGCACCAGCTGCGAAGAACGACGCGGCGTCGTTCCGCATCGTACCAGAACGTCAGGTGCCGGTTGAGGTCGGCCTCCCCTGCGACGGCGCGGGCGATATTGTCTTCGGACGCGCCCTCCTGGACGAGCCCCATCGCCGTGCCGAACACGCCGCGCACCTCCGACGCCAGGTCGCCCGCGCACGCCGGCCGGGTCTGCCACAGCTCCCACCGTCCGTCATGATTGGCGGAAAGCCACCCGTCCCTGTCCGCCACGCGCACGCTGCACGACAGCTGCGGCTTCGCGCCCTCGCCGAAGAAGGAATAGACGACGGGCGCGCCCGGACGCCCCGAACGCGGCTTCAGCGTGCCGCGCCAGACGCCCCCGCGCCGGAACAGAACCTTGTCGCCCGGCCGGACGTCCCAGCCGTTGACCTCGTCCAGCGTCGTTTCCGGCTCGACGCGCCACGTCCGCGCATCCGCCGACAGAAGCAGACCGAGACAAGCTCCCACAAGTGCAAAACGCATGACTGACATCGCGCCACCACCCCTTGACCTTACCGAATGATAACGGCCAGCCCCAGCCCGCGTCCCCGAAGGACAAGTTTGATGTCCCCGTCGGTCTGGCCCTCGAACGTCTTGCCGTTCTTCACCACCAGACGCACATGATCATCCGACGAGTTCGCCAACGTGCCGCGCCCGGCCAGCTCGCCAATCGTGCCCGACAGGCCGTTCAGGTCCAGCACCGTGCCCTCCGCGAACGAGATTCTCAGACCGGGGTCGAACGGCTCCGTTCCGTGAATGACGGCGCCTTTCCATTTCTTCGCGAGAGAATCCTCGACGAGCTCCCGTTCGGTCGCGCTCAGGATGCGGTCAAAGGACAGTATCTCGGCGATGTCACCGTTGAAGCCCCGCACCTCCGGCCCCGGCCAGTAGCCGCCGATGGACGGCGTGAACGTGGCCACGCTCTTGTCGGTGTCGAAGCCATGCTCGAACGTCAGGACTTGCGTGACGTCCGTGATGGGCGGCTGCCCGTTCAAATTGTGATTACTGTCAAAACGCACGCCGTCGATATAGATGTAGCCGCCTTGCGCGAATGTGTTGTAGCCCGTATTCCAAGCCCATGTGGCCGTATGTGTCCACGACTCATAACGCTGGCCGACATCCTCCATGTCCTTGCCGAAAAGCCCCCCCGCATCGATGTAGGTTCTTGGCACGTCGACGACAAAGATCGTCCGGTTGACAGACTCACCCGTCGCGACAAGACGCTGATTCTTGGAACCTTCAAACGAGACGACATTCTGCTTCGCGAGCGTCCGCGTGTATGTGGGACCCGGCAAGTCGTGCGCCGTCGTGAACACCGTGCCGTCCTTCCCGCGCGAGCGCCACTGCGCCACGGCGTTGTTCTCGACGGTCAGCGTGTCCGAACGCGCGGCGTCCAGCCACCACGACAGGCCATCGCCCACCAGCGGGTTGAAGAACCGCACCGTGCCCCCTTCGATCGCCAGTCCCGCAAGCGCGGCGCTCCCGACCGTCAGCGAACCCGCGCCACGCTTGACGACCGTCAGCGCGCCCTCGCCGTTTTCGATTGTCCCCGCCACATCACCGTCAGACTCAACGGTAAAAGACACGACGGCCGTACGTCCGGCCAACGCCGTGATCTTCGCGCCGGCAGGCAGGACGAGCCGCCCGAGATCGTTGGAGACGCCGCCCAGGACCAGCGTCGATCCCGCAGCCAGCTTCGTTTCGCCGAACGCGACCTCGTTCGAGAAGACAAGCGTCGTGCCTTGGACTTCCACCGTTCCCGTGCCCGTGAAGACGTTGTCCGCCTCGTAGGTGCCGCAATTCTCGAACGACAGCGTACCGCCGCGCCACGTCCGGACTTCGCCCCGCCCCAACGTGCCCAACCCGCAAACATGGACGGTCGCGTTCGTGTGGATCTCGGTCGCGCCCGCGTAGGTGTTGGCGGCATTCAGATAAAACTGTCCCGTGAACGGGAAGATCAGGGAGCCGCTGCCGTCGATGGTCTGGTTGAACTGCGCGCCGCTATGCTGTGTATCACCCATGAACTGCACGTCGTTCTCGATCGTCACGGGCCCGTTGAACGGGACCCAACTGCTGCCTTCCGAGAGGAAGGAAACCATTTTCTTCGGATCGCCAGGATCTGGGTTCGTTTCGGGACTCCTCCGCCCCCAGACGCCCGGCCCCGTGAAATGCATGTGCCCATCAAACTTCGTGCCGAATGCGCCCACCAGCCACAGGCAGGCACCGTATTCGGAATTGCCGCGCACGTAGACAGCCTGACCGGCTGGCAGGATGTTGGCGGCCGTTTCGCCGTACAGGACAAGCGAACTGTCCTCGACAAAGGTCGCGCCCTTCCAGTTCACGTTCGCGCGGTTCAGTCGAAAAAGCGTTTTCCGCGTCTCGCTGCCTGCACGGCCGGCGAATGTCATGCCGCCCTCGCTCGTCAGCTTGGTGTCACCGAAGTCCACGTACATTCCCCTGTCGGCCGCCGTCGCCCAGATGACACCCTCCGTCGCGCCGAAGTCAACCTCGCCGCCCTTTGTCATCTGTGCGGGATGATTGTCTGACTCCGCAGACGGACACCTGAAGATGACGCCGCCGGGATTCGTTCCGTCCCCGACCGTCAGCTTGACGCCGTCAGCCATTTCAAGCGACCCGCCGTCGATCGTCAGCGAACGGACCTTCTTGTTTTCCGTCAGCGTCGTGGCGGTCGTCAGGCGGGCATTCGACGTTTCGCCGCCCGCCAGTCCTTCCGTCTGCACGACGGGCACGAGGCCGCGTCCCGTTTCAGAGGACAAAAAGCTGAATTCGTTTTGCGCCGAGGTGGAAACGAGACCGCCGACGACGGTCGCCGGAAGCTGTTCGCCGTCCGAGAGCCCCGCCGCCTCAAAGCGCACGCTGCTGCCCAGCGCATCCAGTCCGCCGGGCGTCCGCAACGCCAGCGTGCCGCCTTGCGAGGACCTCGCGAGCGCCCCCAGACGAAGCGTCACCGACAAACCTTCCGCTTCGATGTTCGCGTCGCCACCGTAGACGAGCGTGCCCTCGCGCGCGAGGTCTGCCGAGCCTGTGCCGCCCGCCGGACGATACGTGAGCCGCGCGGTCGAGAGTTCCAGATTGCCGTTCGTCAAAAACACGCCGCTGGTCTCCGTGAATTCTTGTACGCCGTCCGACACGCGCACCGCCGTTTCCGACGCCGCCGAGGCGCCTCCCACCGAAACGCTGTCCGACGCTTCGCCGTAGAACGTCTGTGTCAACGTCGCTTCGGTCAGCGCCGGGACGCCGTTCGTTTTCATCCACTGGAGGACACGGCGCGTCAGTTCGATCCATTTCTCGCGGCCGCCCGCCTTGTCCCACGACATGTGGCTGATGAACACGAGCGGGCGACAGACGTCTTGCGCCTTCTGGATCTGGGCGACGACTTCTTCGTAGGTCGCCCCTTCGTCAAAATAGAAGAAGCTCGGACGCTGCATCCACGGCACGAGTTCCGCCGGCGTGTCGTCGTCCGTCGCGTACCAGCACCGCTCCTTCGGCATCACGCAGTCCGCGCCCGTGTAGCCGAACTCGCCGCCGTAGACGGCTTTCACGCGGTTCGCGTCCACAAACGCCTCCCAGCCGCCGGGCTGGATCCACGTCTTCGGCGCGGGCAGTCCGAAGACCGCGAAGTTCGCGCGCGTCGCGCGCGCCTGGATGCGCAAGACGTCCGGCGACGGCTGAATCGCGATCTGGTCGACGAGGACCATCTCCTCGTCCGCGAGATCGAACGTCTGGTCGGTCTCGCCGTAGAACTCGCGCAGCTTGCGTCCGCCGTCCGACGCTACCGAAACGATGCCGAACAGCGCCGCCTTCGACGGAATCCAGACCTTCTTGGAGAACGTCAGCTGCGCGGCGACGGCCGTGTCGTCGCAGAAGAGCGCGCCGCCCGTGACACGCCCTTTGAAGCGGACGTTCTTTTCGTGTCCAAGATCGATCTCCGGCTTGAACCGCACCTTCCGCGCGGACTCCTGGGCGGAGGCGAACCACGCCGCCCCTTGATCCATGGCCGCGCATGCCGCCGCGTAGTCCGTCTCCTTCAGCCACTGCGCGACATAGACGGCGTGCGCGGCGGTGTGATCCATGATCTCGAACCCGTCGTCCGACAGCGACTTGAGGCAGATACCCTGTTCGTCCGAAAGCGCGCCGCTGATCACGGCGAATGAACAGCGCATGCTTTCGGCCTTGAACGCCTCCGCAACCGCGCGCCAGTCGTCGGGCGCATGGTTGTCGTCGAACCTGAACGCGACCGCCGTCTTCGGCGTCGCGGCAGACGCGCCGTAAGCGGTCGTCAGTGCTAGCGCAGCCACTGCAAACGATTTGCGAATGAGTGTCGTTTTCATTGTCTTGTTCTCCTTATTGTTGTTTGTCCGTTGAATAAAGGCACGACCGTTAACGATGCGCACGCGCGTCGCTGTCTACGTTGAGCTTGCGCGTCTCGCGACGGCCGACGGCGAGCCCCGCGAGCGGCACGCCGTCGACCGCGAGCGCGGCGTCCGGCGCGACGGGCGTGAAGTCGAGCGTCAGCGTCCGCGCCTTCACGTCGTACTGCGCGTCGTGCAGGTTGACGCCCCGGCAGTCGGTGACGACCGGCGAGTCCGTGAGGCGGTGGTAGATGTACTCGACGTAGCTGCACGTGTCCATGCCCGGCCAGTCGGTGCGCAGCCAGCTGTTGAGCTTCTCGTAGCCGACGACCTCGTCGAGCTTCTCCCTCAGCCGCGCGTCCGAGCAGCCGCCGACGAGGCCGACCGTGGCGAGGACGGTGTAGCAAAGCTCGTCCTTCTCGGTCGCGCGCAGCACGTAGGGGATGTACTCGCGCTGGAGCTGCCCGACGCCCCAGTCGCGGTAGAGCGCGACGAGCGCGTTCGGGATGCCCTCGGACATGTCGAAGATCTCGCAGTCCCAGACGCGCGTGCGATCAAGCGGACGGAACTCGGCGCCGCGCGCGTCTTCGGAGAAGCCGTAGCAGAGGCCGAGCGTCTTGCGGTCGGCGAGCCCGTTGTCGCCGTAGTAGTCCTGCATGACGAAGCGCGCCATCGTCGGGCACGCCCGGCGCGCGGCGCGGTAGATCGCCTGCGCGTACTCGGCCTCGTCGCCCGCGATCTGGGCGAGGCGCGCGTACTCCATCATGCAGCCGACCTCGCTGTTGAGCATGTCGACCGTGCCGGGGCCGCCCCACTCGAGGCAGCCCGAGCAGAGGTACGCCCAGCTGTCGATCGCGTAGATGTAGCTGACGACCTCGCGCGAGACCGTGTCCCAGTTGGCCTTCACGACGTCGGGCTGGCCGAACTGGTCGGCGAGCTTCTGGAGGCACATGACGATCATGCGCACGGTCTCGTTCGAGTCGCCGTAGATGATGCGCGAGCCGAACGCCGCCGGCTCGTAGACCGTCGAGATGTTGCGCGGCGAGTTCATGTAGATCGTGTAGCGGCGGCCGCTGAACGGCTCGCGGCGGTAGCGGCAGACGGCCTTGAAGTAGATGTCCTCCAGCGGCTCCATGAGGCGCCACGTGAGGCGGCGGCGGATGAGCCGGCGGTTCTCCTCGGTGTAGCCGTAGGGGTTCGGCGTGTTGCGGCTCATGCCCAAGAGCGACCCGTGCAAACTCAGGTTGCACGACCCGTCGTGGAGCGACGCGCCGTCCGCGTCGTTCTTCGGGTCGGCCTTGCTGCCCCGGCGGTCGGTGTACCAGTCGACCCGCACCCCGCCGCCGCAGGAGAAGTTCACCGCGTCGGCGAACTGCGAGTTGAAGAGCGCGTCGTACTTTTCGAAGCCGCTCGCGTGCGGCAGCGTCGAGAGGTCCTGGCGGGGAATGCGGATCGCCCACTCGACGCGGCTCTGGCCGTCGGCGACGAGCAGCGGCCCGTAGCGCGTGACGAGCGACGTCCGCTTCGCGTCCGCCTCGGCGCGGAACCAGTCCGGCCCCTTCGCGCCGAGCGACGCGGCGACCGGCGGGATCGCCGCGTAGGGCCGCGCAGGCGTCCTGAAGGCGTCCGCCGTCTCCAGGTACTCGAAGTCGTCGCGGATCTCGACCATCCCCGCCTTCTCGTCCAGGCGGAAGCGCTCGCGCTGGGCGACGGGATACCTGAACGCGCGCGGATACCACTCGTTGACGCGCCGCACCGCCTCGCCGGGCAGGCCCTTCGCCCAGTCCCGCGTGTCGGCCGCCTGCGAGCCCCAGATCCACGTCGGCACGACGACGCCGACGCCGCCGGCCCTGGACGCCGTGAGGCGCAGGCCGTTCACGCCGCGCGCACCGCGCATCGCCTCGAGCTTGCCGGGGACGGACCCGAAGACGAGCAGGAGCGGCGCGTCCTCGTCCGTCGCGTTCCAGAGGAGCAGCCACGGCGCAGCGAAATCCATCGGATCGACCTCACCGCCCTCGCAGACCGCGACGGTCCGAAGACCCTTTTGCCCTTTCGAGAGGTAGGCCGCATAGGAGAGCGTGTTCTTGAGGTGCAGCTCGACCGTCGGCAGGAACACCTCCCAGCGGAGGCCCGGATAGGCCATCGAGCCGTCGTAGCGCATCGTCCGGACGCCGTCCGTCGTCAGCGTGCCGCCGACGGCGAGCGGGTTGATGCGGTCGACGGCGAACGCCGTCCTGCGCGGCCGGTCGCCGGCGCGCGGCGCGGCGAGGCAGTACTGGACGTTGCCGCGCGACACCTCCAGGCGGCTCGAGGTGTTCTCGACAAGGAAGCCGTTGCCGACCTCCCAGCCGAAGTGGCCGAACCCGTCGTTGCCCTCCCACCAGCCGCCGAGGAAGGACGGCTTCGGGCGCGCGCGGTCGCGCTCGGGGAACGCGCGGTTCGTCAGGTGCCCGAGCAGCCGCAGGAAGAACGCGTCGCGCGCCTCCTTGCCCGGCACGAGGGACGCGCCGAGGCCGACGGACGAGTAGAGGACGCGGCCCTTGCCGGCGCGGCCCTCGACCACGGCGTCCGGCCCACCGTCGTAGCGGAAGAGGACGCGCCCCGAATCCTTCGCCCGGACGTCGCGGAACACCGGGAACGTCGCGTCACTGTAGCCGCCCCGGCGCGCGAGGGGATGGCGGGCGTCCGCCGGCACGACGCGGTGGCGCGGCGGCAGGTCCTCCAGCGGGCCGTGGCCGACCGTGCACGGGAGCAGCGCCTCGACCTCCGGGTCCAGCACCTCCGTCGTCGCGTAGAGCGGCACGCCGCCCTCGGTCACGCGCGCGGCGATCCGCTTGGCGAGCGCGGGGTTCTTCCGACAGGAGGCGTAGACGATCGCACCCGCCTCGTCGAGGTTCGTCGTCACGACCGCCGCGCCGTCCGTCTTCTCCAGCAGGATCTCGCGGAAGCCCCAGTACTGCTGCTCGTCCCACAGGCCCTTCTTCTGTCGCGAGCGCGACGGGTTGACGTCCTCGTTGTCGAAGGCGAAGAAGACCTTCAGCGCGTCCGGGCGGATTGCGGGGGCGGGCGCCGCCTTCGCCGGCACGGCGACGAAGACGTCGTCGTCGCGGTAGGCGGCGGACTTGCTGACCTCGTTCGGGCCGCACACGCGGAAGCCCGCAACCTCGATGCCGCTGGTGGCGCCGGCCGGCAGATCGGTCGCGCCCAGCAAGATCTTCACCTGCCGGATCTGGATGGCGCGGTCGCCGAGCCCGTAGTCGTGGCCGATCGCGAGGACGACATCCGTCCAGTTGCGCCCGGAGATCGTGATGCCGCCCGAGTTCTTCTCGGCCGTCTTGTCGCCCTCCGCGTAGCAGAGCGACACGCTCAGGCTCGCCGCCCGCCCGTCGAAGCTGCGCACGGAGAAGACGATCTTGTCGTGCGTCCACGTGTTGCGGTTGACGTCGGCGATCGCGACCCCCATCGTGTCGCCGGGCGCGTCCTTCCGCGTCGCGGACATCTTGAACGACTGCCTGTCAATCGATTCGAGCCGGAAATCCGCCGCCTTTTCGTTGACCGGATACAGCGTCCAGTCGGCGGCAGAGTTCGTTGCGGCAGACGCGCCGTAAGCGACCGTCAGCGCCAACGCGGCCCACGCGAACGATTTACGAATGAGTGCCGTTTTCATTGCCTTGTTCTCCTTTATTTTTTTAGATTTATTTGTCTGTTGTTGGATAAATGCGATACAGGTTGGCGGCGTGGCCGAAGACCGTGGCGTCGAGGCAGCCCGCCTTCAGCGGCGGCAGGTCGACCTGCCGCCAGACATCGCGCAGACGCCCGCCCGTTGGCAAGCCGAACGCCGCGAAATCGACCGTGACCGACTTGTCGACGCGCGACGGGTTGAACAGCGCGACGGCCCGTCCGCCGTCCGCGAGCGGCCGCGTCCACACCTGCACGAGCTTGACCTCGCCAACGACTTCCGCGCCGCGTCCGAGCGCGTCCTGGTCGATGTCGATGAGCTCGTCGTTCGTCAGGAGAGCGCGCGTGAAATCGTCCAGCGCCGCCATGTCGCAGCCGATCAGCAAGGGCGCCGCGACCATCGCCCACATTGAGACGTGGGCATACTGCTCGTTCGGCGTGAGCCCGCACTGCCGGTGGTCGGACTTCAGCACGAGCATGTCTGGGTCATTCCAGGCGCCCGGCGCCGTGTACCGACCGATCTGCGCCTGCTTCTCGATGGCGGGGCCAACGACGACCCATCCGTCCCACACGTCACCCGTCGTGCGCCAGCACTGTCCGCCGACGGCGGCGCCCCACGTCCAGACGTCACCCATGCCATACTGGCAGATCGACAGCACGATGTCACGGTCGGCTTCGGCCAGCAGACGTCCCATCACCTCGTAGGGATGGCGCAGCTTCGCTTCGTAGGAACCAGGGAACGCGACCTCGCCGTAGCTGCACCAGTCGTATTTCACATAGTCGAACCCCCAGTCGCACCACGTCTTCACGTCCTGCCGCTCATGGCCGTACGACCCTTCGCAGCCGCCGCACGTCTTGGGGCCCGGCGACGAATAGATGCCGATCTGGAGCCCCTTCGCGTGAACGTAGGCGGCGAGGCCCTTCATGTCCGGGAACGCCCCGCTCGGCAGAACCGTGCCGTCCGCCGCGCGCTCCGGCCCATTGAGTTCAGGACGTCCTTTCCCTCTTTCGCCGTTGTTGCGCGACCAGAAGTCGTCGATGTTCACGTAGCGGTAGCCGTGGTCGGCGAGTCCCGTCGCGATCAGCGCGTCGGCCTGCTCGCGCACCTTCCGGTCGGTCACGCGGTCGTAGAACGCATTCCAGCTGCTCCATCCCATCGGCGGCGTCAGGGCGATCTTCTCGCCGACGCGGACGGTGAACGGCTTCACGGCGCGTCCCACCGCGTTCGCCGCCGTTACGGTGAAGGCGTAGTCGCCCGGACGGTCGAGCCGCCCGCGCAGGATGCGCGCGTCCGCGTCCCACGTCAGCCCCGGCGGCAGCGTTCCGCCGCGTACGGGCGCAAGCGTCACCTTGACCGGCGCTTCGCCCACCACCGGCACGCGGTACAGGATCTCCCGTCCCGGACGGACGCCGAGAAAGGCGGGCGCGTTGATGCGCGGCGTGCGCGCGGGCGGCGGCGTCAGGATGCCCAGTTGCGTCGAGCGATCTGTAAGATCATCATTCGGCTGCGCGCCCTTCGCCATCTGGAACACGGCGTTGCACCAGTCCGCATGGTCACAGGCAATACCGTCCCCACCGTCCGTCACGACCAGCTCGACGACCTCGACGCCCGACAGGTCGGCGAACAGCGGACGCCCGCCGTCGCGCTTGTGCAGAACGCCCGAACGCGCGAGAAGCCGTCCGTCGCCATAGACGAGGAACTCGGCGCTACCCTCGCCCGAGACCTCGCCGTCGATCCCGACGACCGCCGTGAACGCGAGGCCCTTGCCGTCGACCGCGACCTCGAAGCGGCTGGGCGCGTGCGTGCCGACGCCGCAGGCGTAGGTTTTGCCGCCCAACGTCAGGGGCGCGCCCTCGTTCGCCCGGCACTTGCGCGCCTGCCCGCTGCCGCACGACATCTTCGACAAGTCCATCTTCGCCAAGGGGAATGTGTCGAACGCCCTTTCTTTCGTGCGCGTTTCGGGACAGGTCGGACAGTCCGTTGACGCGCGTGTGGTGGCGGCGGACGCGCCAAGAATCGCTAATGTAACAAAAACGCCGATTATTCGGCTAAAATGGGGGGGGGGGGGGGGGGGGGG
>CAKURH010000101.1 GCA_934675625.1 uncultured Kiritimatiellota bacterium
GCATATGCTTACGATTCACGTCTGGCCAAAGTGGCTTAAGAGGTTTTTGCTGACCCACCCCCTTTACAAGTCACCTTGGATAGTTGCCCGACGGCCAAGATAATTGCTTTCGCTGAACACGGAGAAAGCGGAGGCAGGGAGGCACGGAGTCCTTGCCAAGGCGATTCTGCCTATTGATTTTTGTTCTCATAGGAGACGCAAAGTCCGCAAAGTTCTGCAAGCGCGTTTCTGCGCTCTCCTTGTGGCAAAAATCGGACGGCGCGACTTATGCTATAATACAGAATCATGAAAGCAGTTGTTGTCCTTTCGGGCGGGCAGGACTCCGCGACGTGTCTGGCGCTCGCCGTGAAGAAATACGGCGCGGACGAGGTCGCCGCCATCACCTTCGGCTATGGCCAGCGCCATGCGATCGAGACGAAGTACGCGCGGCGGCTCGCAAAGCGCTTTGGCATCGCCGCGCACAAGGTCGTGACGTTCGGCTTCTACCGCGATCTCACGACGAACGCGCTTCTCGACCCGACGATGAAGATCGCCCGCGCGCGCGGCGCGTCGTGTCCGACGACTGTAGTGGAGGGGCGCAACGCCTTCTTCCTGCTTGCGGCAGCCGTGTGGGCGAAGACGCTCGGCGCGACCGTCCTCTACACGGGCGTGTCGGAGGCGGACTACTCCGGCTATCCCGACTGCCGCGCCGCGTTCATCCGTGCGCAGGAGAAGGCGATTCGCCTCGCGCTCGACTACCCCATCCGCATCGAGACGCCGTTCATCCACAAGACGAAGGCGGAGGAGTGGGCGCTTGCGGACAGGCTTGACATCCTCGATCTCGTCAAGAACGAGACGGTGACCTGCTACAACGGAATCCCCGGCGCCGGCTGCGGCAAGTGCCCGGCGTGTCGGTTGCGTGCGCGGGGGCTGAAGGAATATGAGGTTTCTTTACACGGACGCGGCGCTCGTTGTCGTTGACAAGCCGGCGGGGCAGATCGTCCACCCGGCGCCCGGACACGAAACGGGTGCGCTCACGGACGAGCTGGTGCGCCGCTTCCCGGAGATGGCGTCCGTCGGCTCGCGCGAGCGGCCGGGCGTCGTCCACCGCCTCGACATCGACACGAGCGGCGTGATGGTCTTCGCGCGGACGTCGGCGGCGTATCGCGACCTGCGCCGCCAGTTCGAGTCG
This sequence comes from uncultured Kiritimatiellota bacterium, assembly GCA_934675625.1. Taxonomy (GTDB): domain Bacteria; phylum Verrucomicrobiota; class Kiritimatiellia; order RFP12; family UBA1067; genus UBA1067. The sequence continues at coordinate 1,172 of CAKURH010000101.1, forward strand.
CACCATGACGTTCGCAAGACGTATCTCGCCGTCTGCCATTGGCGGCACGGCCTCGCGGCGAAGGGCACGCTGACGCGTCCCATCGACCGCCAGCCCGCCGTCTCGCACTATGAAGTGCTCGGTCGGCAGGGCGCGCTTGCGCTTGTCCGCTTCGACATCGAGACGGGGCGGACGCACCAGATTCGCATTCACGCGGCGAAGGAGCTGGGCTGTCCGATTGTCGGCGATCCGCTCTACGGCGACGCTGCGCGCGATCGGCAGCTGCGCCGCAAGCCGGCGCGGACGCTTCTGCATGCGGTCGAGCTGTCGTTTTTGCATCCGGCGACGAAGAAGCGCGTCACCTATTCCGCGCCCCCGCCGAACGACCTCGTCTACATCGGCTGACCGCCATGGTCGGCCCCGCTGACGGCGAACATTTGGTATAATCCTTCCCATGGGAACCGAATACAGGAAAGAGTTTTTCGATCGCGACTACACGTTTCGCGAAGCCTATGGCCGCGCGTGGAAGTATGCGAAGCGCTATAAGCTGCGCATCACCGTCGGCATCGTCTGCGGCATGCTGACGGCGGGCACGCTCGTGCCGATTTTCACGGTCGTCAAGCCCGCGCTCGAAAAGGTTTCGCGCACGGAGCGGCGCGAATCGGCGGCGGCAGCGGACGCTTGCGCGCCCGCCACAGGACAAGCCGCGCCCGCCGCTTCGACGATTGCCTCGCCTACCGTCGCCGTCGCGCCTTCGCAGACCGTCGCCGCGGCGCCGACCGCCGGTTCTGTGGCGGGCGCGCCAGCGTCCGCCGCCCTGCCGAGCTGGTACCCGAAGGCGAAGAAGATTGCCGACAAGCTCGGCATTCCGCTCGAACAGGAAGACGGCGCGATGGGCGGGCTGCTCGTCCTCATGGCGGTCATCGGCATTCCGCTCGTCGCCTGCCTGCGCCTCGGCCTCATCTTCCTCAACCAGTACTGCCTCACGTGGTCGGCCTCGCATGTCGTCATGGACTTGCGGCAGGACCTCCTGCGCAAGATCCAGGAGCAGTCGCTCCAGTTCCATGGGCGCATCGACGTCGGCCAGCTCATGTCCCGCGCGACGAGCGATCCGCAGGTCATGCAGAACCTGATCCAGAGCATGCTCGCCGAGCTCTGCCGCGCGCCGTTCGAGATCCTGGTCGCCGTCGTCTTCATCATCTGGTTCGCGATCGCCAACCACATGCTCGCGACGCTCGGCGTGATCGCGATCGCCATGCCGGCGTTCATGCTGCCCGTCTGCGGGCTCGGCAAGGTGATCCGCAAGTGGTCGCGGCGGACGCTGGAGAAGTCGTCCGTCGTCGGCTCGCGCATCCACGAGATCCTGACTTGCGTCAAGGTCGTGAAGGCCTACAACACCGAGGAATTCGAGAACGCGAAGTATGCGCAGGTGAACCGCTCGCTCTTCGGCACGAACATGCGTGCCGTCCGCTGGGGCCTCGTCGTGAGCCCCACGATCGAGACGATCGGCATCATCGTCATCTGCGCGTTCCTCGTCTGGTGCTTCGCCGCGCACGTCACGCTCGCGAACGTCATCCCGATGATTGCGCCGCTGCTGCTCATCTACCGTCCGATCAAGCAGATGGCGAGCCTCCAGGTCTCCATCGAGACGGCGCAGGCGTCGCTCCAGCGCATCTGGTCGCTGATGGACGTCGACATGCGGCTCCCCGAGAAGGCGGACGCGCCGGCGAAGACGTCGTTCACGGTCAGGGTTGTCTTCGACGACGTCTCGTTCCGCTACGACACGGCCGACCACGATGCCGTCTCGCACGCCTCGTTCGAGATCCGGCGCGGACAGATGGTCGCGGTGGTCGGCGGCACGGGCAGCGGCAAGTCGACGCTCTCCGGCCTCCTCGCGCGCTTCTTCGACCCGCAGGCGGGGCGCATCACGATGGACGGCACAGACCTGCGTGACCTGCGCATCGCCGACCTGCGCACGCTCGTCGGCTCCGTCCAGCAGGAGACGATCCTCTTCAACGACACGATCGAGGAGAACATCAAGTACGGCTCGCCGGACGCGACGCACGAGCAGGTCGTCGCCGCCGCGAAGATGGCGAACGCCCACGCCTTCATCCTGGAGCAGCCGGAGGGCTACGCGCGGCTCTGCGGCGAGAAGGGCTTCGCCCTCTCCGGCGGCGAGCGCCAGCGCATCGCCATCGCGCGGGCGATCCTGCGCAATCCGCCGATCCTCATCCTCGACGAGGCGACGAGCGCGCTCGACACGGTGACGGAGCGGCTCGTGCAGGATGCGCTGAACAACCTGATGAAGAACCGCACGGTCTTCGCCATCGCTCACCGCCTCTCGACAGTCCGTGACGCCGACCTCATCCTCGTCATGGATCACGGCAAGATCGTCGAGCGCGGCACGCACGACACGCTCTACGCGGCGAACGGCGTCTACCGCCGTCTCTGCGAGATGCAGAAGACGGACTGAAAAATGGTATAATCTGCACATCCAAGAAAAGCGAAAGAAGGTTCAGTCATGAAGATTCTGGTTACGGGCGGCGCCGGGTACATCGGCAGCCATACGGTCGTGGAGCTCCTGAACGCGGGGCACGAGGTCGTCGTCGTCGACAACCTCTGCAACAGCTCGCGCAAGTCGCTTGCGCGCGTGAAGCGCATCACGGGCAAGGAGCCGACCTTCTACAAGGCCGACATCCGCGACGAGAAGAAGCTCAACGCCATCCTCGACGCAGAGGCGCCGTTCCAGGCGACGATCCACTTCGCCGCGCTGAAGGCCGTCGGCGAGTCGACGAAGATTCCGCTCAAGTACTACGCCAACAACCTCGGCGGCACGTTCACGCTCCTCAAGTGCCTCGCCGACCACGACTGCAAGAACATCGTCTTCTCGTCGTCGGCGACCGTCTACGGCGAGCCGAAGTCCGTGCCGATCCGCGAGGATTTCCCGACGCCGGGCTGCACGAACCCGTACGGGTGGACGAAGCTCATGATGGAGCAGGTCTTCAAGGACGTCCAGAAGGCCGACCCCGCGTGGAACGTCATCCTCCTGCGCTACTTCAACCCGATTGGCGCGCACAAGTCGGGCCTCATCGGCGAAGACCCGGCGGGCATCCCGAACAATCTGTTGCCGTATGTCGCGCAGGTCGCGGTCGGGCGCCGTCCCGAACTCAACGTCTTCGGCAACGACTATCCGACGCCGGACGGCACGGGCGTGCGCGACTACATCCACGTCGTCGATCTCGCGATCGGCCACCTGAAGGCGATCGAGAAGCTGGCGAACGAGCCGACGCTCGGCCTCAAGGTCTACAACCTTGGCACGGGGCACGGCTATTCGGTTCTCCAGATCGTCAAGGCATTCGAGAAGGCCTCGGGCCGTCCCGTGCCGTACAAGATCTGCCCGCGCCGCCCCGGCGACATCGCCGAGTGCTGGGCCGACCCGGCGCTGGCCGCGAAGGAACTCGGCTGGAAGGCCGAACGCGGCATCGACGAGATGTGCGCGGACACGTGGCGCTGGCAGGAGCAGAACCCCTACGGCTACGAGAAGAAGGCGAACTGACGGAACGGCTTGATGGCGTCCGCTGACATTCTCGCGTTCGTGCTCGACGGGCTCGCGGACTACCTCGCGCTCGAACGCGAGCTGGGCGTTCGGGCGATTGAGGTCGACCGCGCGCTGCTGGGCGCGGCGGACAGGACGCACGGGACGCAGACGACGCAGAGGACAGGAAAGCCGACGGAAAAGGCCGAGGCATTGTCGGCGGCGACGCCAAAGGCCGAGGCGGCGCAAGCCGCGACGCCGCCGCCAACTGAGGCGAAGCCGATGCCCGCCGCCGCGAAGTCGCCGCCCGCCGCCGCGCTGCCGTCGCGTGCGACGGCAGGCCCGTTCGACTTCATCTTCATCGCCGACAAGCCGCTGTCGCCGCGCGCGGTGGAGATGATGGCGAAGATCATTCCGGCGATGGGCCAGACGCCCGAGACCGCGCCGGTCGTCGTCTCGCCGCCGATTCCGAACGCGCGGTTCTTCGTCTTTCTCGGACGCGCCGCGCTTGCGAAATACATGCCGGGGCTGCGCGGCGAGGAGAACCGCTGGCTCAAGTCGCCGAAGGGCAAGGACGTCCTGCTCGTGAAGTCGCCGGAGGAGATCGTGCGCTTCACGACGGTGACGCCGGCCCTCAAGAAGATGAAACAGGAAATGTGGCTCGCGCTGAAGACGGTGCGCCAGCGCGCGCAGCTGGGAATGTGACGATCATGCGAAACGAACAGACAAAGGTGATTCTCCATGCGGACTGCGGGCCGGGCTATCGGCTTCTCGTGCTGGACGCGCCGCAGATTGCGGCGGCCGCCCAGCCGGGGCAGTTCGTGCACGTGAAGGTGCCCGCGCTGGAGGCGAGCGCCCTGCGGCGGCCGTTCTCGATCTTCAACGCCGAAGACGGACGGCTGGAGCTTCTCTACAAGACGGTGGGGCGCGGCACGGCGGCGCTGAACGCCGTGAAGCCCGGCGAGACGGTCGAGGTGCTGGGGCCGCTCGGACGGGGCTTCCCGACGACGTGCGACGGCACGCCGCTGCTCGTCGGCGGCGGCTATGGCGTCGCGCCGCTCTACTTCCTCGCGCGGCGGCTGGGGACGGCGTGCAAGCTCTTCGTCGGCGGGCGCACGAAGGACGACCTGCTGGCGCTCGACCGCTTCGCCGCGCTCGGCGTCGAGGTCTTTGCCGCGACGAATGACGGCTCGTTCGGCACGAAAGGCTTTGCGGTCGTGCCGCTGGATGCGGAGCTGAACCGCCTGCGCGCGGCGGGCAAACGATTTGAACTGTTCACGTGCGGGCCGGACGGGCTCCTGAAGGCCGTTTCGGAACGCGCGTGCGCGCTCGGCGCGCCGGGCTGGATCTCGGTTGACCGTCACATGGTCTGCGGCGTCGGCGCGTGCTACGCCTGCATCCAGCGGACGGTGAAGGGCAACGCGCGCTGCTGCGTGGACGGCCCGGTGTTCAAGGCAACCGACTTGGTTTGGTGAAGGAGGGGCGGGGAAAATGAAGGTTCAGGGGAGTGTCGGCCGAAGCGTCGCGGCGGGGCTGTTGCTGGCGGCACTGGTCGGCTGCGAGACGGAGCCGCCACCGCCGAAGCCCATGGGCGAATGGTCGGTCATTTCCGTCTCGGAATGTCCGCGTCCGCCGCAGCCGGAGGGCCTGAGCGGCGTGACGCGCCTCGCGGGCAACCGCTTTCTGTCGATTGACGACCGGGGCGGACGGCTCTGGACGCTCGATGTCGCGTTTGACGAGGCCGATGGTTCGGTCACGGGCTGTTCGCTGTCCGGGCACGTGGTGCTGGACGGCGTGAACGACGGCGAAGGCTGTGCGTGGGATCCGCTCCGAAAGACGGTTTGGGTCAGCGACGAGGTGGGGCCGTTCGTTTCCGAGCACGATCCGAAGACGGGGCGGCGGCTGGGCGAGCTGGCGTTGATGGACGACTTTCGGCGGATTCGCCCGAATCGCGGGCCGGAGGGACTGACGATCTCGCCGGACGGCCTGACGCTTTGGACGTGTCCCGAAGAGGCCGTGGAAGGAGACGGGCCGCTTGCCTCGCCGACGAACGGGACGCTCGTGCGGCTGCACCGCTATGTGAGGAAATCGGGCCGGGCGGCGTGGCGTCCGGCGGAGGAGATTCCGTATCGGGTCGATCCGTTCGGCGGCCGGGATTACCACGGGAAATCCAGTAGCGGCGTTTCGGGGCTGTGCGCGCTGTCGGACGGCACGCTCCTCGTGCTGGAGCGCGAGATGAGCGTCAAGGGCGTCCTGCCCTCGTTTCGGCTGCGGCTCTATGCGGTGCGTCCGGGCGAGCCGAAGCGGCTTCTGCTGGATCGCGATACGGGCTTGGCGATGTACGAGGGCCTCTGCCTCGCCTCGGAGTCGGCCGGCGGCTCATCCGTCCGCCTGCTGCTCGTCTCGGACGGCGGGGGGCTGCCGATTGAGGCGCTGATGTCCATCACGCTCCTGTGCAAATGAAGGGGAGTCGACGCATGAAGACGAACTATCACACGCATTCGACGTTCTGCGACGGACGGGACACGCCCGAGGACATGGTGCGCGCGGCGATTGCGAAAGGTTTCGACGTGCTTGGCTTCTCATCGCATTCGGAGATGCTGCGCGACCCGTCGGCGTATGTCGCCGCGATCCGCGCGCTGGCCGCGAAATATCGCGACCAGATCCGCATCCTCTGCGGGCTGGAGGCCGACTGGCCCTGTCCGCTCGACCTTTCGCCCTACGACTACGTAATCGGGTCCGTCCATTTCCTCCCCGGCCCGTCCGGCACGCGACTGGCGATCGACCACTCGCCTGAAGTTCTGGCGGGCATCCTTCGCGACTCGTTCGGCGGCGACGGCGCGGCACTTGTGCGCGCCTACTTCGTGACGGAGCGCGACATGCTCGCGCACGGGCGCTTCGATGTCGTCGGGCATCCTGACCTCGTGCGCAAGTTCAACGCGAAGCATCCGTTCTTCGACGAGGGCGCGGCCTGGTATCGGGAGGAGCTGGAGCGGACGGCGGATGCGATTGCCGCGAGCGGCAAGGTCGTCGAGATCAACACGGGGGCCATCTCGCGCGGCTGGATGGACGATGCCTATCCTTCGCCCCTGTTTCGGCGGCTTCTGCGCGCGCGCGGCGTCCGGTTCGTCCTTTCGTCGGACGCGCACGCGGCGGACGCGCTGGACTGCGCATTCGACCGTTTTGGCACAGCGGAGCCGTCTTTGGGCGCCTCGTTGGCGGTGCCCCTTGCACACGAACCGCAAAATGTAGTATAATACAGACATCAACAAGAAACAAGGAGTTGAAAACATTATGGCAGGAAAGCTTGAAGATCGCGTCAAAGACATCATCGTTGAGCAGCTCGGAGTGAATGCTGAACAGGTTACCGCGGATGCGTCGTTCATCGACGATCTGGGTGCGGATTCGCTTGATTCCGTTGAGCTCATCATGGCCTTCGAAGAGGAGTTTGGCGCGGCGATTCCGGAAGAGGATGCTGAGAAGCTCACCACGGTCGGCAAGGTCGTTGAGTACCTGAAGTCGAAGGGCTATGGTGACGACGGCTCCGCGCCCGAGAAGTAATGCCGGACTATACGATCGGCAGAATTGTGTTCGGGAGCGCCGCATCGATCGATGCGGCGTACCGACTTTTTAGGGAACTGCCGATTGACGAGACGCGACTGGCTGAAAGCCGAGTCTCGCCGTTCCCGGCGAAGCGGCGGACGCTGGCGGGCGAAGCCCCGGTCGCCGGCATCGGCACGTTCCAGGGCAGCCGCAAGCAGACGCTGACGTTCGCGCCGAGCGAAAAGCCGGGCTGGTGGATCCGCCGGATGGATCAGCCGGAGCAGCTCGACACGAAAGTCGACATCGCGAACCTCTGGACGAGTGCGCAGAACCTCGTCCTGCGGTCGGGCTCGCCCCACAACTACCTGCGCATGGTCGAGCACATCATCGCGCTCAAGCTGGGGCTTGGCATCGACGACGTGCTCCTGAAGGTCAATTCCGGCGACCCGCCGCTCTTCGACCAGTCGTCTCTGCCGCTCGTCAAGGCGGTGGAGCACGCGGGCATCCGCGAGACGGACGCGCCGGCGACGTGCGTGACGGTGAAGGAGCCGGTCGCCTTCGGCGGCAGTCGCGGCGACTTCCTCCTGTTCCTGCCGGCCGAAGACGGTGTGCGGAACCTGCGCATCGACTGCGGCATCTCGTGGAACACCGTGATCGGCGACCAGCGCGTCCTCTTTGACGTGACGCCCGAAACGTTCCGCTACGCGGCGTTGGCGCGCACGAACGCGACGCGGCGGCAGTATCTCCTCGCGAAGACGGTCGGGCGGCTCTTCGCCTCGACGCGCAACCTCGGCTACAACGAGCGCAACATCCTCATCCACGGGCGGCAGCGCTTCTACACGGAGCCGCGCTTCCCAGTCGGCGAGAAGTTCCTGGAGCCCGTCTGGCACCGGGCTACGCTCGACCTGATGGCGGCCTTGGCCCTGACGGGCGAGCACCGCTTCGTCGGCACGGTCGTCAGCTATCGCGCGGGGCACACGCTCGACTGCGACGCGATCCGCGCGCTCTACCGCAACGATTTGCTTGCCAAATTGTAATGTTGGCGTAAGGTTGCGGCAAGCCCCGGATGCTATACTACGGGGCATGAAAACAAAACGAATTGTCTGCATCCTTGGCGCGCTGCTGGCCGTGCGGCTGGCCGTCATGGCCGTCACGCCGGTCTTTGACAAGTCCGAGTCGCGCTACGCGACGCTGTCGGCGAACATGGCGCGCACGGGGGACTTCCTCGTGCCGCACTTCATCCACGAGGGCGTCTACCAGAGCTTTGACGGCAAGCCGCCGCTCGTCTTCCAGCTCGGAGGACTCTTCTGCCGCGCGTTCGGCGAAAGCGAATTCGCCGTCCGCCTGCCGTCGCTGCTCGCGGCGCTGGGCGTGCTCGCGATCCTCTTCTTCGTCGTGCGCCGTGACCGCGACGCCGTGACCGGGTGGGCGGCCGTGGCGATTGCGGCGACGAGCACGGCGTTCTTCGCGGACGCCGGCTTCTGCATGACCGACATGGCGCTGACGTTCTGCGTGGCGGGCGCGCTGCTGCTCGAACGCGCGTTCAACGAACGGCCAACGCGCTTGCTGTCGCTCGCGATCGCGGCGCTGCTTGGCGTCGGCATGCTGGTGAAGGGGCCGGTCTCGCTCGTCCTCTTTGGGCTGTCCGTCTTCGTCGACGCGCTCGTGAATCGGCGGTGGCGCGTCCTCGCCCGTCACGCCTGGATTCCGGGGACTGTCCTCTTCCTCGCGATTGCCGTGCCGTGGTACGCGCTTGCCGAGCAGCGGACGCCGGGCTTTCTGAACTACTTCTTCGTCCACGAGAACTTCCTGCGGTTCGTGACGCCGAACTACGGCGACCGCTACGGGTCGGGGCGCGAGCTCTTTCGCGGCATGGCCGTCGTCTGGCTCGCAGTCGTGACGCTGCCGTGGACGCCGCTCGCGTTCTTCCGATTCCGTCCGGCCCAGCTGCGCACGCGCCCCGGCTTCACGGCGCTTGCGGTCATCGTCCTCACGGGCTTTTGGTGCCTGACGTCGCGCGTGCCGCTGGCCTACCTCATGCCGGCGATTCCGCTCGCGGCGGCGTGGCTCGCGGAGCGGGCCGAGGCGGCGACCGTCTTCCATCTGTTGCCGGCGGCGGCGGGGATCTCGTGCGTCGTGCTCGTCGGCGGTCTGGCGGTCGGGCGCGTCACGTCCGACAAGCTTTCGGGGCGCCTGTACCGTGACGCGGCGGCGGTGCATCCGCCGGGGACGACGTTCTCGTCGGCGCGGCCCCTGCCGTATTCGGCCGAGTTCTATTTGGGCGGACGTCTGCATGCGACGCCCGAACTGGGCGATGTGATGCTGGAAAGGATCCGCCGATGAAAACGACCGCCCTCGTCATCCCCTGCCGCAACGAATACGCCCGCCTGCGTCCCGAGGCGTTCTTCGACGCGATTGCGCAGAACCCGTCCCTGACCTTCATCTTCGTCGACGACGGCTCGACGGATCGCACGGACGAGACGCTGGCCTTTCTCGAACGCGCGTCGGCGGCGATCAAGGCCCTCTACCTGCCGCACCATCAGGGAAAGGCCGGAGCCGTCCGCACGGGCGTGAACTGGGCGCTCGCGCACACGTCGGCCGACTTCATCGGCTTCTGGGACGCCGATCTCGCGACACCGTTTTCCGAGCTGTCGGCGTTTGTCGCGGCATTGGCGGCGGATGCGTCCTGCTGGGCGGCGATCGGCTCGCGCTGGCCGCATCTCGGCGCGCGTGTCGGGCGTTCGGGCGGACGGGGGCTGGCCGGGACCGTCATGCACACGCTGATTCGGACGCTGGCGCGGCTGCCCGTCTACGACACGCAGTGCGGCGCAAAGCTCTTCCGGCGCGACCTCGCCGCGCGCGTCTTCGCGCGTCCGTTCATCTCGCGCTGGCTGTTTGACGTGGAGCTGCTGAAGCGCATTCCGCTGGACGAGCTGCGGCGCCGCGTGCGCGAGATTCCGCTTGAGGTCTGGCGTGATGTGCCCGGCTCGAAGCTGCGCCTGACGGACATGATCCGCTCGCTCGTCGACCTCGTGCGCATTGCGCGGGAAGCGCATCCGGCGGAACTTGACGAGAAGCGGCTGACATTTGCCGTTGAGCCAGGGGGCGCATTTTGCCGATTTGACGGACTTCAGGGAAATTTGAGCGGCGCTTCATTTTGCAAGTTTTAGCCGCACAGGGGGCGCAAAGCGGGCGCAGAGGATTGTCCGTTCCGTGGTGAGACCTCAGCTAAACTCGAAAACGCGCGTGCGCAAGTTAGAATGTCTGGTTGCCTTGCATGAATGTGGGCAGGTTTGCGTGAATGATGCCGTTCCTGCTTTGGATTGGGTCGTTTCGCGTTAGCACGTATTTCGGATAGTTGTCGCCGATCTTCTCAAGCGGGGCATATTCTCGGTCTTCAGTCGCTGTCGCGTTGGCCATCGTCATGCACGTCTGAACATAGGCGTATTGCGTGTCTCCGTGACGGAGGATGAAGTCGCATTCAAGCGTGCCGATGCGTCCGATGCTGACGGCGTAGCCGTGTGACCGGGCGTAGACGTACAGGACGTTTTCGAGGACGGGGCCGTAGTTGATGCGCGTATCGGTGTTGCCGGCATAATAGAATCCGAGATCGGCCAGATAATACTTCTGTTCGCCGCAGATTGACTTTCGTGACTTGAGGTCAAACCGCTTGCATTCGTAGAGCACCTTGGCGTCCTTGAGGATGTTGATGTAGCGGTTTAACGTCTCGCGCTTGATGTGCGTGCCGTCTTTTTCCAGTGCCGCCAGGATCTTCGTGAGGCTCGTGGTAGCACCGAAGTTGTTGATGAGATAGGTTTTGACTTTTTGGAATACGGAAACGTGGCGCACTTTGACGCGTCTGCGGATGTCTTTCTCGAAGATTTCCGAAATCACGCCTTCAATGTAGGTTCGTCGGTCGGCGGCGGAATCGTATTGGACGGCTTTCGGCAATCCGCCGTCTCGCAGAAAGCGATCGAATTCGTCGACAGCATTGTTCGAGACGGGTTTGCCAAAGAATTTCCGCATGCCGAGGTATTCGTCAAAGGTCAGGGGGAACATCTCGAATTCAAGATAGCGCCCCGTCAGTTTCGTGATGAGTTCGCCGCTGAGCAAATATGAATTTGACCCCGTGATGAAAATGGAGTGCTTGCCTTCTTCTCGAAAGGCGTTTAAGACTTCCTCGAATCCCTCGACGTTTTGAACTTCGTCTATGAAAAGATAGGTGGTGTCGGAAGACGTCGATTTTTCGTTGATTAGTCGTTCAAGGGCTTCCGCCGTCTTGATGCTTCGGTAGGGTCGGCGATCAAGATTCAGGTAGACGATCTGCTCGTCGGCAATCCCCTGTTCCTTGATCTCCTCGGCTACCGTCTCCATCAGGCACGACTTCCCGCATCGGCGAACGCCCGTAACGACTTTGATGATTTCGGTGTCCCGATAGAACCCGCGCATCTTGCGAAGGTATTTTTCCCTCTTATAGAACTTCATGGTGTGCAGTATATCAAAACGGACTCCGAAAAGGCAAGTTAACGGGGTGAAGTATTTTCATTTGCTGTATTTTACCCCCTTAAACCATATCAATCCTTTCCGTGCCCGCGAATGCGGTTTCGGCATTTTTCCGTGGTGAGGCTTCAACATCAACTCGAATCCTCTGCGCCCCCTCCTATGAGAACAAAAGTCAATAGGCTAAATCGCCTTGGCGATTTCCGCTGTCCCCTTCCGGGCG
>CAKURH010000102.1 GCA_934675625.1 uncultured Kiritimatiellota bacterium
GGGAAATCCGCACGTCCGGTTTGATGAGGGGGAAGTCGCATCGGCGAAGCCGAGGCGTGGGTCTCTACTCTACAAGACGCAAACATGTCGAAAGATGTCCTTTCCTTTCGTCGTCGCCGGATCGGTGTTGGCGGGAGGGTTGCTTGCTGGAAGCGCGTGGGCTGCGAATCCGCAGCTGGTCTGGACGGGCGGTGGTGACGGCACGAAATGGAGCGACGCCGCCAACTGGAACGCAACGCCCGACTGGTCGGTGGCAAACGACCTCGACTTCACGGAGGTTGCGGGCGGCACGACGATCCACAACGACGCGGCGACGAGGTTCGGCGCCGTCACGTTCGGCGCGGACAGGGGGACGGTCACGTGGACGTCGGACAAGACGGCCGTGCCCGCGTCCGGGACGATCGAGATCCCGGCCGGAACGACAGTAGATGCGCAATTCAAGGTCGGCAATTATTGGGGATGGGACGGTTGGCGCGTCACTGTCACGGGCCGCGGGACGCTGTGGCTGAACGACGTGTGGACGGGCGATTACGGTGGCGGCGTCCTGACGCTGGACGGCGTGGTCGCCGCCCTGAAAGCCGGACTGAACGCGAACGGGTCGGGCGAACTCGCCTTGCGGAACGGCGCGCGGGCCACGGCCGAGAAATCGTTCACGACGTGCCGTCTCACGTCCGAAAGCGCGGCGGACCGCCTCGCGTTGGACAGCGGCGTGACGGCGACGGTCAAGCGTGCGGCGGGGACGTTTGCGGGCGCGCTGGAGGGTGCGGGGGCGTTCACCCTGCGCGGCGGGGAGACGTGGACGTTGTCCGGCGATTCGCCCGATTTCACGGGCACGCTCCGTCTGCGCGAGACGCGGGTGAACGTGACGGGTTCGCTCGGCCCACAGGCGAAGATCGTCAATGAGGAGACGGGGACGCTCGTCGTCGCGCGCGATCAGACGGTTGCGGACGTGTCCGGCAACGCCGCCGTGGGCGGCATCGAGATTGCCGACGGCAAGACGCTCACGGTGACGGGCGGCGGCACGTATGGCGCGCGGCTGTCGGGCGCGGGGACGCTCGCGCTGGACGCGCCCGGCAAGGCGCTGACGCTGTCGGGCGCGAACGCGCTAACGGGGACGGTGCGCGTCAAGTCCGGCACGCTCGTTGCCGCCGACACGTCCGGCACGGCGCTTTCGGGCTATCCGGCGGGGCTCGTCAGCCGCTACTCGTTCGACTGCGACCTCACGACGGACGAGCTGGGCGCGAATGACCTGAAAGTCTCGGCCGGGGCGCCGACCTCCGTCGCGGACGGCTTGGGCGGTTCGCGCGCCGTCCGCTTTGATGGCGCGGCGCAGATGCAGACGACGGCGAACACCTTCATCAAGGAGCGGACGCCGTTCACGATTTCGTTCTGGGTGCGTACGGACAAGACCGACACGTGGAGGAATCGCGGCAACTTTCTCCATTTGGGCAACTGGACGGAGACGACAGAGAATGTTGTCATTATGGGTGCCACGTCCGCAGACGGCTACGCGCTGGGTTCCCTCTTGATCCTTCAGGGAGGCTGGGTGTGGCAGAGCCCGTGGCAGAACGGGGCGTGGCGGCAGTACGCCCTTACGTTTGACGGTTCCGTGCTGACGCTTTACGCGAACGGAGAGCCTGTCGGAACGAGGACACGGGACTGGAATCTTGGGAACACGGCAATTTTCATCGGAACAAGGGTTGTCGCCGACTACGATGAGCTGCTGGTGTTCAACCGCGCCCTTTCGGCGGATGAGGTGAAGGCGCTGAGCGAAAACCCGTTCCCGGCGCCGACGGCGGAGGCGGCGACCGATCCTGTCCCCGTGGCACACTGGGCGTTCAACGACGCGGAGAATCCCGGCAAGGACACGAGCGGCAACGGTTCTGGCCTCGAAGTCGTCGGCGGAACGCTGAGCCTGACGTCGGATGCGGATGACTACGGTTCTGCCGCGCGCTTCACGAAGGACGGTGCCTACATGAAGTTGAGCGGCACGGGACTGCCCGCCAACTTCCCGTCTGGCCGTGCCTCGTTCACGGTCAACGTCCGCCTGTCCGGCACGGGTGGCGCGCAGGGGCTTGACCTGTTCTCGATGGGCGACGTCACGACGGCGGGGAAGTTCTTCCGCATCAGCAATGGCAACTATCCGCGGCGTCTGGGCTATTCGTGGAAGAACAAGACGTCCGAGGACCCCGAGAAGCAGACGTCAGACGGTATTCTGGCGAACAGCTATGTGACGAGCACGTTTGTCTACGACGCGGATGCGATGACGCTGACGTGTTATCAGGACGGGTACAGGGTCAACAGCGAATCGAACGTGACGCCCGACATCGCCGCGGACGGCACGGTCTACATCGCCTACAATCCGGTCAAGGGCAGTCGCTTCGAGTGCAAGCTCGACGATGTGCAGGTTTTCGCCGCCGCGCTGAATGCGGCGCAGGTTCGCCGTCTCGTGCAGTCGCTGGAGACGGGGGCCGTGCCGGGTGTGGTCGCCGCGTCATCGGTGTCCGTCGATGCGGGGGCGACGTTCTACACGCCGGCCTCCGCGTCGGTCGCGGGGCTGTCCGGCTCGGGTGCGGTGGCCGTCGGCGCGCACGGGACGCTCGCGGCGGCGTCGGCTTCGGGCTTCACGGGCACGGTCTTCGGGCCGGGTGCGTTTGCGCTCGCCGAAAACGCCGTCCTCAACTGTACGCGGGACACGCCAGCCCTCGACATGACGGGGACGCTGACCCTGCCGACGGTTGCGATGGTGTGCTTCGCCGAGACGGAGGAGAGGATTTCCGAGGATACGCGGCATTCCTATGTCGTTGCGCGGGCCACGTCGCTGGCGGGCGCGACAGACCTGTCGGGGTGGACGTGCAAACTGAACGGAACCGTGACCGACAAGGTGACGTTTAAGATCAAGGGCGGCACCGTCCTCGCGAAGGTGCGTCGCGGTCTGGTGTTCCTGATCAAGTGAGGTGAGGACATGTTGCTGAAGAAGGGAATCTGCTCGGCGAACGGCCTGTTGGGGCTGCTGGCCTTCGTCGCGTGGAGCACGTTTGCGGACGTGTCCCCGCGCGCCGTCCATGAGGCACGGCCTGCCTACGGGGCGGTTCTGCGCGTGCCGTGCGCGGGGGCCGAGTTCCGTCCGCGCGCCTACGTCGTGCGCAACGGCACGTGGGAGGTGCGCGAGGCGGCGGACGGCCTCAAGCCGGACAGGGACGGCAACCGGACATGCTTCATTCCGCTGAAGGCGGGGGCGAAGGGCGACGTGGACGGGACCTGCGCGTTCCGTGACGCGGCGGGCGCGGTGCGGGCGGAATGGACGCTCACGCCGCAGGCGGCGGCGACGTGCGCCGCGCTGGAACTGCGTGGCACGCTGCCGCTGGAGGACTACGCGGGCGGCGCGCTCGTCGCGGACGGCGCGCGAATCGAGATTCCCGTCGTGAACCCGAAGTCGCGCTGCTTCGACCGCGACGTGCGTCGGCTGACGCTCGTTGACGTGCATGGACAGGAGCGGATGACCGTCGATTTCGGCGCGCCGCGTCCCGTCGGCGTGGAGATGTCCGGCGACCCGAAGATCGGCGGCAAGCTGATCCTGTGCGTTCCGATGGCGGGTCGTCCCGCGCCGGGCGTGACGGCGGCGGTGGCCCTGGCGGTTTCCGCGCCGGGCGGCCTCACGGTCGGGCCGGACGGCAACTACGTCATCTCCGGCGGGAAGGGCTGGGTGCCGTTCAAGCCCGCGAAGACGGTTCTCGCCGGCTCGCCGCTCGACTTCTCGGCGATGCGCCCGACGGGCGCCCCCGCCGGGAAATGGGGGCGGATCGTCGCGAAGGGGGATGACTTCGCGTTCGAGGGGCGTCCGGGCGTGCCGGCGCGCTTCTACGGCGTCAACCTCTGCACGCGCGCGCTCTGTCCCGAGACGAAGACTGAGGCGGATGCGCTCGCCGTGCGCCTCGCGCGGATGGGCTACAACGCCGTGCGCATCCACCATCAGGAGTCTGAGCTGCTGGAGCGCGCGCCGGACGGCATCACGCCCGACCCCGTGAAGATGGCGCGCTTCGACGCGCTCGTCGCCGCGTGCGTCGCGAACGGGCTCTACCTCACGACCGACCTCTTCTGCTCGCGCAGCTGGAACATCACGTGGCGGAGCGTCGGCTTCGACCGCAACGGGCTGATCGGGATGGGGGACTTCAAGGCCCTCGTGCAGGTCCATGAAGGCGTCTACTCCAACTACCTGGCGTTCGCGCGGAACTTCCTCGCGCACCGGAACGTCTATACGGGGCGGTCGCTCGCGGAGGAGCCGGCGCTCGGCTGGATCTCGCTCGTGAACGAGGGTTGCCTCGGCGCCGACACGGCGCGCCTCGAAGGCTTCGAGGCCTGGCGGACGGCGTGGAAGAGGTGGCTGGCCGTCAAGCGGGAGACGTCGCCCGCCGACTACGCGGACATCCCGGAGAAGTTCCCCGAAAACGTCATGGCGCCGACGCGGCATGCAACGGCGTTCAAGCTGTTCCTCTCGGACGTCGAGCGGCGCTTCGCCCGGCGGACGCGGCGTTTCCTGCGCGAGGAGCTGGGGTGCAAGGCGCTTCTCTGCGACATGAACGGCGTGTTCCATCCGATGCACACGCGGCTGGCGCGCGTGAAGCCCTACGACTACGTGGACGGGCATTTCTACCAGGACCATCCGAACTTCCTCGGGCAGAACTGGAAGCCGCCGTCCACGGCGGGGACGGGCAACCCCGTGCAGAACGCGATGGGCGCGGTTTTCCCTTCGTTCGCCAAGGAGTGGGGCAAGCCGTTCACGGTCACCGAGTGGAACTACTGCGCGCCCAACCCGTATCGCGTGGGGCAGGGCCTGTTCGTCGGCGCGGCGGCGGCGTTCCAGGGCTGGGGCGGGCTGTGGCACTTCGACTTCGCGGGCGACCGCACGCAGTATGCCGACCCGGCCTCGGCGGCGCTCGGGGCGTTCGTCATGGCAGGCGACCCTGTGATGCGCGCGGCAGACCTGGCCGCCGTCTGCCTCTACCTGCGCGGCGACCTCCCGGAGGCGCGAAAGAAGTTCGCTAACGTTGTCCCGAAGGACGTCTTCGCGCGTCCAGCGGACGTCGGGCCGTCCGAGGACACGTGGCATCACCTCAACTGGCTCACGTGGCACGGCAAGGTCGGCACGGCGACGGCGGCGGACGCCCTGCCCGACGGCGTGTGCGAGGTCTTCCGCTATCCGGACGACTACGCGCACAAGAGCCTGGACGCCGTGCGGCGGCGCGCGCTCGGCCTCGGCGCGGACGATCCGCTGCCGTCCGCGTGCGGCGGGGCGGTGCGCATCGACGCGGAGAAGGGGACGTTCGTCGTCGAGACGCCGCGCACGTGCGGCGGCCACGTGCCGGGCGGCGCGTTTGCGGCGGGGCCGCTGCGCGTGCGGACTGGCGACCGCGAGCCGACGGCGCTCTGGGTGAGCGCGCTGGACGGCGCGACGATTGGCGACGCCAAGAAGATTCTGCTCGTGCATCTGGTCGATACGGTCAACACGGGCATCACGTTCACGGACGCGTCGCGGAAGATCCTCTTCGACTGGGGCCGCGCGCCGCAGCTCGTGCGCAAGGCCGAGGCCGACGTGTCGCTGACCCTGCCGGCGGCGGACTGGAAGGTCTTCGCGCTTTCGGAGGCGGGCGCGGTGCGGTATGCCGTCCCTGCGCAGTACGAGGACGGGAGCCTGCGGTTCACGGCGGCGACTGCCGGTCGCGATGGCACGGCGACGTTCCATTATGTGGTGGAAAGATAGGGGAATGGTTCGACTGCGGCAGAGAGTGGCGTCTGCGACGCTGAACACGAAACCGTCGGCGCGGCCTCGGCGTTCCGCCGAGTGTGGGCGGCGAAGCGTCATCGGGACTGAAGCCTGCGGCTTCGTCCGCCGCCGCCTCGCCGTCCGCACCCCTTCGGGCTGCGCCGCGCCGACGGGCACGAACGCCGCGCATGGCGCGGACACGAAAGCTGCGCAAGCCTTGCGTCGAGACACGAAAAGGCTTCGCGCCTTCTCTCGAAGCCTTGATTCGGCACTGACTCAAGGGTTCGCGCAGAGGCACCGAGTGTTCAGAGCCTTTTGGGGTAGCAAACGCACACGGAGCCACGGAGGCACGGAGTTCCTGCACGATGTTAGGATAGGAGTCTCAACAGCTGATCTCCACCAGCCTTTCTCCGTGGCTCCGTGCCTCCGTGTGAGATATCCCGTGTCCATGGAAACACGTATGTCCATGAATGGTCGAGAAAAGAGCGAAAGCCTTTTCGTGATTCGACGGGCTGGAGAACGGTTTTCGTGTCGCACCCACGGTGCGCGTTCGTGGCGTTTCGTGGTTGCGCGTAGCGCCGAGCCTCTGCGTGAGAGATTCATAAGCACATCTCCGTGTCTCCTACACTCCGCAACCTCCGCGTTAAACGCCGTAGGCACGCTGAATTGCCCCGCGCAGCGGCGCTGCGTTAATTCAAACAACAAAACAGAAAGACAACAAAAATGAAACTGAAACTGAATGGACTGCTGGCGGTCGCGGTGGCCGCGTCGGCAACGGCGATGCGCGCGGATGCGGCCGAGACGCTCGTCTCGCCCGACGGGACGCTGTGCGTTTCCGTGGAGACGGCGAACGGCCTTTCCTGGACGGTGACGCGCAGGGGTGCCGCCCTCATCCTGCCCTCGCGGCTGGGACTCGACTTCATCGACCCGAAGCCCTGGGGCGGCTTCCTCCTGAAGAGGACGGCGCGGCGGACGGTTGACGAGACCTGGACGACGCGCCTCTACCGGAAGGAGACGGTGCGCGACCACGCGAACGAGCTGACGCTCGATCTCGAGGACGCCGCCGGACGCCTCCTCACGCTCGTCTTCCGCGCCTACGACGGGGGCGTCGCGTTCCGCTACGTCGTCCCCGAACAGCCCGCCCTCGACGGCTTCCAGCTGCGGGGTGAGCTGACCGAGTGGCGCTTCCCGGAAGGCGTGGACGGCTGGTTCACGAGCTACGGAAACTGGGTGTCGTCGCAGGAGGAGGACTACCGCCGGCGTCCGCTCGCCGACCTCACGGCGGAGGAGCTGGTCGGCATGCCCGCCGTCGTCAACGTGGGCGCGCAGCGCGTCGCCCTCTGCGAGGCAGACCTCACGAACTGGGCCGGCCTCTACTACCGCGTCCCCAAGGCGGGGCAGAAGCCGGGCGCGGCGGCGCTGGAGGCGGCGCTCACCCCGCTGCCGCATTCCAACGCCTGCGCGCCGGACGTCGCCGTCATCCGCATGACGCCGGCGGCGAGCCCGTGGCGCGTGATGGCGTGTGCGGACTCCGACGCGGGACTCGCCGACTGCAGCGACCTCGTCCTGAACCTCAACCCGCCGCCGGACCCGTCCCTCGACTTCAGCTGGGTCAGGCCGGGCGCGTCGAGCTGGGACTGGTGGGTGGAGTCGAACAACTCCCTCTCCACCGACCTCACGCTCCGGCTCGTGGACTTCGCTGCCGAGATGGGCTGGCCCTACCACACGATCGACGGCGGCTGGTACGGCTGGGCGCGGCGACCGAACCACGGCCCAGACGTGCCGATCGAGATCCGCAAGGGCTTCGACCTCCACCGCATCATCGCCCATGCGCGCGAGAAAGGCGTGGGCATCTGGGTGTGGCTCCACTGGGAGGCCCTGCAGGACAACGGCGTGGAGGAGACGTTCGCGAAGCTCGCGCGCTGGGGCGTGAAGGGCGTGAAGATCGACTTCCTCGACCGCCAGGACCAGTGGATGGTGCGGTGGTACGAGAGCACGATCCGCGCGGCCGCGCGGCACCGCATCCTCGTCAACTACCACGGCTCGTTCAAGCCGACGGGCATGAACCGCACGTGGCCGAACCAGATCACGCGCGAGGCCATTCGCGGCAACGAGGTGTCGAAGTGGGCCGCCCTCGTCACGCCGGCCTACTGCGCGACGCTGCCGTTCACGCGCTTTCTCCTCGGCCCCGGCGACTTCACGCCCGGCAGCTTCGGGAACGTCCACTCGGCGGCGTTCACGCCGCAGGTCGAGCGGGGCCACCGCTACGGGGACGAGACCGACCGCCGTCCGATCTGGGCGGAGGAGATCGGCACGCGCGCCCACGCCCTCGCGCTCTGCGTCGCGTACGACTCGCCGCTCATGACGCTCTGCGACTGGCCGGAGCGCTACCGGGGCGCGAAGGGGATCGGGGCGCTGCGCGCGCTCCCGACGGTCTGGCGTTCGACGCGCCCCTTCACCGGCACGATCGGCGAGGACTACGGCGTCGTGCGCGAGACGTTCGACGGACGCTTCTACGCGGCCTACCTGGGCGTCGCGGCGAAGGACGTCACGCTTCCGCTCGACTTCCTGCCGGCGGGCACGGCGTGGGAGGCGGCGGTCTACGCGGACGGCCCGCGCGCGGCGGACGACGCGACCGACCTTGCCGAGTCGACACGGCGCGTCACGCGCGAGATGTCCTTCACGCTCGCGGTCGCCCCCGAGGGCGGCTTCGTCGTCGTGTTCCGGAAGATTGCGGATTAGGACTCTCGTTGCCGCCATGTCGGGAAGAGACAGCAGAACGGCACCGCTGCGACGTGTGGTGGTGGCTTCGCCGCAAACTGGCACCTGGCGCTGTCGCGCAACCACGAAAGCGTCGGCGCAGCGTCGGCGTTCCGCCGCGTGTGGGCGGCGAAGCGTCGTCGGGACTGAAGCCTGCGGTTTCGTCCGCCGCCGCCTCGCCGTCCGCATCCCTTCGGGCTGCGTCGCGCCGACGAGCACGAACGCCGCGCGTCGCGCGGACACGAAAACTGAACAAGCCTTGCGTCGAGACACGAAAAGGTTTCGCGCCTTCTCTCGAAGCCTTGACTCGGCGCTGCCTCAAGGGTTCGCACAGAGACGCCGAGTGCGCAGAGCCTTTTGGGGTAGCAAACGCACACGGAGCCACGGAGGCACGGAGTTCCTGCACGATGTTAGGA
Organism: uncultured Kiritimatiellota bacterium; assembly: GCA_934675625.1. Taxonomy (GTDB): domain Bacteria; phylum Verrucomicrobiota; class Kiritimatiellia; order RFP12; family UBA1067; genus UBA1067. Next base: position 8,941 of record CAKURH010000102.1, read on the forward strand.
TAGGAGTCTCAACAGCTGATCTCCACCAGCCTTTCTCCGTGGCTCCGTGCCTCCGTGTGAGATATCCCGTGTCCATGGAAACACGTATGTCCATGAATGGTCGAGAAAAGAGCGAAAGCCTTTTCGTGAATCGACTGGTGAGCGAACCGTTTTCGTGTCGCACCCTCGGTGCGCGTTCGTGGCGTTTCGTGTTCGCGCGCAGCGCTAAGCCTCTGCGCGAGAAATTCATAAACACAGAGCGGCCTGCGGCCGGGCGATTGGAGGCGACAGGGAAGTTTCGCTTCGCGCATTCCTGTCGGCTTCGTCGCCCATTCAGGGCGTTTGGGCTAACGCAAAGAGCGCGAAGGGGGAGCGACGCAAAGGTACGCAAAGCCCTTTGCTTGGTTGCCGTCAACAGCCTTTGCGATCTTTGCGTCAAGACCTTTGCGTTCTTTGCGTTGAAAAGAAGTTTTGGGTGCAAAAAGCGGTCGCACAGGACGCGAAGCACTTCTCTCGCGACCCTCTTCTTGCCCCGCGCAGCGGCTCTTTGTTCATTCAAACAACAAAACAGGAAAACGACTGAGAAGTGATGAAGGAGGCACATAAAATGAGAATCATCTGCGGAATTCTTGTTGCGCTTGCGGCCTTTGGCGCGTTCGGACGCGGCGAGGAGTGGGTCGTGCCCCAGCGGAAGGCGCCGCCCGCCGCCACGCTCACGAACATGCCGCTCTACCTCGAATGGAAGTGGCGGACGGACGTGAGCGATCCTGAGACGGGCCTCTCGAACGCGGCGCTGAAGGAGGGCGTCCAACGGATCTTTCGCGCCTACGAGGACCGCGAGCCGTGGGCGGTCACGCGCGCGCGGATGCTTGACTACCTGGTGGACAACGTGGCGCTTGGCTTCTCGCGCTTCGACTGCTTCCCCGCCATCGCGTGCTGGAACCGCTACGATCGTCCGCTGAACGACGTCCTCCTGGCGCGCGAGCGCCATGTCGACGAGCGGTTCTTCCCGGAGGAGCTGCGCGAGGAGGTCGAGCGCGGACGCCGCGCGGTCAAGTGGTCGCTGTACAAGGACTTCGACCATTCCGCGCCTGACTGGGACACGATCCTGAAGCTGGGCTTTCCGGGGATGAAGGCGCGTGTCGAGGCGATCGGGCGGGACACGCCGTTTGACCGCGCCGAGCGCCGGGCGGCCGACGCCTGCCTTCGGTTCGTGGGTCGGGCGCTCGCGGCGGCGCGCGCCTCGCCGGACGCGGACGCGCCGCTGGTGCGAAAGGCCGCCGAGTCGCTTGCGCGCCTCGAGAAGGGCCCGCCGCGGACCGTCTTCGACGTCATGCAGTTCACGATGCTCTACTTCATCCTCTCCGAACACCTCGACCGCTTCCAGGTCCGCACGATGGGGAACATCGACCGCCTCTGGTGGCCGTACTACGCGGCCGATCTCAAGGCCGGCCGCACGACCGAGGGCGAATTCCGCGAGGAGTTCCGCCACTTCCTGTGGCAGTTCGGCTCGATCGACAACTACTGGGGGCATCCGATCTATCTCGGCGGCACGAAGCGGGACGGCACGACGGAATACAATCCGCTCTCGCTCGTCATGCTCGACGTCATCGACCGAGAGGGGTTGGCCTCGCCGAAGTTCCAGCTTAAGATCGCGGACAGCACGCCGCGCGAAGTCTGGCGAAAGGCACTTGCGATGCTGCGCCGGCACCGCTCGCTCGTCCTGATGGGCGAGAAGGGCATGGCCGCCTCGATGAAGCCGCTGGGGCTGTCCGCCGAGGAATGCCGAGACCTCCTCGTCTGGGGGTGCTTCGAGTGGTTGCCGCGCGCACGCGGCAACTGCACGAGCTCGACGAACGTCATCCTGCCGCAGCCGATTGTCGAGATGCTGTCCGAGGCGAAGGATGGCGCGTTCGCGGCGGCGACGTTCGAGGCGTTCAAGGCCGAGTACCTGAAGCGCCTTTGCGCGAACGCGCGGCGGATCTGCGAGCTGAACGTCGTCGCCGAGCGGCACCTTGCCGAGATCAACCCGGCGCTCGTCCTGACGCTCGCGACCGGCTCGGCCCTGAAGAAGGGTGAGGACGCCTTCGCGACCGGCTTCGACTTCAACTACACGGCGGTTTCGGCATGCGGCTTCGCGACGGCCGTCGATTCGCTCCTGGCGGTGAAGGAGTTCGTGTACGACCGCCTGGAGCTGACGCTGGACGGGCTCGGGCGCGTCCTGGCGGACGACTGGGCGGGGCACGAGGCGTTGCGCCTGAGGATGCGCCGTTCGCCGCTTAAGTGGGGCTGCGGCAACGCCGAGGCCGACGCGCTCGGCCGGGAGGTGCTGGCGGCGTTCTCGTCGTCGTTCGTCGGCCTGCCGAACGCGCGTGGCGGAAAGTTCGTCTGCTACGGCCTGCAGTCGCGTGGATTCATTCGGAATGCAAGGCTGCCCGCGTCGCCGGACGGACGGCGTCAGGGGGATCACCTCTCGAAGAACCTCGCGCCGACCGTCGGCGCCGAGACGGCGGGCCTGACGGGGGCGCTCCGCTCATATGCGGCGACGGTCGATCCCGCGTTCTTCCCGTGCGGCAGCGTCTTTGACGTGATGGTCAATCCGGCCGCCGTCGCGGGGGAGCAAGGGCTGGACGTCTTCGAGGCGCTGGTGCGATACTACATGGATCATGGCGGCACGGCCCTGAACGTGAACGTCGTGAGCGCGGCGGAGCTGCGGGACGCGCAGGCGCGCCCGGAGAAGTACGAGAACCTCCAGGTGCGCGTCGCGGGCTGGAACGTGCGGTGGAACGACATCCCGAAGAAGGAGCAGGACGAATACATCCGCCGCGCGGAGGACATCGAGCGATGAAGACGAAGACGGGAATCGGCAGACGGGACTTCCTGGCGGGCGCGGCGTCGCTCGCTGTCGCGCCGCTCCTCGGCGCAGACGGGCGTCCACTCCGGACGCCGCTGATGCTGGACCTGAAGCGCATGGCCGTCTGGGATGGGCCGGGACTGCGCACGACGTTCTTCGTGAAGGGGTGTCCGCTCCGCTGCGTCTGGTGCCACAACCCCGAGTCCATCGACCCGAGGCCGCAGGAAGCGCGCTTCCAGCACCTCTGCCGACACTGCGCACACTGCACACATGACGAGGCGACCTGTCCGACGCGGGCGTTCAAGCTCTACGGGAAGCCGTGGACGATGGACGATCTCGTCGGACAGGCGCTGGAGGACAGGCCGTTCTACGACCGCACGGGTGGCGGCGTCACGCTGTCGGGCGGCGAGCCGCTGTTCTTCTGGGAGTGGGCGGCGGCGCTGCTCGCGCGGTTCAGGGCGGCGGGGCTCCACACGTGCCTCGACACGTCGCTCTACGCGCCGCCCGCCGCGATCGAAGCTCTGCTGCCCGTCGTCGACCTGTGGCTGCCCGACTACAAGGCGCACGACGACGCCCTGCACGTGAAGTTTACGGGCGTCTCGAACGCGGTCGTCCGGCGCAACCTCAAACGCCTCGTCGCGGTCGGCGCGAAGCTGGAGGTGCGGTGCCTCGCCGTGCCGGGCTGCACGGACGGGGAGGACCTCGCCGCGCGCCACCGCTATCTCCGTTCGCTCGGCATCTCCGACGGACAGGTCGTCGATCTCGAATACTTCGACTACGCGCGCGCGAAGTATCTTGCCCTTGGCATGAAGGACACGATGCCGCCCAAGCGTCCAATTTGATGAGTTTCGACATAATAAGGGTCAGACATGAATGCCGCTAACTTAAGGCGATTTCGGACGTTTCCCGAGGCCTAGCGTCGCCTTTGACGGACGCTTCGAACGACGC
>CAKURH010000103.1 GCA_934675625.1 uncultured Kiritimatiellota bacterium
GCTTGGCCCGAATCCCGTGCCGAAGGAACACGTCGCGGCGCTTCGTGCGTTCATCAAGAAGATGGAGGCGACCGTCGCGCTGCCCGGCGCGCCGCTCGACGTGCTGCCCGATCCCGTGCGGCGCGAGACGCGCCTCGTCTACCGCGCGGCGCCGCCGACGGGCGAGCCGGCGTTCGCCGGAATCGCCGCGGCGGATCTCTACTTCCGCACGGCGCACGACCTGCCGGTCTATGCGGGCGCGCCGGACTGGTTCGCGGCGGCAACGCCCGCGATCATGGGACGCCTCGGGAACTGCATCCTGATGCCGCCCGCGCCCGAAAGCGTGGACGGGCTCTGGAACGGCGAGAAGCTCTCGCGCGTCTGGTCGTCGATCCTGACCGAGCTCAACGTCGGCCTGGCGGAAGAATCCCGTCTCTTCACGCCCGGGAAGGTCGCGCCCTACGCGGTGAAGCCCGACCCCTACGACGGCGACGCCTTCCACAACTGGTAAAGGGGGGCCCCCACAATCTTCAGCCATGAATGGATTGATGGGGAGAGGATTGGTGGGGACAGGCCCCCGATTGGCGGGGTCTGTCCCCAATGTGCTGGGGCCTGTCCCCAATCCCGTGCATCAAAAACATCAAAGGATCGGCTGTTTTGGTGAAATATTGTATGTTGAGAATTGAATGCTGAAAATTCTCATGGCGATTGCCCCTTGTTGTGCGCGCTGTGACTATGGTATAATGTTTACAACTTGTGCGGTAAAGCACAGAAGTTGTAAATGTGAGGAGGTCGGAATGATTCGGCGTGACGCATACTTGAAAGAGTTGGTTGCTTCGATGTGGAATGGCCAGGTGAAGGTTGTCACCGGCATTCGACGTTGTGGAAAGTCTTATCTTCTGGATAAGATCTTCCGGGGGCATTTGTACGGGCAGGGCGTTCGCGACGAGGACATCATTTCAATCGACCTTGACCAGATTCGATTTGCAAACGAGCGAAATCCCTTGAGATTGGCGGAGTACGTCCGGGAAAAGGTCGTGGAGAAGAGTCGCAAATACTATCTCTTCATTGACGAAATCCAGCGGTGCGAACCTGTCCCGAACCCGTCGTTGCCAGAGGGCGCCCTGATTACGTTCTACGATGTCCTGAACGAGTTTCGGGTTTACGAGAATCTTGACGTCTATGTGACGGGCTCGAACTCGAAGATGCTGTCGACGGACATCTTGACGGAATTCCGAGGCCGTGGCGATGAAATTCGTGTCCATCCGCTTTCCTTCTCGGAATATGTCGCTGCGACAGAAAGGGATGGGCGGGACGTCCTTGAAGACTATCTTGCCTTTGGCGGAATGCCGCATGCCGCGCTTCTTGGCTCGGACGAGGCGAAGATGAAGTATCTGAAGGGGCTTTTTGCGGAGGTGTATCTCAAGGACATCATTGAGCGCAAGCGCGTGGTGCGAGGCGAAGTCCTGGACGCAACGCTGGACTTGCTTTCGTCCGCCATTGGGTCGCTGACGAACCCGAACAACATTGCGAATGTGCTGACGACCCGACTGGGTGTCGCGACCAATACGAATACGGTTCGCACGTACGTTGAGTATCTGAAGGATGCGTTCCTCTTCAGTGAGGCCAAGCGGTTTGACGTGCGCGGCAAGGCCTACTTCGACTATCCGAACAAGTATTACTGCGAAGATGTCGGTTTGCGGAACGCGAGAACCGGATTCCGCGAGATGGATCGTCCGCATCTGATGGAGAACGTCATTTACAACGAGCTTGTGAGGCGAGGGTTTTCGGTTGACGTCGGTGTCGTTTCCTCGTGGGAGAAGAACGCGAAGGGGAGTTCGGTCAGGACATCGCGAGAGATCGACTTTGTCGTCAACAAGGGGGCTGAGCGGGTTTACGTCCAAAGTGCGTATCGCATGGAGAGCGACGAGAAGATGGCGCAGGAACTCCGGCCGTTTTTCCTGACGGGCGATGCGTTTCGCCGGATTGTCATTCGCGGCGACATCGGTCGCCGTTCGTTTGACCAGAACGGCGTTCTCCACATTGCGCTGGTCGATTTCCTTTTGGACGAGACGGTGGTGTAAAATACGTATGCCAGATGTGCGATTCGCATGGTGACAGGCCTCGGTTCAGAACCGCCGCGCGCGCAGAGAGTTGCGAACGCGCTGCTCGGCGTGATGGTCGGGGTAGTGCCCCTGTGCGGCCTGTCCGGCGCGGCGGTGCCGCCGCTTCAAGACGGGAGATGTCTCACACGGAGAGACGGAGCCACGGAGAAATGATCGCTGTCTCGCCCGGCTGCCTCAACGCTGATTGCATGCAGGAACTCCGTGCCTCCGTCACTCCGTGTGAGATTTCCTCGCTTGAAAGGTTTCATGTGTGTAGCGAGTGTCTGACCCCAGTGGTAGGGTTCGAGTGGTAGAGTTGGCGTTGAAAATTGGCGGCGGCTCCTGCCGGTCGGACAGCCGCATTCCGTGTCGTTCGAGGCGCGGTTCGGGTTCTGGGGACAGGCCCCCGATTGGTAGGGTCTGTCCCCAATGCGCTGGGGGCTGTCCGCAATCCCCCAATTCTGCAAAAGCGCGCAAGACGCAGGAATATCCGAGCAACAACCCAAAAGCTCGCGAAAGCGGACTTCGCGGCCCAAGAATAAAATTATCGTATGGCGAAATAATTTATATATGCCCGCTTGAAATTTCGGCATGGAGAATGGTATAATTCGCGCCAACAGCGACAAGGAGGCGTTATGCAGATTGACAGACCAAGATATGTAGATGAAATCTCAAGATATGTAGACAAGAAGATCATAAAAGTTCTGACAGGCATTCGCCGCTGTGGGAAGTCTCGCCTTTTGGAAATGACGCGGAAGTTGATTTTGTCGCGCGGCGTTCCCCCTGAACGGATTATTGCCGCGAACTTTGAATCAAAGGTCGATCCATCCGTCAAAAGCGTCGATGCCATGTTTGAGCGTGTGCGGAATGCGTCAGAATCATGCCACGGAGAGAAGCTTTACCTGTTCTTTGATGAAGTTCAGGAACTGGATGGCTGGGAAAGGCTTGTCAATTCGCTGGATGTTGACTATTCGGTTGATTTGTATCTGACGGGCTCCAATGCCAATCTCCTCTCGTCGGAGCTCTCGACCTACCTCGCGGGACGCTATGTCGAAATTCACGTCTACCCGTTTTCATTCGCCGAAGTCTGGCCGAGCCTTTCGCATGATGGCTTTGACGAACGCGCGGGATTTCGTGAGTACATTCGACGCGGCGGCATGCCGTTCATCTATGATGCGGGCATTTCAGGCGAGGTTGCGAACGCCTATCTTGAAGACCTGTTCAACTCGATTGTGCTGAAGGACATTGCGCATCGGCACAAGGTTCGTGACATTGACTTGCTCGGTCGGATGCTATCCTATTTCCTCTCGGAGGTCGCGCATGCGTTCTCGCCTGCGAGTCTCGTCCGTTACCTGAAACATGACAGGCGAAGCTGTGGGCTTGAGACGATTTACAACTATGCCGAGTTTGCGGAAGAAGCGTGTTTCATCTGTCGGCTGAAACGTTATGACCTCCAGGGCAAGGAGCTTCTCTCGACGCAGGAGAAGATCTACTTGACGGATCACGGCTTTCGAGAAGCGCTGCTTGGCGCGAACGAGCGTCATGTGGATCGAATCCTTGAGAATATCGTGGCCATGGAACTGATTCGGCGCGGTTGGCGTGTCGAAGTCGGAAAGCTTCGGGATCTGGAAATCGACTTTGTCGCCTCGCGTGGGAGCGAACGGCAGTATGTCCAAGTCACCTATCTCATGGCAGACGAGGCTACGCGCGAAAGGGAGTTTCGTCCGTTGAGGGGCATCTCGGGAGACAACTATCCTCGGCTTGTCCTGTCGCTTGACGAGATCGACTTCAGCGACGCGGGCATTCGCCATCAGTCGATCATCGACTGGTGCCTCGGTCGCTGAAAGACGGAATGCGAAAGTTGTCCGACGCGACGTCATGGGAATCTAAAGTGCAACGCTCCTTGCAGACGGGAGATGTCTCACACGGAGTGACGGAGCCACGGAGAAATGATCGCTGTCTCGTCCGTCTGCCTCAATGCTGATTGCGTGCAGGAACTCCGTGCCTCCGTCACTCCGTGTGAGATTTCTTCGCTTGAAAGGCTTCATGTGTGTAGCGAGTGTCTGACCCCAGTGGCAGGGTTGGCGGTGGTAATGGGCGGCTGCTCCTGACGGTCGGACAGCCGCATCCTGTTTGAAAGCGGAAAATTCTCATGTGACTCGGATGCGTCGTTCAGGTCGGCTTTGCCTTGAATGTACGAAAGTCTTGCCGAGAACGATCTCCTTTCTCGCGCAGAGTTTGATACAATATCCGCGCTATGAAAAGACAGGAGAAATCGCTTTTGAAGGTGATGGCGCTTGGAACGCTCGTCGTGCTCGGCGTCGGGCCCGTTTCCGCGAAAGAATGCGTCCTCTTCGACGCGGCAACGACACCGCGTGCGCGTGTCGCCGCGCAGGACGGCGCAACGCTCGATTGGAAGCCGGACTTCCTGACGGTGCGCACGAGCGCGTCGTCCGCCTATCCCGGCTTCACGGTCGAAGGGCCGTGGAACTTGTCCGCCTACGGCGAAATCGCCGTCGAATTCGTCGGGGGCGCGCAGGAGAGCCGCTGCACGGTGCGGCTCTTGAACCCCGGCGGTCGGCCCGACGGCAAGGGGTGCTTCATCACGAAGTTCACGGTGAAGCCGTGGCGGGCGCAGACGCGTTCGCAGGTCATTCCGCCCGAACGGCCCAGTTGGCGCGGCATCCTGGCCGGACTCAAGGGCATTCGCACGTGGGCACTGCCCTACCTTCTCTGGAATACGAATACGGCGGACGTCGCCCTGTGGAATCATGAGGACGTACCGGTTGCGACGCTGGATCGCCGGAACGTCGCACAGGTCGCGGTCTACGTGAATACGCCGAGCTCGGCGATCACGCCGCTCGACGGTCGCGAAAAGTGGTTTGCCCGCCTGCCCGAACTCGGCTCGCCCGAAGCCCTCTTCTACACGACGCAGGACGAACTCCTCGCCCCCTACTACGGACGTCACGGCTTCACGCGCACCTACGACTTCTCGGCGCAGAACATCCGCCGCAAATACGGGGCGGACTGGTTCGCGACATGGGCCGACATCGCCCACCGCCGTCTGCGCAGCTGGGGCTGCAACACGATTGCAAACTCGTCCGACCGCTGCATCTGCCTGATGGATCGCACGCCTTACACGGAACGCTTCGAGGTCCACTCGAAGCCGCTCGCCGGTCACACGGGCGGCTGGTGGGACTTCGCCGATCCGTTCGACCCGTCCTTCCGCGCCGAGGCGCGGCGGCAGACGACCGAAGTCTTCAAGCGTGAGTTTGCCGACCCGTGGTGTCTCGGCTTCTTCGTGGACAACGAACAGCACTGGGGCGAGCCGCACACGCTCGGCGTTTCCACGCTGAAGTCGCCCGCCGACCAGGCGGCGAAGCGCGTCCTGTGCGACCGGCTGAAGGCGAAGTATGAGACGGTGGCCGCGCTGAACGCGGCGTGGCGGACGGTCTACGCCGACTGGGACGGCTTTCTCGCCGAGACGGTGCCGCCCACGGATCTCGCGGGGGCGAAAGCCGATCTCGCGGCATTTGCGATGGAACTGGCGGAGACCTACTACCGCGTCATCAAGGAGGAGATCAAGCGCGCCAACCCCGGCAAACTCTATCTCGGCTGCCGCTATGCTGGCGTGCCGAAGGACTTCGTCGTGCGCGCGGCGGCGCAGCACTGCGACGTCATCAGCTACAACATCTACACGAAGAATCCGTGCTGGTTCAAGCTGCCCGAAGGGGTGGACAAGCCGGTGCTGATCGGCGAATTCCATTTCGGCGCGCTTGACCGGGGGCCGTTCTGTCCGGGGCTGATTCTCCTGAAGGATCAGAAGGAGCGTGCCAAGGTCTACGGCGAATACGTGCGCGGCGCGCTCGCGCATCCGAATCTCGTCGGTGTGCACTGGCACCAGTTCTCCGACCAGGCGACGTCGGGACGCTTCGACGGCGAGAACATGCAGGTCGGCTGGACAGACGTCCGCTCCGAACGCTCTTCTGGGGGCTCACGCATGAGCATGCGGCGGGCAAGCTTGCCTCGCTGCGCAAGCTGTCGAACGACTTCGAGATTGTCGCCATCGTCGATGACCGCGCCCGCACCGCGCCACGTCATCTGAACGAAGTCGCGGACACGACGGGGCTGCGGCTGATTTCGGAAGCCGAGGCCGATCGAGTGGACGGCATCGACGTCGCGTTTATCGAGACGGCGAACGCCGACCTGATGGAAATCGCGGCAACGTTCATCGCGAAGGGCATTCCGCTCCACTGCGACAAGCCGTGCGGCGAGGCGATGGAGCCGTTCCGGTCGTTGGTGGAGACGTGCCGCGCGGCGAACCTGCCGTTCCAGATCGGCTACATGTACCGTGGCAATCCGGCCCTTCAGTTCGCGTGGAAGTTCGTCGCGGACGGCGGCCTCGGCGACGTCGCTTTTATCGAGGCCGACATGAACCACGACTACGGTGAGCCGAACTACCCCGACTACATCGCCTCGTTCAAGGGCGGCATCCTCTACAACCTCGGCTGCCACCTCGTGGACATGGTGCTGCCGCTGGTGCGCGGCGAACTGCGCGAGGCGCATCCGTTCCTCGGCGACGCGCCGGGCGATCCCGTCGGCAGCCGCACGGCGGGCGCGGCGTTCCTGCGCTTCGCGGGGACGGACGTCCTCATCCGCACGTCGTCGCGGATGCCGGGCGGCGCACTCGCGGCCAAATACGGTGCGACGTGGACGGCGGGAACGGCGACAGCGCAAGCGTCTGTCGCTTCCGTCGCCGAGACAGCGGAAGCCGAAGCGCTGCCGTCCGCGACCGCCGTCTGGTCGGCGGCGGATGCGGGCGAGGGCACGGTTGCCGCGTGGCCGTCGCGCACGGGTTCGTGGACGTTCACGGCTTCGACTGTCCTCCCGAAGGATTCGACCCCGCCAACCGCGTCCGTCTTCAACGGACACAAGACCGTCTCGTTCGACGGCGTGTCCAACAGCCTCTTCCTCACGGGCAACACGCCGACACCCGCCGCCAACGCGACGAACCTCGTCCTCGCGGCGGTCGTGAAGTTCAACGGACGCGGCACGGGCGTTTCGTCGAAGGGCTGGCAGGATTGGACGCCGTTCGTCAGCATGGGGTACGTCGGGAACGGCGAGCGCAACTGCTGGGGACTTTCCTTCTCGTCCGTCGGACGGCTTTCCGCCGGTGTGCGCGACGGCTGGAACAATTCGCTGACGGTGCGTTCCGCCGCGCGTGGACTCGATGATGGCGAACTGCACACCGTCGTGTGGTCGCTCTCGGTGGGCGAGGATGCCGCGCCGCAGGTCCTGCTCGTGGATGGCGAGCGCACGGAAGCGGCGGCGATTCCCGTGAAGGCCCTCACCAACAGCCGCATCCTGCTCGGTGCGACGGAATACAACGGCTTCCGCTATCAGGCGATGGAACTCGCAGAACTGCGCTTCTACCGGAACGTCGCGTTCTCGGCGGCGCAGCTGACCGCGCTTGCCGAGGAGTTGCGCGCGACGTACGGCACGCCCTTCGTGGGGAATCGTGCCGACCTCGGACGTGGCGAAACGTGCTTCACCGACCTCGTTCTCGGCGAGAAGGGCGCGGTTGCGGGCCTCGGCGGCACGGATGTCGCGCTGCATCCGGGGCAGACGCTGGCGGGTTCGGGCACGGTCGAGGGAACGCTCGTCATCCGGCGCGGTGCGTGTTTCGCGCTTGATGAAATGGGGAACTATCCGAATATCCGTCACATTCGCTTTGAGGATGGCGCGATTCTGAAGCTGTCGTCGGCGGGAGACGTGTCATCCGCGAAGCCGCTGACGGTTGCGGGGTCGGTCGAGTTTCCGAAGGGGACGGTCTACGTGGATGCGTCGGACTGCGGAAGCCGGATGGGAAGAGCCGAACTGCTGACGTGGGGTGGCGACCTGATTGACCGTGGCGTGTCCTTTGAGATGGCCGGACGCAAGAAGCGGCATTTCGCGGCTACGCTCGCGCCGGAGGCGAAGACGCTGACGGCGACCTTTGCGGGCGGCACGCTCTTCCTGATTCGCTGACGGCGTCGCGTCGGAGACGGGTGATGTACGGTGAGGCCTGCGGCGCTTAACGCGGAGGCGGCGGAGATAGGGAGACGCGGAGACCTGCGTTGCAGAAAGATGGGATTGTCCAGGCTTCAGAATTCGAGAATCCCCTCATGACCTCCGTGTCTCCGTCACTCCGCCATCTCCGTGTTCAGCGAAAGCAATCCTGTTGTTGCGGGAGCGGTCGACTATCGTGCAGAGAGGATCATCTTTTCATGTGGCCTTCCGCCAGGCCGTGGGCGAGACGCCGACGTGCCGCGCGAAGAAGTGTGTGAAGACGGCGGGCGACGAGAAGCCGCATTCCGCCGCGAGCCCGTCCACGTGCGCCGATGACGTCCGCAATTTCTTCTTCATGCGGCGGATGCGCGCCTGGACGATGGCGTCGAACACCGTCCCGCCGTGGACTTGCCGGAAGCGCAGGTCGAGGAGGCGGCGCGACACGCCGACGTGGTGGGCGACGTCCGTGACGCGCAACGCGCCGGAGGCGTTCGCCTCGATGTAGCCCAGCGCCTGCGCGAGGATGCGCGCGGCGGGCGGGATGATGCGCGTTGACTCGCGCAGGACGACGTGCTTGACGGATTTCGGCGAGACGATCTCCCGTCCGTCCCCGTGCCGGATCAGCCGCGCCAGTTCGCGCGCGTCGAGGACGGACTCGGAGATGCGCAGCGTCTCGACGGGCTTTCCCGTGTCCGCCAGCAGCGACCGGAAGCCCGCCTCCCGGTGGCTGGGGTACTCGAATTCGGGCTGGTCGACGACGCAGAGGTAGGCGTTGAAGCTGCCGCGCGCGAGGAAGTGCTCGGCGGCGGCGCGACCGATCTGGCGGTCGTCAAGCCGCACGAACGAAATGACGTTTCCGAGCGAGGCCCTGTCCGGCGGAATGTCGACGAGTACGGTCGGCACGTCGCCGAACCACAGGGCGGCCTTCGCGTCCGACCGGTGCGGCAGGACGGCCAGGATGCCGTCCGACGCGGCGCGGTCGGACAGCACGCCTTCAAGTCCCGCACGGTCGTTGTAGAGCTTGATCGACCAGTTCGCCTGCGTGTTGACGAAGCGGAAGACGCCCGTGAGGTAGTCGCGCTCGGCCGCGCCGAGGTCACGGATGACGACGGAGATCGTCTTGTGCTTGGTGTCCGGCGTTGTCATGTCGATGCCGCGTATTGTACTAAAACCCTGTTCCTGCGTCAACGACGTGGTGATTCTGCGCGGCGCGCTCGCGCGCGGCAGTCGCGCAGCGAGCAGCCGTAGGCGGCCTTGAAGTCCTGGTTCAGGCGGGAGAACTTCGAGAATGAGCAGTCGGCCGCGATGTTCGCGAGCGTGTCGTTCGTCGCGAGAATCCGCCGCCGCACCTCTTCGAGCCGATAGCGGAGGATGCAGGCACCGATTGACTCGCCCTGCAGTTCGCGGAAGCGCAGGTCGGCAAGGCTCCGCGACACCTTTAGGTAGGTCGTCACGTCGCGCGGCTTGATGGCCTCGGCGGCGTGCGTGCGGATGAAGGCGAGGGCGCGCTGGACGAGCCGTCCGGCGTTCGAGACCGGGTTCGTCGATTCGCGGATCACGATTTCCTTGACGCCGATGCGGAGATGCGCGGGCGTCTTGGACGGGCTTTTCCCGTTCATCATGTCCGCAAGCCGTTCGGCGGCGAGATAGCCCATCCGGTCGTGGTCGGGCTCGACGGAGGTAAGCGTCGGCGAGGTGTTGGCGCAGAGCATCTCGTCGTTGTCCACGCCGACGACGGCGACGTCGCGGGGCACGTCGAGGCCGGCCTCGCGGCAGGCTTCGAGCACCTGGACGGCCCGGTCGTCGAACGCGGCGAAGACGGCGGCGGGCTTCGGCAGACGGGAGAGCCAGTCCGCGAGGTGCGGCAGGTCGTAGCCCTTGCCGCGCACGCGGTAACGGGCGATGGGGAGGCCGTTGCGTTGCAGTTCGGCGGCAAAGGCATCGCCGCGCAGCTTGCTCCAGGTGTGCCCCGCGAGGTCGGGCACGAAGCCGTAGGCGCGGTAGAGCCCCTGCGAGAGGACGTGGTGCGCGACGGACTCACCGACGGCTTCGGGCGAGCTGCGGATGTAGACGAGGTTGCGCGCGCGGCCCTGAAGGACGTCCTCGTCGTAGATGTCGAGCGCGATGGTGGGGATGTCGCTTTTCGCGAGCGCGGTCGCGCCGTCCTTCGCCGTCGGCAGCGAGTAGACGACGCCGTCGATGCCGCGTTCGGCGAAGGATTCGACGAACGCCTCCGTGAAGTCCTCGCGGATGCGGACGAGCTGGAGTCGCCAGTCGAGTTCGCGCTCGGCGATGTAGCGGAGAAATCCGCCGAACTTGCGGCGGCCCGGTTCGCCGGCGAGGCGAAAGGCGACGACGATGCGCTTTGTCTTCTGCTTCATTGCGGTGAATTGTATCATACGTCCGTCGCTTGCGCAATCCGCCGAAAGCGAATCGGGGGTTAGATGGGAAGGCCTGCATATCCCCCTGCGAAGCAGCCCGAAGGGGCCGCTAGGCGGGGTGCGCTGAACGCGGAGGAAACGGAGATCGGGAGACGCGGAGGAGCGAGCTTCAGAATGAATCCATGGCCGATTTGGCGTGATTGTTGGCCAAAATGGGCTTTCCTTCCGTCGCCGGATTTGGTATTATTTACGGCATCAACGTGAAACGAGGAGATTGCGGATGTGCTGTGACGAGAGATCGATTCAAGTTGGACGCCGTGCGTTCATGACGGGAGCCTTGGCGGCTCTCGGTAGCGTGTGCCTTTCCGCCGCAGGCGAGACGGCACGGCCGCCGGTCTTGCAAATCAGCCCCGTCGATGCGCGCTATCTGGCGGATGCGTCGGGGCGGACGTTCGTGCCGATTGGCTGCAACATCTGCTTCGACCGCCTGAATGCGGACGGGCGCAATCCGGCGGAAACACGCGCGCGGTTCGCGCGCTGGATGCGTGCCTTTGCGGCGAACGGCGGGAACTTCATGCGCGTCTGGCTGGGGCACGCCTCGACGGAGATCATGCCCGCGCGTCCGGGCGTGTTCGATGCCGAGGCGGAGAAGACGCTTCGCCAGATTGTCCGCCTCGCGGAAGAATTGGACATCAAGCTCAAGTTCACGCTGGAGAGCTTTCGCCGCACGATTCCGGACGCCCATGCGGAGGATCCGGGGCGCGTCGACATCTTCACGCGTCCGCTTTACGCGCCGTTCGCGCAGACGATGGACGACTTCTTCCGCAGCGAGACGTGCGCGCGGATCTACCTGCAGAAGGCGGATCGGCTGAAGGCGCTGGGCTTCGGCGACTCGCCGGCCGTCGCGGCGTGGGAGCTGTGGAACGAGATCGACGCCGTGTGGCCGAAGGCGGGCGACTACACGCATCGGACGTGGCGTGACGCGATTGATCCGTGGACGCGGCGGATGCTGCGGGAGCTGAAGGCGCGCTTTCCCCGGCAGCTCGCGCTGCAGAGCCTCGGCAGCTTCTCGACGCCGGGTGCGTTCAAGACCTATGACTGGCTGGCGGGATTGGCGGACGTCGACATCCTGCAGGTGCATCGCTATTTCGATTCGGGCGCGCAGCTGGACGTCTGCCGGGGCGAAATGGACGTTCTTGCGGCGGACGCGATCCGCGAGATGCGCGACCGTGCGCCGAATCGCCCGGTGATGCTGGCGGAGACGGGCGCGGTCAAGGCCAACCACGCCGGGCCGAGCGAACGGTATGCGGCGGACGTGCGCGGCGAACTTCTGCACGACGCGCTCTTTGCGCCGTTCTTCGCTGGGTCGTGCGCGTCGGGGCAGCCCTGGCACTGGGATCACCAGTACATCGACGAGAAGGGTCTTTGGGGTCAGTTCGCGCGCTTCAAAAAGGCGATTGCCGGCGTTGACCCGGCGGCGGAGCATTTCCGCCCGATCCGCTTCGAGACCCGCCGTCTGCGGTTCAGGTGTCTGCGCGGAAAGGAGAAGACGCTGATCTGGGTGCGCGCGAAGAACGGCGACTTCAACACGGTCACGCGCGCGGAGTCGGAGGAGTGGCTCAACGACATCCCCATGCGGTTCTCGGTCTACGATCCGTGGAACGACGTCACGATCCCGGTGACGGACGGGCACATCCCCGAATTTCGGCGTGACGTCGTCGTCACGTTCGACACGAAGGACTCTTACTGACGCTTAGGTTGTTGCGCATCAGGAATTCTCATCAAGGAAAACGAAAGGAAGACCGTATGAAGACGTTGTTGACAGGGCTTGTGTTGTCGGTTGCCGCTGGCTTTGGACTGTGCGGCGGCGTCCGTGCCGAGACCTTCCCGCTGACGCCCGCCGAGGCGGCGAATCCGCTCATTGTCGACGTGGCGGACGAGACCACGTGGACGGCTTGGCTCGCCACCCAGGGGAGTCAACCATAAATTTTGATTTTCCACTGCGCGTCAGCGCAGGAAGAAGGTAGCAAAGAGAAAAAGGGGTGAGAGAGCAAAGACAAGCGACACCGCGGCAGCGTGGTGTTGATCGGGCTCGTTTCGTTCGAGAACGCTTACGCCGTCTT
>CAKURH010000104.1 GCA_934675625.1 uncultured Kiritimatiellota bacterium
GGGGTAAACATTGGCTCCCTCCTTGTCCGTAGCGCGACGCTGAACGTGGCGGACGCAAGTCTTGCGGTGGCGGACGAACTCCATTTCGGCAGCACGGTCAACCAGCAGACTGTCTTTCGCGGCACGAACGCGGCCATCAAGGCGAAAGAAGTCCACTTCAATTCCATGCAGGAGAATCCCTCTGGCGTGGTCGACTACTTTCAGAAGGGCGGCTCGTTCGAGTCGACGCGGCTCGTCGAGTTCTACGGCTACTGCGCCTCGACGGCACGCTTCGAGAACGTCCGCACGACCTTCGGCGGCTGGCGTCTCGCGGTCGGGCGTGGCAATGCGCCGTCGCTCCTGTCGTTCACGGACTGCGACGTCACGAATGGCACACCGGATGTCGTCATGGGCATTTGGGGCGCGGCGACCGGTTGCCTTCGCTACGACAATTCGCGTGTCTGGAATAACGTCACGGGGCGTTGGTTCCTCGGCAACGGCAATGAGTCGGCTTCCGAGCCGGCGACCGTCAGCTTCGTCAATGGCTCCGTTGTCGAATCGACGACAAGCTTTGCCATTGGGCATCCGCGTCAGCGCGACGCGAACGATGCGTACCACCGTTCGTGGGGACGGCTCGTCGGCTGCGACTCGACGTGGCAGAACACGGGCGAGGGACGCATCCACTTGGGCACCACCTTCCTGGCCCTGGGCCTTGACGGGCTCGGCTCCTGCGGCGAGCTGCTGCTGACGAACTGCACGTTCGCCTCGGAGACCGAAGTCTGGGCCGGAAACGGCGCGAACACGACGGGGCGCGTGGTGGTCGCGGGCGGCTCGTTTTCCGCCCCGGCCGTCAAGCTTGGCTGCACGGCGAACGGCGTGGGGTCGCTGGAGCTTCTGGCGGGGGCGGACGGTGCGCAGCCGACACTGACCTGCGAGCCGCGTGTCGGCGCAGCAACCGGCGGGTTCGGCACGCTGATCCTTCACAACCAGACGCTGACGGAGATGCCGACGGGCTGGACGCGTGCCGACGGTTCGCATACGACGATTGAACTGGTCGACTCGACGCTGGATGCCCCAGCATTTTTCTCACCCAATGTCCTCTCCCACGCGGCGGATCAGGGCAGTCTCTCGTTGCGGATGCGCGGCGGCTCGTTCACGGCCGGCGGGAATGTCTTGGTCGGCAGCGGGCAGAACAACTGGACGCACACGACGACGCTGAGCGTTCCGGGCGAACTGGCGTTCACCGGCACCAAGGTCACGGTGTCAGGCGATAACTTTGTCGCCGGACGCTTTCCGAATGCGCCCGGATGGATTGTCGTCACGGACGCGGAGGTCTCGCTGAAGATGCGTCTGGCTGTCGGCTACGAAGCTGGCGCAATTGGCTTCTACGAAAACAGCGGTTCGACGGTGACGGCGTACGAGATCCGACTGCCCATGGCCCCGGGCGCAACGGGCTCTTACGTGGACGGGAATGGCGCGGAGACGACGCTGACGGGCGACTTCCGGGGCGGACACGACGGCGGCGTCTACACGGCTTCGATCGGCGGCACGCTGACGGCGGCGCGCTTTTTCGTCGGCATGCAGAACAACACCTCGACGGGCACCGTGCGTTTTGTCGACGGGGCGGACGTCCGCCTGACGAAAGACAACAATCCGCTCTACCTCGGTTGGGGCGGCAAGGGCCATCGCTCGACGGTCTGCCTGGAGGGCGGTGTCGTCACGGCCGAGAATATCGCGCCGATGGACGCGGCACTCGTGACGGCGGCGGACGACGGGCGGCTCTATCTGGACGGCGGCACGTTCCGGGCGAAGAAGGACAGCGCGGACTGGATCTCGACGGCCCTCACCGGCGTCTTCGTCGGCCAGGGCGGCGCGGTCTTTGACTCGAACGGCTTTGCCGTCACGGTCAAGGCGGCGCTGCGGCACGACGACCGCGCGGACGCGCCGACCGTCGACGGCGGCGTGGTCAAGTTGGGCGAAGGCACGGTGTCGCTCACGGGCGACCTCTCCTTCACGGGCGGGCTCGCCGTCAAGGCCGGCACGCTCGACCTCTCGGCGACGACTTACGCCTCGACGTTTTCCGTGTCCGGCAACGGCACGCTCAAGACGCCGACGGTGGGGCTGACCGTCACGGGCGACAGTGCGCTTGATCCGTCCGAGACGCTGACGGTCGACGGGTCGCTGACGTTCGCGGCGGGCTCGTCGATTACGGTTGACGCGACGGGGCTGGAGAAGAACCGGTACTACACGCTGCTGACGGGCGCGGTCTCGGGCCGTCCGACCGTGAAGGTCGTCGGCGCGAAGGGCTGGCTCGTCACGGTTGGCTCGGACGGCGTCCGCCTCGGGCCGAAGGGTTGCCTGTTGCTGATTAGCTGAAAGGGCTTGGACATGAGACAGGAACTGACAGCGTTTGTGATGGGATTCGGCCTGTGCGCCGGTGCGGCGGCGGATGTGCCGTCGCACGGCGCGGGCTACGAAGAGTCGGCGTTTCCGGCGGCGACGCGTGCGGCGGAGGCGGCGCGCCTTCAAGCACGTTGCGCACGTGTCCGCGCGCGGGCGAACTGGCTGGACGGTCGTCTTGACACGGCGTTTGGCGCACTCTCGGCGGATACGACGGAGCGTGTGCGCGTCGAGAAGCGACGGCTTCTGCGAAATCGCGCGCTGGCGTGGGCCGAACGGTGGCTTGGACGTGGCGACGCGACGGGGCTTGGCTTTGCCGAGCAGTCCCTTGCGGATGCGGCGGCGATCAACGGGATGCTGGAGGAGGAACTCGCCGAATGGGCGGTCGCGCCGCGCACGGAGAACCGGCCGGTCGTCCTGAACGTGCGCGATTACGGCGCGAAGGGCGACGGCGTCGCGGACGATGCGCCCGCGTTCGTGCGGGCCTGCGCGGCCGTGCGGGCTCTCGGCGGACGTCCGAGCGTCCTGCGTGTGCCGGCGGGAACCTACCGTCTTGCGAGCGTCCAGAAGCCGCAGCGGCCGACAGTCAGCACGCCGCAGGGACTGACCGACAGCAACCCGTGGGCTCTCTGGGCCTACGGCCTCTTCGAGGACCTGGAGAACTGCGCGGTCACGGGCGACGGGCCGACGAACACGTTCCTCCGGGCGGGCTTCTTCGGGCGGCAGGTTGCGCTTGTCGCCTGTCGTAACACGCGCTTTCAGGGCTTTGAGCTGTCGATGGAGCGCGTCCCGTTCCTCGAAGGCGAGATCGAGAGCTGGGACGCCGAGTCGCGGACGTGCGTCGTCAGGCTCGACGAAGGGACCCTGCGGCCGGATGACCCAAGCTGGACGCTGACCGAATACGAGCGCCCCTTCGGGGGCGAGGCCATTGGCGTCGAATACGGCAAGGACGGTCTGCAGATGCGTGCGGCGGCCCTCCTGCCGTGGGATCGCAAGACGTACGAGGACTTGGGCGACGGGCGGTGGCGCATTCCGTTTCAGGATCGTCCGAGCTTCGCGCCCTACATGCGCAACGTGAAGCCGGGCGGCAAGCTTGTGCTGCCGAACCGCACGAACGCCTACGGGGCGCTGCTCATGAGCTACTGCACGGGCTGCACGGTCGAGGACGTCTGGGTGCGGACGAGCCGTTCGTCCGCCTTCTGTTCAATCCGCTCTGTCCGCGGCTCCTTCGTCCGTTGCCGCGACTTTCCCCTGCCGGGGCGTTCGCTGTCGAGCAACGCCGATGCCTGCTTCGTCGATCCGGGCGCGTTCGTCTGGCAGTGCCGTTTCGAGAACATGTGCGACGACGGCCTCAACGTGAAGTCGTACGGGAGCTGGACGGATCCCGGCGACCGTCCGAACGAGGTCGTCCACTCGATTCCCCTCACGGTCGGCGGCGGCGACATTCTGTCGTTCTTCGACCCGCGCACGGCGCGCTATCTCGGAAACCGGACGCCTGTCTGCGGCGATGTCCTTGACCAGTCGGGGAGCAACGGCTGGCGGCGCGTGTCGCGCTTTACGCAGCCGCTGGACGGACTGCGCCTCGGCGAGAGCATCGTCCACGGCTCGCGCCTCATCGGCGTGGGCACGTACATTGGCTCGTGCGTCTTCCGCAACGGACGTCTCACGGGGTGCGTCATTCAGACGCCGTGCACGCTGGTCGAGGATGTCACGTTCGAGAACATTCAGGATTCGGGCGTCCGCATTGGGGCTTTGGGCGACTACTTGGAAGGGCCGCCGCCCTACAACGTGCAGGTGCGCAACTGCCGGATTGACGGCTGCAAGACGGGGCTCTCCGCGTGGCTGCGCATGCGTGACCGTGCGAAGCAGACGTGGTTCGACTTGCCCGGCGCGCCGATTCGCGGACTGGAGTTCGTCGGCAATGCCGTCGCGCACGCGGGGCGCGCGGCCTACGACTTCAGCAACGTCGGCGACGTCCGCTTCATGGACAACACGGTCGACGGCCGGGCGGCGGGCGAAGCGGACGTGAAGGCGGCGCGGGTCGAGAACCTGAGGATTGGGTCGGAGAGGAGAAACGGGCGATGACAGGGCTTTCACGGAGAGAATTCATCGGCGGCGCGGCTTCGCTTGGCGCGCTGGCCGGTTGCCGCGCATTCCGTGCGCCGAACGGGCTGCTTTCGGGCGCAGGGGCAAACCTGACGCTCGGCGTCATCAGCGACATCCACGTCGATGCGGCCAAGGGCGACTTCCGCAAGTTCGGCGACACGACGACGTTCGAGAAGGCGCTGCACTGGTTTGACGCGCAGGGCGTCGACGGCGTCGTCCTCGCGGGCGACATAGCGGACAACGGCATGGTCAATCAGCTCGAATGCGTCGGGGAGGCGTGGTTTCGCGTCTTCCCGGATGGCCGCTCGGCGCGTGACGGACGGCCCGTCGAACAGCTGTTCGTCTACGGCAACCATGATCTCGAGGGACAGAACTACGACAAGTTCGACGTCCGCTTCTTCCACAAGCCCTCGTTCGAGGCCGCGCAGATCCGCCATGACCCGGCGAAGGCCTGGCGAACGGCTTTCCGCGAGGACTATGCGCCGATCTGGTTCAAGGAGGTGAAGGGCTATCCGTTCGTCGGTGCGCACTGGAGCCTCGGCAAAAACGCGTGGGACGGCATTCCGGAAGTGGAGGACTGGTTCAGGGCGAACGGGGGGCGGCTGGATCGCGGCAAGCCGTTCTTCTACGTCCAGCATTGCCACCCGAAAGACACGGTCTACGGTTCGGACGCCTGGTGCCCCGACAAGGGTTACGCCACGCGGGCGCTCTCGGCGTTCCCGAACGCCGTCGCGTTCTCCGGCCATTCGCACACGTCGCTGACGGACGAGCGTTCCGTCTGGCAGGGCGCGTTCACGTCGATCGGCACGTCCTCGCTCCGCTACGGAGACGGCGTCGACATGTTCGGGCAGCGGCAGGGAATGCTTGTGCGGGTCTACGACGACCGTCTGGTGATCGCCCGCCGTGATTTCGTGCATGACGTTCCGCTGGAGTCCGACTGGGTGGTGCCGCTGCCCGCCGCCGTCGGCGGGCCGTTTGACTTCGACGTCCGGCGGGCGAAAGGCGAAGCGCCCGAATTCCCGGCGGGCGCGCGCGTGACGCGCCGCCGCGAGAAGGACGGCTGGCTCCTGACGATTCCGGCGGCAACGGCGGGTCGGGTTCGCCCGTTCCGCTACGAGGTCGCGGCGGGGGTGAAGGACAAGGACGACAAGTCGGTCGTCTTCCGCATCTACGACGCGAAGTATAACATGCCACCGTCGATGGTCGGCGCGCCGCGCCAGTATCTCGTCAAGGACGAGGCCTTGCCGAAAGGCGCCGACGGCAAGGCGATCGAGCCGGAGACGTTCACCGTGACGCCGCTCGGCTGCTTCGGCAACCGAGGCGCGCCGTTGACGGCCTAGACGTCAATTGAAGGACAGGAAAGACAAAAAGACATGAGAAAGATTTTCACCTGTTGTCTGTTCAGTTGTGCGCTGTCGGCATTCGCCGCGCCGCGTCCCGTCGTGCGCGTGGTGCCGGGCGCGGACGTGCAGCGGGCGCTCGACGCGGCGCCGGACGGCGCGGAGATCCGTTTTGCGGCGGGCGACTACCCGGTCGATTCGGAACTCGTCGTCACCAACCGACGCGACTTGCTCGTGCGCGGCGAGACGGGGGCGCGGTTTGTGATTCGCTTCGAGCCCGTCGAGGCGAAGACGCGCACGGCGCAGGGGTTCGTCTGCCGCGACCTGAAGGGCATCACGTTCGAGAACCTCGTGTTCACGACCGACCGTCCCGTCAACTGCAACGGGACGGTCGTCGCGATCGACGCCGCGCATGACACCTACGACGTCGGGATTGACGAGGGCTTTCCGATTGACACGCGGCAGGTGTTCGCGGCGGCCAACAGCGTCGGTGCGGACAGTGCGCCGAGCGCGGCTCTCGAATGTCAGGGCGAGACGCCCTACGAGATTGTCGGGCCCCGGACAATCCGCGCGCAGGGCCCGCGCCGCACGTGGGCGCCGAACTGGCGGTACGACTACGCGAACCTGAAGCTGGGCCAGCGCATCGTCTACCGCTTCCTGAAGTCGGGGCGGCACGTCTTCCTCCTCTCCGACTGCGCGGACATGGTCTTTCGCGACATCACGGTCGAGCGGAGCGCGAGCTTCGTCGTGCGCATCCGCACGCGCAGCCGGAACGCGACGTTCGAGCGGTTCGTCGTCCGTGCGCCGGCGGGTGCGCGGGAGATTCTCGCGGGCAACGCTGATGGCATTCACGTCGAGGGGCTTTCGGGCGAACTAGTCCTGAAGGACTGCCACTTTCGCGGGCTCGGCGACGATGCGCTGAACGTCCACGCGCTTGCGGGCTTCGTCAAGGCGTACGATCCGGCGACGGGTGCGCTCGACATCCGGCGCCGCTCCCGCCGCACGGGCGAGGGGCTGCACGCCGACAGCTGGGCGCGGACGGGCGACGAGATTGTGGTCTATGACCCGAAGACGTTCCTGGAGAAGGGCCGCTTCGTCCTCGACGGACACCGCAAGGGACGCGGGCGCGTGACGAACCTGACGGGCACGCTTGCGGTCGACGACGTTCTCGCGAACCGCGCGTTCTATCCGAAGGTCACGGTGTCGGGCTGCACGTTCGAGAACTCGCGCGCACGCGGCATCCTGCTCCAGTCGCAGGACATGCTGATCGAGAACAGCCGCTTCGCCGGGCATCTTCTCGCGGGGCTCCTGATCGCGCCGGACATCCGGACGTGGAACGAGGTCGGCCCGGCGAAGAACGTCGAGATCCGAAACAACGAATTTACGAGGTGCGGCACGCTGCCGACGACGGCCAACCTCGGCGCGCTCGTCATCAAGGCGAGCCACGACGTCGGGTCGGCGGAGTATCCGGCAGGCGTCCACGAGAACATCTCGATCCACGGCAACGACTTCCACGACAACGGGACGCGCGGCATCTACGTGTCGGCGGTGAAGGGGCTCGACATCCGGGACAACCGCTTCGCGCGCAATGCGTCCGCGCCGGACGGCGTGGCGGACTGTCCCGACGTGCGGACGGTGAACTGCGAGACGGTCGCGGCGGCGCTGGCCGCACGGGCTGCGGACGAGTCGTTCGCGCCGGCGCTGTTCTGGTGGTGGAACGCGAAGCTGGACGCGAAGGCGCTCTGTGCGCAGGTCGACGACTTCTACGATCACGGTTTCCGCACGCTCTGCATACACCCGTTTCCGAAGGGGTTCCGTCCGACGAAGTTCCCGTGCGACATGGAACCGGACTACCTCACGGACGGCTACCTCGACATCTACGCGGCGGTGACCGATCACGCGGCGGAGAAGGGCATGGTCTGCTGGCTCTACGACGAGGGCGGCTGGCCGTCAGGCGGCGCGTGCGGGCAGGTCGTGGTGAGCGACCCCGTGCGGTTCGCGATCCGCCGCATGGAGCGCGGCAAGGATGGCGGGGCCACGCTCATCGTCGAAAAGTACGACCCGTGCGAGAAGGCGCCCTATCCCTCCGTCATCGAGCCGGGTGCGACGGACAGGTTCCTGGAGCTGACGCATGAACGGCTGAAGAGTCGCGTCGGCCGCCACTTCGGGAAGGCTGTTCCGTGGGTCTTCACGGACGAGCCGTCCGCGCCGCATGGCTATGACCGGCTTGGTTGGTCGACGGATTTCGCGCGGGAGTTCCGCGCGCGCAAGGGCTACGACGTCACGCCGTTCCTGACGGAAATGTTGCGTAAGGGTCATGCCCGCGCGGAGGTGCGTCGCGCCCGTGTCGACTACTATGACGTGATGGCCGACCTCTTCGTCGAGCGCTACCTCCTCCCGTGCCGTGACTGGTGCCGCGCGAACGGCCTCTTCTTCGGCGGACACCTCGACGGCGACGACGACATCCGCAACGCCCTCACGCACGGACACGGCAGCCTCCTGCGCAGCCTGCGGGCGATGGATCTCCCCGGCGTAGACTGTATCTGGCGGCAGATTCACCCGAACTCGTCCTACACGGCGTTCCCGCGCCTCGCGTCGTCTGCCGCGCACCAGACGGGTGCGCGCCGCGTTCTCTCCGAGACGTTCGCGATCTACGGCGAGACGCTGTCGCCCGTGCTCATGAAGCGGACGGTCGACTTCCAGCTGGTGCGCGGCGTCAACCAGTTCGTTTTCGCTTTCGCTTGCCAGTCGACGGCGGGGCGGTTCATGTCGCTCGGCGACCCCCACTTCGGGCCGTGCGACCCCAAGTGGCCGTTCATGCCGGCCTTCAACGCCTACGTGCGCGACACGTGCGCACGCCTCGCGGCGGGGACGAACCCCGTGCGCGTCGCCGTCTACTGGGATGTGCGCTCCGTTTGGGCGGAGGGGTTTGGCGGAGGCGGAGCGGTTGCCGCCGCCCAGTCCGCCGTTGCGCGGGGCCTCGATGCGCGGCAGGTCGATTTCGACTTCGTGGACGACGACCTCATCGAGACGGGTCGACTCCCCTACGCGGCGGTCGTCTTCCCGACGGACGGCGGGCTGAGCGAGAAGGGGAAGACTGCGATTGCCGGCTACCGGGCGCGCGGCGGGCTGACGTTGGGGCCGGACGAACTCGACCGTGCGCCCCGGACGTGCCGCGCGTCGGGCTCCGGCGCGGAGAGCCTGCGCGTCACGAAGCGGCTTCTGCCGGACGGCACGGCGGACTACTTCCTTGTGAACGAGGGCGACTGGGCGATCGCGCCGATGGTGGCGTTCGACGAGGGCGCGGTGCGCACGGTTGAGCTCGACCCCTGCGGTTCTGCGTTCGTTCGCCTCGCGGCGGACGGGAGGGTGCAGGAGGCTCCTCCGGTGCGTCCGGCGATCGTCGCGCGGCGCGAGCTGAAGGATGGCTGGACGGTGCGCAAGGCGTGGGCCGTCCGCCCCGGTGCGGCGGACTTCGAGTATCCAGACTGCTCGGCGGAGTCTGAACGGCCCTGCGTTCCCGGCGACTGGGGGACGACGTTTGGGACGAACTTCAGCGGACGGGCCGTCTACCGTGTCGCGTTCGTGGCGGAGGGCGACAGGGCCGAGCTCGACCTTGGAAAAGTCGGTGTCTGCGCCGCCGCGCGGCTGAACGGGCGCGAGCTTGAGCCGCGTTTCGCGCCGCCGTTCCGGTGGGAGGTTTCGCTCGCGGTTGGGACGAACGTCCTGGAGGTGACGGTCGCGAACACGCTGGCGAACGCGCTCGTGCCGACGCTCGGCCGCATCGGGCGCGACTTCCCACCGAAGTCGTCATGGTCGTTCCGCGAGGAGGCGTTCTACGCGCGGGACGACTTCGCCTCCGGCCTCATCGGCCCCGTCACCCTCGGCTTCACGGCGGAAGGACGGTGAACGGCGAAACAAGATAGAGTTTCGTGGGGGACAGGCCCCCTATTCGGTGGGGCCTGTCCCCATTCGCGCACATTAAAAACGCTAAAAATCTGTTAGTTTGTGCAGTTAGCGCGAAATGAGAATCAAATGCGGAACATTCTCGCGACACAAGAGTTGTTTTGTTCGACTATAATCGAATAAATTTTAATTTCAGCCGTCCGTTCGACTGTAATCTATGGTATAATGTCCGGCAGGAGAAATTCTATGGTTATTCGTCATGATTATCTTGAAAAGGTGCGGCCTTATGTTGATCTTGACATCGTCAAGGTCTTGACTGGGATTCGGCGCTCGGGAAAATCTGTTCTCATGGAGCAGATTCGAGACCTGTTGATGAAGCCGAAAAATCCAGATGGCGAGTTTATCTACTTCAATCTTGAAGAAGAGGAAAATGCAGCCTACCTGAAGAAGGGTGCTTTGCATGCACATGTGCTGGAGCGGATGTCCCAATGCGGCGCACGTAAAGTCTACGTGTTCCTTGACGAGATACATCACGTCGAAGATTGGGAGATTACTGTCAACTCGTTGCGAGCGAAAAAGAACGTGGACGTCTACATCACGGGCTCCAATTCCAAGTTGCTTTCGGGCGAACTCGCGTCCCATCTGACGGGACGGTATGTCGAGATCCTCGTGACGCCCTTTTCGTTTCCTGAATTTGAAGAGGCGGCGCGTGCGTCATTCCCTCAGTTGACGCGAGACGACCTGTTCGTGCGGTATCTCCAGTTTGGCGGGATGCCGTTTCTTTCCAGCCTGGGTTATCGCGTAGACCTTTGCCGGAACTATCTGGAAGACGTCTATTCGTCCATTCTCCTCAAGGATGTCGTGCGAAGGGGGCGGATTCGGGACGTCGATATGCTGGGGCGCATCTTCCAGTTTGTCATGACAGAAGCTGGGCATACGTTCTCGGCGGCCTCCATCGTCCGCTTCCTCAAGAGCGAGAGACGCCCTTGCACGGTCGATACGGTGCTGAATTACCTTGAACTGGGCGAAGAGGCCTTTTTGTTCCGGCGCGTCAAGCGAGAGGATCTCGTCGGGCGGCGTATCCTGTCGGTGGACGAGAAGTTCTACGTGACGGATACGGGCATGCGGCGCGCGCTTGTCGGAGGAGCCGCAATGCGCGACATAGACCAGACGCTTGAGAACCTTGTCTATCTTGAGCTGGTTCGGCGTGGGTTTCGCGTGACGGTTGGGCGTGTGCACGAGCAAGAGGTCGATTTCGTCGCCGACCGAAACGGCGAAAAGGCGTATTATCAGGTCGCTTACTTGATGCCGACCGAAGAGACTCGCGTACGCGAGTTCGGTGCGTTCAGGGGAATTTCGGACAATTATCCGAAGTTCGTGATCTCGATGGATTCCTTTGACATGAGCATGGACGGCATTCGGCATATTCGCGCCACAGATTTCTTTTCCCGGATCGCATAGGCATTCCTAAAAGCTATTGGCGTGATTGCGGGTTTGCGCGGAGCAGGGCATTGTATCTGCCGATCATGTAGAGGGGAATGATGCGTAGTCTTGTCAACTATCAAAAATCCAATGTTATAAAGTCAATAAAGTCATAAAAATCCAATCTTACAGACAGATGCTCAAAAGAACTCGGCGGGCGGGGCATCCGAGCTCGACCTCGACCGAGTTTGGGTCTGCGCGTTGGCGCGGCTGAACGGGCGTGATAGGCGATAGGGGCCTGTTTGCGATGGAAAAGCCGTAAATGGTATAATACGTGGCATGGAAAAGCTCGCGACAGACATCTACACGTTCTCCGAACTCATCAAAAACGGGTTCACGTACATCGACAAGACCGACCGGCTCTGGCCGCTTGTCAACCTGTCGATCGGCAAGCAGTTCTTCATCGCGCGGCCGCGCCGGTTCGGAAAGTCGCTCACCGTGTCCGTCCTGCAGGCCCTCTTCGAGGGGCGGCGCGATCTCTTCAAGGGGCTTTTCATCGAGCCGCTGTGGGACTGGTCGAAGAGATGGCCCGTCCTGCGGCTCGACCTGGGGAGTGTCCAGCCTGACCGCGCGGAGGACCTGAAGGGGCAGTTCACGACGATTCTCGCTAGCGAGGCGTCGCGCAACGGCGTTGCGCTGCGTTCCGGAGAGACGGTCTCCGACACGTTCCGCAACCTCATCGAAGACCTCGCGGCGCAGGCGCCCGACGGGCAGGTGGTGCTTCTCGTGGACGAGTACGACAAGCCGCTCCTGAAGAAGCTCAACACGCCGGACGTGATCCCGTTCCGCAACGCGCTCAAGGCGTTCTACTCCGTCGTCAAGACGCTGGAGGGGAAGCAGCGCTTCACGTTCATCACGGGCATCAGCAAGTTCTCGAAGGTCTCGATCTTCTCCGACCTCAACAACCTCAACGACATGACGATGGA
>CAKURH010000105.1 GCA_934675625.1 uncultured Kiritimatiellota bacterium
ATCCTGTCCAGCCAGTTGTCAAAGAACGAGTCCTTCTCCACCTTGAAAGAAGAAACTGGTTCTACATTATACCTTTGCGCCCCCTGCGCTCTTGGCGTTAAAAGAGGTCGTGCGCTCATCGTTTCGTGTTCTCGCGCAGAGCCGCCGAGAACGCAGAGCTTCGCCGGACGCCGCTGCGGCCTCTGCGTCTCTACGTGAGGCAAGGTATCACACGACGAAACGGAATGTCTCACACGGAGATACGGAGGGAAAGCGGATGCAGTCAGGCGATGTGCGCACCACGCCGCCCCCAACCCTACCACTCGAACCCTACCACTGGGGTCAGACACTCTTTAGACACTCTTTAGCAGAATACCTCTATGGTCGGCAAGGTCGCGCAGACGGAATTTCAACGCAAAGATCGCAAAGGTTCTTGACGCAAAGTCCGCAAAGGCTTCAGGGCGCTTCTTCGACAGCCTCGAAGTTGCAACCGTCCAGAACAGTCGCCGTCGCGTCGTCCGCGAAGAAAGGCGGTCGCTCGTCCGATTCACCCGCCATCAGGCTCATCGTCACGTTCTCGAACCGAATGCCGTCCGCATGCCGAAGGTAGAAGCCCCAAGCCGGAAGCGGATGCTCAAACATCGAATACTGCGGATACTTGCGTTCGTGTTCGGGGACAGGCCCCTTCAGGCGCTGGCTGAAACGCGGCGCCAAGCCCCTTGACGTCAGCCGAACGTTCCTGAAGGTCACGCCCTGGACGCGGCGTCCCGGCACGCCCGTCACCGAGCAGGCCACAGGCCCTTCCTTGGTCGCCCGTATGTTCTCGATCAGGACATTCCGAATCGCGTCGCCTTGGTCATGTGGCGGCCGTTCGCGCAGTCCGACACGAACGAAGAACGGACACATCATCCCCTCTATCGTCACGTCGCGTATGTGGACGTTCTCGCAAAAGCCCTCGTCCACGCACTCGATCGCGATGCCCTCCAGTCCATAGCGCCAGTCCGTCCGTCCGTAGCCGTCATAGAACACGCGCCCCGTCTTCCTGTCCGTCCATTGCCTTGACGAGGCAGCAACCGGATCGTCCATCGCCGAGGCGACAATCGTGCAGTCGTGGATGCTGAAATTCCTGAATCCGCCGCGATTCTTCGTACCGAACTTGATGGCGCTGCAATTCGACGCAATGCGGCAGTTCCGCACCTCGACATCTTCCACGCAGAAATCCGGATTGTGGCTTTTCGGACAGATCGCGTCGTCGTTCGTGTCAATGTCGCAGTCTTCGATCAACACGCGCTTGGCCTCGATGTCGATGCCGTCGTTGCAGAAATAGGCGTGCGACCGGATCTGGACGCCCCGCACGACCACATCCTCGCATTCGCGCAGGAAGAACGTCCAGCTTGCGGCCTGCCGCATCCGGACGCCTTCGACGCGAATCCCCCTCGTGCGATAAAACTGGACAAGCCGCGGCCGCACGCCGAAGCCACCCTGCTTCTCCCATCTCGCGAAGTCGGAGTAGGTCGTCCGAGGCCCCGGAAATCCCTCACCCCGACCGTCGATCACGCCCTTCCCGGTCAACCCGACATTGACGGCATTCGTCGCGCCCACAAGGGCGAACGTCGAGCCGCGCATGAACCAGACCCCGTCCATGCGCGCATAGTCGCTCGCATTTGTCGAGCCGAGGATGACAGCCCCCTCGGCCAAGTCGAGCGTCACACCGTCCTTCAGCAGGATCGTGCCGCAGAGATAGACACCCTTCGGCAACGAGACGACCCCACCGCCTCGCGCCGACATTTCGTCAATCGCCCGCTGGATGGCCGGCG
The DNA here is from genome assembly GCA_934675625.1 of uncultured Kiritimatiellota bacterium. Classification (GTDB taxonomy): domain Bacteria; phylum Verrucomicrobiota; class Kiritimatiellia; order RFP12; family UBA1067; genus UBA1067. The sequence goes on from CAKURH010000105.1 coordinate 1,797, forward strand.
AGTCCAAGGTCACGCCATCGCCTCGAATGTCGGCGGAACGAACGGATCCGCACAAACCGCACAGGGCCACGACAAGAAGCCCCCTCTTCATCGTCTCTTTCCTCATTTTCACTCCTTGTGTTCACCGTCTCTACCGAAGCGTCACGGGACCGTAAAGCCCGCACGAATCAAGCGCGTCGTTTGCCGAATAGCCTCCCGTAGTCTGCGAAAAGCTCCACTCGCCGCGCACGTTGTTATGCGGCCCCGCCTTGTACAGAAGGCAGCTTTTCGTGACGCGCCGTTCGGGCGGCACGAGGCAGTCGCCAATCAGCCGATTGCGCCAGGTGTTCGTGACGCGCACCTCCAAATCATTCACGCCGGCCCTCAGTGCCGCCGCCGGCACCTTCGCGTACCACGGCGCACACCAGACGACGCCGCACCCGACGCCATTCACGAACACGTCCGCCACGCCCCCTTCCACATGTCCGAGCATGAGCAGACGGTCGCCCTTCACGGCGTCCAGGGCAAAAGACGTGCGGTAACGCGCCGTGCCGGAGAAGTGGCGAATCTCGAAGTCGTCGCTTTTCGTCCAGTCGCCGAGTCGCGGGAAAGACCGTCCGCCGACGTCCACCGTCCAGGGGCCGTCGAGGGCGCAGCCGCCCGTCAGTGGCACGGGACGCATCACCGGCGGAAGCTCGTCGGCGTCTTGGGGCGCGGCAACGGCGCCCTTCGGGCGAAAGACGACGAAAATCGATCCGTCCCGCGCAAAGGCGAGCGGCACCTTCGTGCGCCCGTCGGATGTCGTCTTCGCCTCCGGCACGGCGCGGCGGTTGCCCGTGACGGGATCCCAGAACTCGCAGACCTTGCCAACGACGCGGAATGTCACGCTGCCACGCCCCGTTCCGGAGGTCGTCACGAAGTAGATGTCCGTCCCGTCCGCCGTGCGGCGGTGGATGACATCCGGAAAGTCGCCCTCAAAGTCCGGCGGCGGCAGGTTCGGCCACGCCGCGCCCGGCTTCGTCGCATCGACAAACGCCGCATAACGGCTCTTCAAGGACAGCTTTTCGTCGTTCAGGATGTCATAGTTGTAGCCGCGCGGAATCGCGAGCGTCGCCCCGTCATAGGGCAGCTCACGATAGCGCCCCCAGTGGCGATAGGGGTTGTGCCCCGCGTAGAGCGCCAAATCGACGACAGGCTCACCCGCCTGCAAAAGCGTCTGGCACCGCGCGAGGTAGGCGAGAAACGCATGCGCCTGACCCTGCCAAGTCACGTTGCGGTTGATGTGCGTACCGGCGAAATACTCGATGCCCGGACGCCCAAACACGGCGGGCGAACAGGTGAACGTGTGCCAGACGAAGTGGTTGATGCCATCGACGAATGCGTCGTCCGCACTCCGCTTGAGGCGACTCGGCAGCATGTTCCAATGGTAGTCCATCGTCGTGAACGCCTCGGCGGACGCGCGTTTCAGGCCATAGATGCGCGCCGCATTCGCGGCGGCGACGGTGTGCGCCGCTCCTGAATGATGCGGAGGGACAACGGGCCAGAACTCGCCCTGCGGCATGTCGTTCATGCCGAGGGCCGCCAGCTGGTCCGCTTCCAGGAACACGCTTGGGCTTCGGTTCCAGGGGCCGCCGCTCTCCGAGTAGACCTTGAGGCCACGCGCATGGGCAATCCGCCGCATCGTTCCGTAGAAGCACTCGCGGAACAGCTCGTTCCGCACGCGGCGGAAGTCGCGCAGGACGGTCTCGGGCGAGGGCTCTCCCGACGGCATCGTCTTCGGCACGAACCCGGCGAGCAGCGGCAGACGGGGTCGGAGCGCATAGCCGGCCCGTTCGGCGAACGCCGCCTCCAGCGTGGGCGTCCACGTGGGAATCGCCCCCTCCCAGCTCACGGAGTAGACGTGCGTGAACGTCGTCCCGACGAGCGGGCCCAGCGCTGCACAGAGCGGATCGAGCATGCGGTTCACATGGCGCGCGACCGCCTCGGCGTCGATGACGTCCACGTCAAAGGGACGCTTCGGAATCGCGCAGTAGCCGAAGCGCAACCGGACCGTGCGCCCGTCCGGCGTCCCGACCGCGCAGGTCGGGACGGAAGCCGTATCGACGTCGCGCGCCCAGCGATCCGTCGCCCCGCCCGCATCTCGCCACCCCGACTTCACGGCAACCCCTTCCGGGACGGACACGGTGAGCGTGCAGATGTCGTGGTAGTTCTCGTATTCGGCGGGGACGGAATCGACGTCCACGCCGCAGACGAGCCGCTTCGGCCCGTCCGCACCTGTCTTCCACGGGCCCTTGAGCGAGCCGCCGCAGTCCGAAAGGTTCAGGGTGAACGCCAGTCCGAGCCGTGCGCATTCGCGCACCGCGAAGGCAACCATCTCGTACCATTCCCGGCTCGCGAAGGCCAGTTTCACGGGAGGCTTTTGCACACGCGTGTCATAGCCGCGCGGATCGAGAAGCAGGAGCCCGCCGAAGCCCATCTCCCTCATGGCCTTCAGATCGGCCGTCACCGTCTCACGATCGGCGTTGCCGTTCACCCAGTACCAGTAGCACCAGGGCTTCGCCGCGTCCGGCGGCGTCACGAAGTCCTCGTAGAGTCCGGCCTGAACCGCGCCGCCCGCAAGGCAGGCGCCCGTCAAGCCAATGGCCAGCGTCCGCTTCATTTCACAGCCTCCTCCGTCATTTCAAACACGAGTTCGCCTCCGGCCATGATGTCCTGGTAGCGGATTGTCGGCCCCGCGACGGGCTTCCCGTTGAGCGTGACCGACCGCACGTAGAGAGCCTTCTCCGAAAGCCCTTTCGCCGTCATGCGAAACGTCTTGCCGCCCGGCAGACGGAATGTCGCGCCGGGAACTTGCGGCGCGCCGAGGACGAATGCGCCGCTTGCGGGATTGACCGGATAGAACCCCAGACACGCGAAGACGTACCACGCGCTCATTTCCCCGTGATCCTCGTTGCCGCACAGCCCGTCCGGCGCGTTGCGGTAGAACTTCCGCGACAGGTGGCGGATGCGCTCGGCCGTCCGGTCCGGGCGGCCCGCGTACTGGTAGAGGTAGGGGATATGGTGGCTCGGCTCGTTCCCCTGCACGTATTGCCCCTCCAGCCCCGTCACGTCCGGCGAAGTGAGGCTCTTGTCCAGGTCGGACGGCAGGGCGAAGAGCTCGTCGAGAAGTTCCGCCGCGCGCGCCTTCCCGCCCAGCGCGGCGACGAGCGCCGACGGATCCTGCAGGACGTGCCACCGCCACTGCCAGGCGTTCCCCTCGGTGAAGTCGCCCTCCCAACTCGACTCGTGGCCGCAGCGGTAGGGATCGAAGGGCTCGCGCCACGTGCCGTCGGCCTTGCGTCCGCGCATGAAGCCGGTCTTCGCGTCAAAGACGTTCCGCCAGTTCTCCGCGCGCTTCGCGAAGAAGGCCGCGTCCTCCGCATGTCCGAGCGCGGACGCCATCCGGGCCGCGCACCAGTCGTCATACGAGCATTCGAGCGTGCGCGAGACGCCCTCGCCCTTCAGCCTGTCGCAGGGATAGTAGCCGTAGGCGTCAAGCAGGTCCCAGTCCTCTTTCTTGCGCGTCGGATGGCGTTCGCGCAGCGTCCGGCGGACGGTTCGGTAGGCCCGTTCCCAATCGACGCCCCCGAAGCCCTTGAAGTAGGCTTCGACGATGACGGAGACGGCATGCGTCCCGATCATGCACTGCGAATCCTGCCCCCATTTTGGCAGGACGGGCAGAAATCCGGCGGCCTCGCCGTGGGCGACGAGCGAATTGACGAAATCCGCGACGTATTCGGGCGCGAGAATCGTGTAGAGCGGATGCGCGCCGCGAAACGTGTCCCAAAGCGAGAACTCGGAATAGAAGCGTCCGCCGTTCGGCGCGACGGCCACCTGACCGTCGCCGCCACGATACCGTCCGTCCACGTCCGCGATGTTGAACGGCGCATGGAAGAGCCGGTAGAGGCCCGTCGCGAAAAGCGTGCGCACGTCCCCGTCCGTCGCGGCGTCCAGCTCGACGCGTGCCAGCTGTTCCCGCCACTTCGCCTCTGCCGCCGCGCGCGCCGCGTCGAAATCCCAGTCGGGCAGTTCCGCGCGCAGGTTCCGTCCGGCGCCCGCGCCGTCGACCGTCGAGAGCGCGCACTTCACGAGAAGCGGCGCGCCGTCCGAGAGGTCGAACGTGTAGACGAGGCGCGGCGAACGCACCGAGACGCCCGACTCCCGCACGACAGGCGGAAGCTCCGCGCAGCGGACGGGACGCTTCGAGAAGCGGATGTCGAAGCCGATGTGACGGCCCTTCACGAAGCCCGAACGCAGCAGGTGGCCCGTCAGGCCGTCCGCCGGGCTTCGGTCAACCGCAAGCGGCTCGACCGTCTTCTTCGCCCACGTCGGATTGCCCATCCCGTAGTCGAGATCGACGAGCAGCTTCGCCTCCTTCGCCGATCCGTAGGCGATCCGGTAGAACGCGCAATGCTCGCTCGCCGTCACCTCCACGCGCACGCCGCCATCGTCGAGCGTGACGGCGTAGTAGCCCGGACGCGCCGTCTCGGTCACGTGGCGGAAAGCGTTCGAGACGACGCCTGGCATCAGCCCGATGTCCCCGTAGTCGGGACAGCCCCCGCCGGCGTTGTGCGTCTGGGAGAACATCGTGATGTGCGCGTCCTCGTAGCTGTAGCCCGAGCAGTAGCGCCAGCCGCCCCAGCCCGTGTCGGGCCCCGCCTGGACGAGACCGAACGGGTAGGCCGCCGCCGGGAAGCAGTGCCCGTCGCCGCCCGTGCCGATGAACGGATTCACCGCGCGCGCCAGCCCCGCCGCCGAGGACAAGGCCTGAAGCGCAGCCGCGCATATGATCAGCAATCCCCTTTTCATCAGCGGATGATGACGAGCATCCCTTGCCGGCGCACGGAAAGCGCGCCCGTTCCGACGACGAAGTCCGGGCGCGTGTCAGCCGAGACGATCCCCGGAACACGGCGGCCCGCGTAACGCACCCGGCACACCTCGTTCGTGCCGATGTAGTCGAGTCGCAGCTTTGCGCCTTGCGCGACGGCAATCTCGGTTTCCGGCGACAGGGCCGGCGTCAGGGGGGCCTGCGCGACGCGGCGGACAGAGACGCAGTCCACAAAGGCCTCACCGCCCCACTCGCGCACCGTATTGAGGCAGAGCCTCCACGTGCCGGCCGACGGCACCCGGAAGAGCGCGCGGTGCTCCAGGAACTTCAATCCCTTCAGCGTCGTCGCCGTCGCGTAGACCTGCTGCGTCGTCACGCCGTCCGGGGACTCCAGCCAGACCTGAACCCGCGTGTCATACGCGACAGCGTCATTCTTGATGCGCGGACGCATCCAGCAGGCGAACTGGTAGAAGCCTTCCGCCGGGAACGTGATGTCCTGCATCGCGCGTCCCTGCTGCGCGAGGCGGACGGCTGACCGGTCATCGCAGAACTCAGTCCCCCACGTGGATGTCGTTTCGCTTTCGGGAATGTTGAACGGGGATGCCACGTGCCGCGCGCTTGACACCGCATCGACGTAGTCATCGAACGTCCAGTCCGGACAGTTCCCCGTGACGGTGGTCGCGAACGATCCGTTGCGGATCAGTTCGGTTCCCTCGGCAATCGCCTCGTCCGCCACCCGCTCGAAAACGAGATTGTCCACGCACAACGCACCGTGCGAGACGCCCTGACGCAGCGCGAGCGAGACGTCCGTCGGCGAGTCCAGCGTGAAGGTCCCTGGGAACGTCTTCGTCTGCATCATGAAGGACGTCAGCTTGTCCAGCGCGCCGAGCGCACGTGGCGTCTCGTCCGCAAGCGACACCGTGGCCACCAGCGTCGGAACCTGTCCGCAACGCCCATTCGGGAAGCCCTCTTCCACACGCCAACTGTCAGTCCCCGTCGTCCAGCGGCAGACATCCGCGCGCAGACGATAGGTTCCCGCCGGCAGATGCACGGCGGACGACGAGGCCGTGCCGTTCGTGCTCAGGAAAAGGAGCTGCCGGACGCCCGTCGCCATCGCGCCCCAGTTCGCACAGGCGTATCCCGTCATCCCGGCGCCCGCAACGCCCACGGACACGGGATCGGTCTCCTCCGCCAGGCTTCCCTGGTCAAACGTCCAGCCATCCGCCGTGTTGGCGCGGGACAGGACCGTATCGACGATTTCACACGTCTCGAAGTCGCCGTTCGGCACGGGATGATCCGTCGCGGCGTCCGCCGACGCCTCGCGGCCAGACGGCGCGGCAAGCGCCACCGTGCCGGATCCGACGTTCAGCTTCCGCACCGTTGCGGGCAGCCCCGCGAGACGCACTTCGCACGACCCTGCGTCGTTGTTGACGGAGACCTCATCCTCTTTGCCTTCTGTCGTCGACGTGACGAGATTTGTCCACAGGCCCGACGAGGGCGCGATGTCCAGCGTCTCGCCCGGCTCGGGCTTCCAGGGGAGCGCAATCGCGTCGTAGGCGATCGTGCGCCCGGCGAACGACAGGGCCGCGCCCGCGAACGCCGAGCCGTTCGAGACGGACGCATAGGGCCATGAGACGGATTCCGGGCTCAGGACGCTTCCTTCGCCGACAATCGTCAAGTCGCTGAGCGTGACCGCGCGCGCATCCACGGTCGCGCCGGACGCGACCTGAAAGCGCAAGGGTGCGGAGACGCGCGCCACGCCGTATTTCTGCAGCAGATAGCCGCCGACGGACAGGCGTTCGGCCTCCGTCAGCCGATTGGTGAAGACCAGGACTTCATAGAGCTGCCCGCCGCCCGACGCGCTGTTGCGGTCATTGAAGAGGGTTTCCGCGCACGCGGGCGAGTCCGTCGGGAATTCAAGCTCGAACACCGCGCGCGCCGTCCCGAGCGGCGCGGTTTGGCTGGCATAGCCGCCATCACGATAGAATCGCGCGGCGTAGGCCTGCGGCTGCGCCGTGCCGTCACGGTTCACGAAAGCCGCCTCCGCATAAGGCTGGACGGTCGTGAAAAAGGCGTTGGCGCCGCTTTCGACGCCAAAGATGGCGCACGTCAAGTCAGCATCCGATGTCGCGAGCGACGGATCAAACGAATGAACCGCGAAGACATGACAGGCCGCAAGCGACGTCTTCTCGCCCTGCGCGTTCATGAATCGCATGCCGCGCGCCGCGTCGCCTCTCACGCAGCCGCCGAAGAAGAGACTGTCCCGCGAGCCGTCTCCGGCCGTCTTCACGCGCGGCGGCGTCGCCCCCGCTTGCGCATAGCCGTAGCGCACGGCCGCCGCCGTCTCCTCGCGCACGTCATGCCATGCCGCAACGCATGTCTCGCCTTCGCCGACCACGTCCGCGCGGTTTCGCGTCGATTCCAGCCACAGGGCGGCCTTCTGCGTGGCCGGCGGCGGCGTCTCCAGACTGGGCGTCGTTCCCTCCGCAATCTGCAGCATCCCGCTCGCGACGGCCACGTCGAGCGTGTTGCCGGCAAAGGACACGAGGTTCGCAAGGGGAAGGGTCCATGTCCCAAGCCCCTGCTTCTGCAAGGCGAAGGCCAGCGGCGAGACAAACAGCGGCGCGTCGCCCAGTGCGGGCGTCTCCTCCGTCACCGTCAGGCGCTCATGCGTTCCGACGGCCAGCGGCTGAACCGTCTCGTCCTCGGCGCGAGCCAGTCCTTCGCACACGAGGAGAGCCGCAGAAAAAAGCGCGGCCTTCCTGATCCACCTGTCTTTCATGTTGCAGAGCAGAGACCCACGTCGGCGCCTCTCGTCAAACTGTACGTGCGGATTTCCTGCATGCGGCTTTCTTGTCATGGCTTCATCCTTTCGTCATTGACATCTGACTTCATCACTTCGAACCGGCGGTTCCCGTCCCGACGGTCTGGGGCGGGCGGTTCGGCAGGCGGATCTCGTTGTGCCCATCGGGCGAGACGGCCGCCGCCACGGGTCCCGCCAACGCGGCGGAGCTGCCCAGATAGCGCACCGAGACGCCGTGCGAACGAAGCCTGCGGCAGTTCCGCTCCGTGTAGAGCGGCGGCGGGCTTGATGGCGCGCCGGCATGGACGACGATCTTCGCGTCACGCAACACCACGTTGTCGCAGTCCTCGAAGAAGAAGACCGTCTGCGGCCTCTCCAATTGGTACTTGCCCCAACCGAGATGGATGACCGTGTTCGTCAACCCGCAGATGCGGACTGGCAGCGGCTCGTTGTCGAGGCTGATGGGCGCGTTCGGAAACGACAGGAACGAAAGCTCGTATTCGTCGGGATAATTCCCAATCATCCATTTCCTGCCCGTGCCGACCGGCGGCAGCGGCAGCTTCTGCCGGCTTGCGATGGTCGGGCCGATTCCGGGAAACGGCTTCTTGGCGATCTGCCGCATCTCATCCGCCGTGTAGCGCACGCCCGTCAGCGGCGGCGGGTTCCAGTTCGGCCGATAGGCATCGGGGACGGGCCTCGTCTGCGGGACAACGATCCATTCCTTTCCTGCGGCATCCCGCTCGATGCTCCCGCCGCCCTTCGCCACGTTCTGCCGCATCAACCTCTCGCAGACGCGCAGGAGGTCTCCGAAGCGATAGTCGCTGTAGGAGAACTTGCGGTTGCCATCCAGCGCCGACACATATTCGGGCGCGAGGTCCTTCGTGCCGAGCGCCGTCAGAAGGACGCCCGCCGCGCTGGACGGGTTGCAGTCCGAGTCCCAGCCGCACTGCATGGCGACCTTGACCGTCCGCGCGAGGTCGCCCCCGCCATAGAGGAGGCCCATCAGCAGGAATGCGCCATTCGGCTTGACGTCCGAGCCAGGCTGGTCGATCCGCCCGCGATGATAGGCAGGGTCTTCGACGTACTTCGCCTCGACCTTCCGCCAACACGTGCGCCAGTCGTCCGGCGAGGCGCGGTGCCATGCGCGGACATCCCGCACCATCTCCGCGTACTGCGATTCCGGCGGCACACAGGCGAGCCCCGCATCAACAATCGCGTCAATGTCGCGGGTGAAGAACGCCTCGGCGTACATGCCGCCCATGAACGCCCCGGCCCAAACGCCGTCGCCGCTGTTCACAAGCGTGCCGAAGAGCCGCGAGAGCTCGATCGCGCGCTGCGGCAGCCCCGGCGAGATGAGCCCCGCGTAGTCACTCTCGATCTGGTAGTCGATGTTGTCCGCGCAGGCGTTGTAGCGCGGATGCCCGCAGTCGGGCGGCGCGATGCCGCGCCGCAGGTTGTCGCGCCCGGCCCAGTTGGCCGCGCAAAGCCCGTAAGTCGCGTTCGCGTAGTCCATCCCGGCCTGATGCGGCGAAACGTCGAGCCCGTATTGCTCCAGCGTCCGCAGGAAGGTCATTTCCACGTAAAGGTCGTCATTCGCGAAAGAACCGTTGATCATCTCCGGCTTCCAGGCCGGGACCTCCGCGTCAGGGATTGTCCGCCCCTGATAGCGGAACTCCGTCGAGAGCCCCCACTCGACCCCGATCATCTGGCCAAGCCACCCAGCCTTCATCTTGTCGCGGTAGTCTTCGACGGACAGGCGGCGCACCGGCGGCTCTGCCACCGTCGAAGGTGCCGTCGCAGCGGCGGACGCGCCCCACCACAGCGCCAGTCCGGCAGACGCGCAAAGAAACAGACGCCCCTTCATCTTGTCGCTTTTGCAGAGTAGAGACACACGCCTCGACGTTGCCGCCGGTGCGACTTCCCCCTCGTCCGACTGTACGTGCGGATTTCCTGCATACGACTTTCCTTCGAGTGATTTTCCTGGTGTCATGGTTTCTTTCCTTTTGCGTTTACTTGATGCCATTGTGCCTACTTGAGCCAAAGCTCGATGACGGGAATCTCGACCGCCGGCTTCTTCATCGGCAGGACGAGGAAGTCACGGCGTCCAAGGTCGCCGCCATGCGAATGGTCCTGTGCGTTCTTCGCGCGACGAATCGGCAGCTCCGAGCCGTCGTGCAGGAACTGCGCATAGTCGACCTTGTCGGCGAAGTCGAACGGCAGCGCGCCCATCGGGTAGTTGACGAGGTGGACGTAGAGCCGGTTCGTCTCGGGGTTGTAGGTGAGGAGGGAATCGACAGGCGTCTTGAACGCGGCCGACGCGGCCGTGCAGCCGTAGATCGAGCGGCTGTTGACGTGCATCCACTCGCCAATCGCGTCGAGGCGGTCGCAGGCCCGGGAATCGAATGCACCGCGCCCCGTCGGGCCGACGTTGAGGATGAGGTTGCCGCCGAACGCGACCGAGTTGACCAAGAGCTCGATGAGCTGGCGCGGGCTCTTCCACGTCTCCTCGTCGCGGTAGTAGCCCCACGAGCCGGAGAACGTCTGGCACGTCTCCCACGGCGCATTCTTGCCGTCCACCTGCGGCCACTGGGTGACGCGGCACTGCTCCGGCGTCACGAAGTCCCAGCCGTCCTCGGTGTC
>CAKURH010000106.1 GCA_934675625.1 uncultured Kiritimatiellota bacterium
GCATATGCTTACGATTCACGTCTGGCCAAAGTGGCTTAAGAGGTTTTTGCTGACCCACCCCCTTTACAAGTCACCTTCCGTCAGGCCTCGACCTTCGGCAGGCCCGCGAAGCCGCGCGCGAGGTCGGCGTCCGTCGGGATCGTGTCGCTCATCGTGCCGTCGTTGTACTTGCCGTAGGCGACCATGTCGAAGTAGCCCGTGCCGGTGAGGCCGAAGACGATCGTCTCCGCACGGCCCGTCTCCTTGCAGCGCAGGGCCTCGTCGATCGCCGCGCGGATCGCGTGCGCCGACTCGGGCGCGGGCAGCGTCCCCTCCGTGCGCGCGAAGAACGTCGCCGCCTCGAAGACCTTCGTCTGCTCGACGCTCGTCGCCTCCATGAGCTTCTGGTCGTAGAGCTCCGAGAGCATCGAGCTCATGCCGTGGTAGCGGAGGCCGCCCGCGTGGCTGGCGGACGGGATGAAGCCGCTCCCCAGCGTGTACATCTTCGCGAGCGGGCACACCCTGCCCGTGTCGCAGAAGTCGTAGGCGTACCGGCCGCGCGTCAGCGACGGGCAGCTCGCCGGCTCGACGGCGACGATCCGGTAGTCGGCCTCGCCGCGCAGCTTCTCGCCCATGAACGGCGCGATGAGGCCGGAGAGGTTCGAGCCGCCGCCCGCGCAGCCGATGATGACGTCGGGCTTCACGCCGAGCTTCCTGAGGGCCGCCTGCGTCTCGAGGCCGATGATCGACTGGTGCAGGCAGACCTGGTTGAGGACGCTGCCCAGGAGGTAGCGCGCGTTCGGCCGCTTCAGCGCCGACTCGACAGCCTCGGAGATCGCGCAGCCGAGCGAACCGGTCGTGCCGGGGAACTCGGCGTTGATCTTCCGCCCGACGTCCGTCGTCATCGACGGCGAGGGCGTGACGTCCGCCCCGTACGTGCGCATGACCTCGCGGCGGAACGGCTTCTGCTCGTAGGAGCACTTGACCATGAAGACGTGGCACTTCAGGCCGAAGAACGCGCTCGCCATCGAGAGGGCCGTGCCCCACTGGCCCGCGCCCGTCTCGGTCGTGACGTCCGTGAGGCCCTGCGCCTTCGCGTAGTAGGCCTGGGCGATCGCGCTGTTGAGCTTGTGCGAGCCGGACGTGTTGTTGCCCTCGAACTTGTAGTAGATCTTCGCGGGCGTGCCGAGTGCCTTCTCGAGGAAGGTCGCGCGGACGAGCGGCGAGGGGCGGTACATCTTGTAGAACTCCCGCACGGGCTCCGGGATCGGGATGTGTGCGGTCGTGTCGTCCAGCTCCTGACGGACGCACTCCTTGCAGAAGACGTGCTCGAGCTCCGCCGCCGTGACGGGCTGGAGCGTCGCCGGGTTCAGGAGCGGCGCGGGCTTCTTCTTCATGTCCGCGCGCATGTTGTACCACGCCGTCGGCAGTTCCGCCTCGGTCAGGTAGGTCTTGTAGGGTTCGTCCTGCATTGCCTTTTCTTTCGTTTTCTTCTGCTTTTCTCTCTTTAAATGCAAAATGCGGACCGCCTCTTTCCGGCGACCCGCCCCTTGACTGGCGGAGGGAGGGGGATTTGAACCCCCGGTACGGAGATTAGACCGTACGACGATTTAGCAAACCGCTGCCTTCAGCCACTCAGCCATCCCTCCAAATCACAAATTGGTGCGTATTGTATCAAATCCGCTGCTCGCCGTCAACGAAGACGGCCGACGGCTTCCACGTGCGCGGGTTGACGACGACGAGATCGGCCACGAACCCCGGCTCGACCTTGCCGAGGTCGTCGCCCCAGCCCTGCTCGATTGCCTGGTTCCACGCCGTCGTGCGCACGAGGTCCTTGAGCGGAATGCCCGTGACGGCGTGGACGTTCCGCAGCCCGTGGCCCATCCAGAGCGTCGAGCCCGCCAGATGCCCGTCCTTGACGAGCCGCGCCACGCCGTCCCGGAGGACGACCCCGACGCCCCCCATCTCGAACGAATACCCGTCCGCGCAGTGCGAGCAGCGCAGCGAGTCCGTGATCATCTGGATGTGCTCGAGCGGACGATGCGTGAAGATGAGCCGCAGCATGTCATCGCAAAGGTGGGTGCGGTCGCAGATCACCTCGGTGTTGAGGTCGTCGATCAGGAGCCCCGCGCCGACGATGCCGATCTCGCGGTGGTGAAGCGGCGTCATCTGGTTGCAGAAGTGCGTCAGGTGGCAGAGACCGTGCCGGTAGGCGGCCCGCAAGTCCTTCATCGTCCCGTCCGTATGCCCGCAGCTCGGCACGGCGCCCAGCCGGAAGCAGGCACGCGCGAAGGCCGCGCCGCCTTCCGTCTCGACGGCGTAGGAGACCAGCCGCACGGGGAAGACCTTCGCAATCTCCTTCAGCTCCTTCACGGACGGCTTGCGGACGAACTTCGGGTTCTGCGCGCCGCAGCGCGCGAGGCTGATGTAGGGCCCTTCGAGATGAATGCCCGGCACCTTCGCGTAGGGCTGGCCCGCCTCGGCGTAGGCCTTCGCGTTCGCGGCAGCGGCGAGCAGCGTCTCGTGCGAGACGGTGAGCGTCGTCGGCAAGACTGTCGTCACGCCCTCCCGCAGCTTCGACTGCGCGAACGTGAAGATCGCCTGCGGGTCGGCGTCGCAGAAGTCGGCCCCGCACGCGCCGTGCGTGTGGACGTCGATGAAGCCCGGCATCACGTATTGCCCCTTCACGTCGACGACCGTCGTGCGCGCATCGGCCTTCGCCGCGACCGGACGCGCGGTCACGCGACGGATGCGCGCGCCCTCGACGACGACCGTCGCGGCCGGGAGGTCGACCCCCGGCGAAATCACATGGGCATTGACGATGACTGTCCTCTGCATGTTCCCTGCACTCCTCGCTTTCATTTGCGGAAGCGGGATTATACCACAATTCGGACGGGATTTGCTATACTTTCCGGCATGGAACAGCAAACCCTCTCTGTCGGACTCTACGAAGTCAACTGCACGATCCTGAGCGAAGGCGGCCAGGCGGTTCTCGTCGACCCCGGCGCCGAAGCTGACCGCCTCGCCGAAGCGCTCGCGCGGAACGGCCTCGCGCCGGTGGCCGTCCTCCTCACGCACGCGCACTTCGACCACATCGGCGGGCTGCCCGGCCTGCTCGCGCGATTCCCCGCGCTGCCCGTGATCGTCGGCGCGGCGGACGCGCCCGTCCTCACGCATCCGTTGAACCAGTGCCCGCCTGCCTACCCGCCGATCCCCCGCCCGCCGACGCTCCGCACGCTCGACGCGCGCGCGGCCCTCGCGCCCTTCGCGCCGGGCGGCTGGCTCGCCGACCTCGAAGTCCTCGACACGCCCGGCCACACGCCCGGCGGCGTCTGCTACTACCTGCCGACGGAAAAGCTGCTGCTGTCGGGCGACACGCTCTTCGCGGGCTCCGTCGGACGCACCGACTTCCCCGGCGGCGACATGGCGACGCTGCGCGCCTCGCTCCGCAAGCTGACCGCGCTCCCCGACGACACGCGCGTCATCCCCGGCCACGGCCCCTTCACGACGATTGGCGCCGAAAAGCGCGGCAATCCCTTCCTCCGGCCATGACCGAGCTCGTCCTTGTCCGCGCCGCCGACGAGACGGCGCTCGTCGCCGAGCTGACGCGGCTCGTCGCGTTCCTCGACCGCGTGCCCGAAGTTGCGCTCGCCGACGTCGCCTACACCTGCTCGCTGAAGGCGGGCGCGTGCGTGCTCGCCGTGATTGCGGACGACGTGCCGTCGCTGCGCGCGCGCCTCGCCTCCGCCAAGGGCCGCCTCGAAGGCGGCTCGGCGAAGCGCATCCGCGACAAGAGCGGCACGTACTACGCGCGCGAGCACCTGCTGGGGCCGGGGCTTGGGAAGCTCGCGTTCGTCTACCCCGGCGTGCCGGGCTTCTATCCCGACATGCTGCGCGACCTCGCGGTCGCCTATCCGCCCTGCCGCGCGGCGTTCGACGAGCTGGAGGAGGCGCTGAAGGACGATCCGTCGTTCACGCCGTCGTCGTTCATCTTCCCGCCCGCGCCGTACTACCGGCACGATGCGGACATCTTCTCGTCCGGCGCCTACGCCGAGGCGCTCGTCGCGACCTACACGGGCTGCGTCGCACTGACGCGGCTCCTGAAGTCCGTCGGGCTGGGCCCCGACGGCGTCGTCGGCTTCGCGGGCGGCGACCTCGCAGCGATGATGCAGTCGGGCGCGGCGGGCGAGAACCTAGAGCGTCCGAAGCGCATCCGCGCCATCTCCGAGATCTACCGCATCGTCCACAAGGCCGTGAACCACGGCGGGCTTCGGCAGGTCGCGGTGCTGTCGGTCCTCCTGCGCCATCCGGGCGAGATCGACGCGCTCGTGGCGTCGCTGCCGGACGACAAGGTCTTCCTCGCGGTCGACTTCTCGCCGCGCCAGAAGACGTTCGTCGTCGCCGCCGAGTGGGAGGGGCCCGTCACGGAGATGTTCGTCGCGGCGGGCGTGCGCGTGAAGAAGCTCGCGCTCGACCGTCCGTTCAACACGCCGCTGTGCGAATCGCTCGTCCCCGTCGTCCGCAAGTTCGCGGACGCCTGGATGAAGCGCGAAAGCGTCTGCGACGTCTATTCCTGCCTCACGGCGGCGCGGCTGCCGTCCGGCAAGCGCGCGGCCCGCAAGGAGGCCGCCGAGCGCTGGGCGCGCCCCGTGCGCTTCCGCGAGACGGTGCGCCGGATGTTCGACGACGGCTACCGCGTGTTCCTGGAGGTCGGCCCGCGCGGCCTCCTGACGGCGGCGGTCGCGGACACGCTGCGCGGCGAGGCGCATGCGGCGATCACGCTCAACTCGATCCACCGCAGCGGACGCCTCCAGCTGCTGCACGCGCTCGGCCAGCTCGCCGCGCAGGGCGCGCCGGTGGACATCGCGTCCGCCTACGTGCGGCGCGGCGCGCGGGCGCTCGACTTCGACGCGGCGATCGCGCTTGAGGTGCGCAAGGACGCCGAGATGAAGCTGTCGCGCGCGTTTCCCCGGCTGACGCTGCTCTCCGCCGCGACGCCGCTTTCGGGCGCGACGTTCCTCGCCGAGCCGAAGGGGCGCGGCGCGAAGGCGGCGGCGCGCGCCGCCGCGCTCGCCCAGCAGTCGCGCTGCCAGCGCCAGTTCGACTTCGGCGCGCTCAATCCGCTCGTCTCCGACGCGGACACGCTGGAGGCGATGCCGGGCGTCTCCGTCGAGATCGTCAAGGAGTTCCGCCTCTTGGACCTGCCGTTCCTCGGCGACTACGCGCTCGGCACGAGCCAGATGAGCTATTCCGACCCGAACCTGCGCGGGCTCATCCCGCTCATGCCGTCCGTCGGCGCCGAGCTGATGGCCGAGACGGCCCAGCTCGTGATGCCGAACCGCACGCTGCTGCGGATCGAGGATCTCGTCTGCCGCCGCATGACGTCGTTCGAGAAGGGGCGGCTCAAGCTGACGGTCAAGGCCGAGCGCGTGCCGGCCGCCGCGCCGGACGAGTCGGCGTTCAAGGTGCAGATCCGCGACGACCGCCCGAACGCGACGTTCACCTGGGCGGCGATGGAGGCGACGGTCGTCCTCGCGGCGTCGCTGCCGCCGTCCCCGCCGGTCGCGGTCGATCCGCTCTCGAAGCCGCGCAGCGTCCACTGGTCGGGCCGCGACGTCTACCCCGCGCGCCTGAGCGCCGGGCAGCGTCTGCGCAACATCACGTTCGTCGAGTCGTGGAGCGAGAACGGCATCGACTACGAGGTGACCGTGCCGCCGCTCGCCGGCAACGTCGCGTTCACGCGCTTTCCGCTCTGGGCGGTCAACCCGCTGCTCCTGGAGTCGGTCGTCGACGGCTTTCCGCTCTGGCGCAGCCACGAGCGCTTCGCGGGCGCGTTCTCGTTCCCGTTCCGCGTGCGGCGCATCGCCCTCGGCGGCGTCGCGCCGAGCGAGGGCGACCGCCTGAAGTGCTACATGCGCCTGACGGGCGTGACGCCGCGCAGCCACCTCTGCGACATCACGGCGACGGACGGCAACGGCAAGGTGCTCGTCTCGGTCTCCGGCTGGGAGGAGCTGACCGAGCGCGTGCCGGTCGGCTACCGCGCGCTCATCCTGCAGCCGGCGACGACGTTCCTCACCGAGCCGCTCGGCGGCGACCTCGTCGGGAATCCCTCGACGGACGTCGCGACGGCGTTCGTGACGGACATCCCCTACCCGATCTTCGAGCGCAACGAGGAGATGTGGCTCAAGACGCTTTCGCACGTCATCCTCGACGCCTCCGAGCGGCGCGAGTTCGCCGAGATGACGGGCTCGGCCTCGCGGCGGACGGAATGGCTCTTCGGGCGCGTCGCGGCGAAGGAGGCCGTGCGCCGGTTCCTCAAGGACTTCTACCAGGCCCGGTGGAGCGACGCGGACATCCGCATCTGGCCGGACGACTCCGGCAAGCCGCACGCGCTCGGCGCGTGGAACGACTACCTCGCGACGAAGCTCGACATCGCCATCGCCCACACGGCGCAGTTCGTCGTCGCGATCGCCGCGGCGAACGCGCGCGTCGGCGTGGACGTCGAGTCGACGGCGCGCGACCTCTCGGAGGAGTTCGCCGCCGGCGTCTTCACGCCGGAGGAGCTGGACCTCGCCGCGCAGGCGGCGAACGCCGCGCAGGCGGTCATCAAGTTCTGGTGCGCGAAGGAGGCCGTCTCGAAAGCGCTGGGCACGGGCATCCGCTACTCGCCGAAGGAGATGGTCGTCACGGGGTTCCTTGCGGACTCCGGCGCGCTCACGATGCGGCTCGAAGGCGGCTGGGTCGAGGCGTTCAAGGCGTTCAAGGGCCGCGACATCGGCGTGACGGTGCGCACGTTCCGCGACCACGCGCTCGCCTCCTGCTTCATCCCCGCGACGCTGTTCAGCGAAGAGTGACGCGCTGGACGCGGTTGCCGAGCGAGCAGATGATGTCGTAGGCGTGCGTGCCCTTCAGGGCCGCCCAGTCGTCCGGCGTGATCGAATCCCGCCCGCACGTGCCGAAGCAGACGACCTCGTCACCGGCCTTGACGTCCGGCACGTCCGAGACGTCCACCGTCGTGTAGTCCATCGAGATGCGCCCGACGATCTTGCAGCGGTGGCCACCGATGAAGACGCTGCCGCGATTCGTGAGCGCGAGCGGCAGGCCGTCCGCATACCCGGCGGAGATCGTCGCGATCTTCGTCGGCGCGGCGAGGCACCACGTGCGCCCGTAGCCGAGCGTCGTGCCCGCCGGCAGTTCGCGCACCTGCGCGACGCGCGTCTTCAGCGTCAGGACGGGCTCGACCTTCAGCGCCTTCTTGCCGTAGGGGTCGAACGAGCCGTGCAGGTTGATGCCCGTGCGCACGAGCGTGAACGGCTTGCGCGCGCATTCGGGGAAGTTGTTGATGCCGTCCGACGCGGCGATGTGAACCTTCTCGAACGACAGACCCTCCTGCGCCGCCGCCGCGACGATCCGCTTGAAAAGCGCTATCTGCTTTTTCGTGAACGGGTCCTTCGGATCGTAGGCCATCGGGAAGTGCGAAAAGACGCCCTCGCAGGCGAGGTTTGGCAACGCCTTGACCGCCCGCATCGTCGCGAGGGCGTGCGCGACGCCGTCCGGCCCCGTTGTGAGGATGCCGAGCCTCCCCATGCCCGTGTCGAGCTTGAAATGGACTTTCGCGACCGTCTTCGCCCGCACGGCCGCGTCGGAGATGAGCTGCGCCGTCGCGCAGTCGATGACCGGCAGGACGACGCCCGCCCGAACCATCGCGGGAATCTCGTCGGGCAGCACCGACGAGAGAATCTGCACGTCGATGCCCCGCCCCTTTGGCAGGACGTCCAAGAGTTCCCTCGCCTCGTAGGGCTCGGCGACGCCGAAGTTCGTGCAGCCCGCCGCCGCGAGCGCGCGCGCGTAGTCCGCGACGCCCAGCCCGTAGGCGTTCGCCTTGAGGACGCACAAAACCTTCGCCGGCTTCACGTGCGCGGCGATCTTGCGGTAGTTGGCGACGAGCGCCTTCAGGTTGATCTCGACCCAGACCCGATGTTTCATGGCCAACCTCAGACTCGCACCGTGTAGGTCTTGCCGCACATGTGGCAGGTGATGTCAATCGCCGGCGGCAGCGTTTTCCGCTCCGCGTCGCTCAGGGCCGCGAGCGTCGCCGCCGCGCGTTCGGGCGAGCAGCGGCACTTGAAGACGAGCGGCGTCGATTTCTTCAGCTCGGCCTTTTCGAGCCCAAGCTGCTTGAGCAAATTGCGCTCGGCGACGGCGAGCGACTTGAAGCGGACGCCGAGGACGCCCGTGTTCGCGCCGTCCGGCAGTTCCTCCACAAGCACGCCGCGCGCCTCCAGAATCTCGACGTCGTCCGAGACGGACGCCTCCAGCTGGATGGTCGCCTTGCGCTGGAGCGAGCCCGCGAGGTAGCCGTCGAGCGAGTTGGAGATGCCCTGCGAGAGGATGCGCCCCGGCACGGAGCGCGTGACCTGGATCTGGCAGGTGCCGAGGACGGCCTTGTCCTTCGGCTGCCCCAGCCCGTCGAAGTCGTCGAGAATCTTCTTCTCGGTGTAGCCGCGCAGCGTCCCCTCGCGCGTGCATTCGACATTCAATCCGCCGAGCGGCCCCGTGCACTTCATCTGCACGCTGACCGTCTCGTCCGGCTCGCTCGTCTCGGCGCCAAGCAGGGCCGCCGCCGCGAGCCCCTTGGCGAGATAGTGCGCCGCCGTCGGCCCGCACAGGTGCGCGCGCGCCAGATCCTGCGCCGCGCCCGTCACGTCCACGACCGTGACCGCGACCTTCTTTTCGGCGTCATACCATTCGTTTCGACAGTCTTTCATCTTTGTTCCTCTTTGGATGGGAAATTATAGCAGATTTCCGCCGCACCGAGCGATCAGACCAATTCGGCCAGAATCGCGTCGCAGACCTCCATGCCACGTTCCGTCAGGCGATAAATTGCGTTTTCTTTCGTCAAAAGGCCCATTTTGCAATACCGATCGAGGGTCTGTCCCCACTGGGGATAACCCGTCGCATCCAGCCCGTCGCGTGTGCGCAGCCGAAAGATCCGCCGTTCGAGCGCGTCCTGCGCGGGCGTGACCTCCTCCTCCGACGCCTGGGGACAGACCCCCAGTCCTGACGTGGGGACAGGCTCCGGAATGGAGGGGACAGACCCCGCCACGTGCTGGGGACAGGCCCCCCAGTTGCGCGTTCGGCGGCGGCCGAGCCGTCCATACGCCCCGGCGCCGAGGCCAAAATAGTCTTCGCCGCGCCAGACGGCCAGATTGTGGCGGCATTCCCTCCCCGGCACGGCATAGTTCGAGATTTCGTAGCGTTCAAGACCGATTTCCTTCAGGAAAGCCGCAACCTCGCGGATGCGGTCGAGCACCCAGTCGTCGTCCGGCACGTCCGCAAGGCCCCGTTCGTTCTGGAGCGAATAGACGGAACAGTGGCGCAGTCCCCAGTCGGCCAGCCGTTCCCAATCCGCGCACGGGTCGCCCGGATAGCCGACGATGAGGTCGACGCCCGCATTGTCGAAGAACCGTTTCACACGCGCGAATGCCTGTGCGGCCTCGGCGACCGTATAGCCGCGTCCCATCGCCGCAAGCGTCGCGTCATCGAGCGACTGGACGCCCATCGAGATGCGGTTGACGCCGCCCGCGCGCAACGCCCCCAGCAGACCGTCCGTGACGTCCCGCGGATGCAGTTCGACCGTGAACTCCGTTTCGTCCGACAGCCACGGACGCAAAGCCGTGAAGAGCGGCCGCAGGTCGCACAGCGCGGGCGACCCGCCGCCGAAATAGACGGTCTTCAGCCGCTGGGCGGGGGCCTGTCCCCACGTATTGGGGGTCTGTCCCCACGTGTCGACGGCATTCGCCAACCGACGGACGTAGGCGTCACGTTCGGCTTCCGGCACGCCGACGCGCGAGTAGAGCGCGCAGTAGCGGCACTTGCGGCGGCAGAACGGGAAATGAACGTACAGGTTTCCGGGCACGGAACAGCCGTTTTATTTCCAGAAATCCCAAACGGCGCAGACCGAAAAGGCGACGAGCATCCCCCAAAGGACGCCGGCCAGCACCTCACGCCGTCGATGACCGAGGCGCTCCTCCAGCCGACGCGCCTCGATGCGGTCTTCTTCGCTCGCGCTGTTCAGGTGCGAGACGATGCGGTTGATGAGCTTCGCGTGCTCGCCCGCCTCGCGGCGAAGCGTCGCGGCATCGACGAGTACGATCAGCCCCAGCCCGACGGCAATCATCGCGTACGGCGCGTCAAAGCCCTCGGTCAGCCCGACCGCAAAGGCAAGGGCCGAGACGAGAGCCGAATGAACGGACGGCATGCCGCCGGAGGCGCGGAGCTCCCGCGCATCCGGCTTGCCCGTACGCCACCAGAAGTAGACGAACTTCAGAATCTGCGCGGACGCCGCCGCCAGAAACGCGGACATGAACCACGGATGCCGGACTATCTCCAGAAAGTTGACGTGGTGGATGATACCCGTCGCCAGCATCCGCGCGCTCCGATCAGGCGACCTTGAAGAGCTTCTTCAGCGCCGGCACGCGATCCAGCTTCTCCCACGGGAAGATGTCGCGCCCGAAGTGCCCGTAGGCCGCCGTGTCCTCGTAGCTCCAGCCCTGCGGCTTCAAGAGCTTCAGGTCGTCGATGATCGCAGCCGGACGGAAGTCGAAGATCTTGCCTGAGACGAGCATCTTCTCCAGCGCCTCATCCGTCACTCCCGCAGCCGCCGTGCCGAACGTCTTCACGCAGAAGGACACGGGACGGTCGATGCCAATCGCGTACGCGACCTGGATCTGGCAACGGTCGGCCAGCCCCGCCGCGACGATGTTCTTCGCCGCGTAGCGCGCGTAGTAGGCGGCCGAACGGTCGACTTTCGAGGGATCCTTCCCCGAAAACGCGCCGCCGCCGTGCGCGGCCATGCCGCCATAGGTGTCGACGATAATCTTGCGGCCCGTCAGGCCCGAATCGCCGCAGGGGCCGCCCACGACGAACTTGCCCGTCGGGTTGATGTAGAACTTCGTGTCCTCCGCCAGAAGCCCCGTCTTGGAGAGATAGTCCTTCGCCAGGCGTTCAAGTTCGGCGTAGTTCTGCTGCGTCGCGCCCGCCTCCGTCGTCTGCTGCGAGATGACGACCGTGTCGAGGCAGACGGGCTTGCCGTCTTCGTAGACGACCGAAAGCTGGCACTTCGCGTCGGGCCGCAGCCAGGCATACTTGCCGCCGCGCTTGCGCAGACGCGCGTACATCTTCAGAAGCTCGTGCGCGTAGACGACCGCCGTCGGCATGTAGGTTCCCGTCTCGTTCGTCGCATAGCCGAACATCATGCCCTGGTCGCCCGCACCCTGCTTCGCCTTGACCTTGCGGTTGATGCCCTGCGCGATGTCAGGCGACTGCTCGTGCAGACGCGAGACGTAGTCGAACGTCTTGCTGCAGAAATTCTCGTCGGCGCGGTCATAGCCGATCTTCTTCACGATCTTCGCGGCAATCGCCTTCGTGTCAATCTTCTCCGGCCACCCCTTGCAGGTGATCTCGCCCATGTTGACGACGATATTAGGCCCGACCATCGTCTCGCACGCGACATGCGCATGGCTGTCGACCTTGAGGCAGGCATCGAGAATCGCATCGGAAATCTGGTCGGCCACCTTGTCGGGATGCCCTTCCGAAACGGACTCCGACGTAAACACGTGGCTATGTTCTTTCATGGTCATGTTCATTCCCTGTAGACTTTATTCGCCCGTCACACGCCCGGCACCACGCCGAGGCGTCACAGACTGAAATGAGTTTGGTGGCATATTATACCAAAAAAGCATCCATCCGTGTGAAAAAAAGGAGAGGCGCAGGCCCCGGTGGGGACTGCGCCTTCTGCCCAATGAACCGGGCGGCCGAGAAAACAGCAGGTGACGTTTGCGCTTTGCGGCATATTGTGTCCTCCGCGCGTGGGCCTTG
>CAKURH010000107.1 GCA_934675625.1 uncultured Kiritimatiellota bacterium
CCCCCCCCCCCCCCCCCCCCCCATTTATTAGCCAAGGCTCTGGAGGGTCTGTGTGCGCGTCTGACGCGCACGAGATCTGAGCGCCGCATGACCGTGGCGTTCAGGGTTTGCGCCGTCGCGCTCGGAGTCCTTTTGTGGACGCTTCCGTCCGTGGCCGCGTCCGAGGTCGGTGCGCCGTTCTATCCGTCCGCGCAGGTGGGCGTCGAGGGCCTTTCGGGCGGGCGCGTGAAGCCGCGTGCGTGGGGGCTCGCCGTCGGCGTCGAGGCCGAGCGTCCGTGGAGCGGCGTCTGCCTGCGCTTCGCCGCACCGGCCGATGTCACCCCGTGGCGCGAGATCGTTGCGGTCGTCACGAATCTCACCGACGCGCCGCTGACGCTGAAGCTCCATGTGAAGACGCTCGGCAAGGGAAACCGCTTTCTTTCCGGCGAAGCGACGCTCGCGCCACGCGCGGCGGGCGAGATTGTCGCGCCCGTTGCGCCGGGGGTTCATCTTGTGCCGTTCTCGATTCCCGGATTGCGCGGCTACGAAGCGGATGGCGCGCATCTGACGGCGGACGACCTGCGCCGCATCGGCCTCGTCAACGTGTTTCGTCCGCAAGGCCCCCGCCGCGCGGCGTTTGGCGTCCGCGCAGTCTTTCCGCGCGACCCCCGAAACGACCCGTGGCCGGAGGTCGCGGAACAGGACTTCTTTCCGTTCGTCGACCGCTTTGGGCAGTACCGCCATGCAGACTGGCCGGGCAAGACGCAGGAAGAGGCCGACCTCATCGCCGCGCGAAACGCGGAGGACGCCTGGCTGACCGCACATGCCGCGAGCCCCATTCGCGGCGGCGACCGCTTCGGCGGCTGGGCGGCGGGTCCGCAGCTTCGCGCCACCGGCTTCTTCCGCACCGAGAAGGTGGACGGCAAATGGTGGCTCGTTGATCCGGACGGGCGCCTCTTCTGGTCGCAGGGCATCGTGGGCGTGCGCATCGGACACGCGACCGGCATCACGGGGCGTGAACGCTTCTTCGCGGAACTGCCCGACCGGAATGACCCTGTCTTCGGCGCGTGCTGGACGTCGTGCGCGCGTGTGACCGCGCGTAGCTTCTATCGGAACTTTGCGTCCTACGAAGCCTTTTCGTTCCCGCGCGCAAACCTGATTCGCAAGTATGGCGCTGGCTACCTCGAAACGCTGGGCCCTCGTGCGCACCGGCGACTGCGGGCCTGGGGCGTCAACACAATCGGCAACTGGAGCGACGCTTGGGCGTTGTCCGCCGCGCCCTTGCGCACGCCCTACGTTGACTGGATCGACTCGCGCGCGCGACCGATCAAGACGAATCTCCCCGGACACACTGTCCCCGACGTCTTCGCGCCCGGTTTCGCCGCGAACCTCGAAAAGGCTGTCGCCGCGCGCGCGAAGCGCAGCGGTGCCGACCCGTGGTGCGTGGGTTGGTTCGTCGACAACGAGATTGGTTGGGGCGAGACGGATGACGCGCTCGCGCGCATGGTGCTCGCCGCGCCGGACGACCAGCCCGCCAAGGTCGCGTTCCTCAAGCGCCTGTCCAAGAAGGGCATCGACCCCGCGCATGTGCCCTACGAGGAACTTTGCGCGTTCTCGCGCCTCTTCGAGGAAACCTACTTCTCGACCGTGCGCACGTTGGTGAAGAAGCACGCACCGAACCGGCTCTACCTTGGCTGCCGCTTCCTCGCCCGCCGGGCGGATGCCGTCTGGCGCACGGCCGCGCGCTTCTGCGACGTGATGAGCGTCAACGTCTACCGCGACGTGCCGTCGGTCGATTTGCCGGACGGATGCGAGGATCGTCCGCTGCTCATCGGCGAGTATCATTTTGGCGCCCTCGACCGGGGCCTTCTGCATGCGGGAATTGTGCCGGCGCGTGACCAGGCCGATCGCGCCGACCGCTACCGGCGCTACGTGCGCACGGCCTTGGCGTCGAAGCGGATCGTCGGCGCGCACTGGTTCCTCTGGCGCGACCAGGCCCTCACGGGGCGGTCGGACGGCGAATGCTTCCAGAGCGGCTTCCTCGACGTGACAGACCGCCCCTATCCCGAGATGGTGGCGGCCGCGCGCGAACTCGCCGGCGAACTCTATCCGATCCACCTCAACAGACAGCAAGAAGAAAGGAAGAATCCATGACAAAGGGAAAAGTGCTCGTTGGATGTGCGCTATGTGCGCTTCAGGTGATGGCGGTAGAGGACCGCACGGTTGAAGCCGGCGAAAGCGTGACGCTGACGGAATCCGCCGACTACGGACGGTTGGTCGTCAACGGTTCGCTGACCGTTGCTTCGCGCGTTCGCCTGACGTGCGAACAGCTGTGCGTGGGCACGGGCGCGGTGGACAACGCCTCGCTCGTCCTTCAGAATTGCGCAACGGTGTCGGTGACGAAAGCGAGCCAAGGAAACGGCTTCGACTGCGTGATTGGCGTCGAGGGGTCAACGGGCGCGTCGTTGACGCTGGCGGATGGCGCGTTCATGGACGTCAACGGCACCTTGGGGCTAGCGCATGGCCAGACGCTCGTCACGCAGGGGAACATTGTCCTGGACGGGGCGTCGCTGCTGAAGGTCAAGACGGGTCTGTTCATCAATCGCGGCGGCACGTGGGCGAATGTCGATTCGGCGGTTCCTTACGCGACCGTCGCCCTGAACGGGACTTCGCGGCTTGAGATCGGCGGTTCGATCACCAAGAACAACAACACGACGGCCGCTTTCCGCTTCAATGGCGGCGAACTGTGCGGTACGGGAAAGGGCGCTCTTGTCAACGACAACCAGAAGGGAAAGGTCATCTTCGAAAGCGTGGACGGACAGGACATCCGGTTGCGTCGGACGAGCGATTTTACGGCGATGATTGCCGAGGGCGGAAATCGCGCGTCATTCGAGGCGCAGGGCGAGGGCGCGCTCGTCAAGCTGGGGGCGGGGCGCGGACCTTTGGCTTCCGCCACGGGTTCGGGCTTTTTGGCTTTCGCGTTGAATCAGCTCGGCGGGATTCGCGTGGAGGAGGGCGGTTTCGTGCTGGACGCCACGTCGGCAGCGGCCATTCCCGCGACACGGCCGATGACCGTGTTCCCCGGCGCGTTGCTGGACTTGAACGGGCGCTCGCTGTTGCTCCACACGCTCGTCGCAAGCGGTGCGGGTTCGCTTCTGAACACGTCTGAAGCCCTGTCGACGCTGACGGTCGGCGGCGGAAACGGCGATGTCCGGATTGAGTCCGTTGCGGGCAACGTCGCCCTCGTCAAGGAGGGGAGCGGCACGCTCGAACTCGTTTCGGGCACGGCGGAATCCGTCTCGGTCACAGCCGGTGCGGCCGTGTTTGGCAACCGCCGGGAAATCGGCTTCCCCTACTACAAGTGGCACGTCACGGCCGCCCAGTACGGGCGGCAGTATAATGTCCGCGCCTCGGAGGTGTACTTCTATTCGGGCGACGACGACATCACGGCGGCGTCTGTCGTGTCCTGCTTTCAGGACACGACGGGTGAGAGCGCAGGGGACGTGAACTACGGCGGCACCCGCCCCGAACATCTGCTGGATCGCGATCTTCAGACCCTGTGGGACGACCGACGGCTCGCCCGCAATGAGGGTGAGTTGGCGAACCTGTGCTGGGTCGCGTTTCGGTGCCGTTCGTCTGTTCCGTTCACGTCCTATACATTCGCCACGGGCGACAAGATCGAAGTCTTCCCCAGCGCCTGGACGTTCTGCGGCAGTGCCGACGGAGAAAACTGGACGGTTCTGGACACGCGGACAAACGTTGTCGCGACGGCGGTCAACGCCCAGTTGACGGAACGGTTTCCCGTCGCCGATCCGTCCGTCCGCGAGACGCTGACGGTCGGTCGGGTCGCGGTCGCGTCGGAGGCGAAGCTGACGGTTGCCGGCGCGACGCTTGTCTGTTCGTCGTTCGATGCGAGTGCGGGGGAGATCCGTCTGGTTGACGGCGGCACGGTCGAGGCCGGCGACGGCGCGGTCTACTATCCGAACCTGACAGGCGACGGATGTCTGGCGAAAATCGGTTCAGGCGAGAGGACGATCTATGGTTCGGGTGCCTTCGCGGGACTTGTGGACGTGCGCGAGGGCGTGCTGCGGTTCACCGACTGCGGCGCGGAGGGCCCGTGGTTCAGGTTTTCGATTTTAGCCAATCGCACAAACGGGACTGCGAGCGTTCAATTGAGCGAACTGGCGCTTTACGACGCCCAGGGACGCCGCCTCAATCAGGGGCTGGCGTTCAACGAGACGAACAAGGCGGCGCCGTCTCTCGCGGCGGGCGAGCTGACGACGATCTGCAAGGCGTCGAGAGAGTCGGAGGGGCCCGACAAGATGACGGACGGCGACTTGTCCACCAAGGCCGGACTCTACACGACGGAGAAGCCAAACGTCATCACGATGAGGTTGGCGGAGGACGCGGGACGCGTCGTCTCCTATGCGCTGGCGACGGGCAACGACCATTCGGAGCGGGATCCGGGCGCGTGGACGCTGGAGGCGTCGGCGAACGGCACGGATTGGGTGAGGCTCGACACGCGCACGGACGTGGAGGTTGGCGAGGCGCGGAGCACCTACGCCGCCTACAACGGCGGAAAGCCTTTCTTTGCGACGAATGACGTCGCGGGCGCCGTAGCGTTCGCACCGTCCGCGACGGTCAAGGTGAGTGGCGACGCCGTGCTGGACCTGTCCGACACGGAGACGGTCATCGGCAACCTGATGGTCGACTACGCGAGCGGCGGCACGATTCGGAAGTTCCGCCCGGGGGTGTCGGGTACGCTGACGGTCTCCAACGTGCCGAGTCCGTGGCGGGAGTTGACGTTGCCGGTTCGGCTGGAGGACGTCGGCGATTCGGGCAATTTCGCGGACTGGTCGGTCATCGTCAACGGCCGGCGACTGCGCCGGGCGACGCTGACGGTGCGTGACGGGGCCCTCGTCATCGTCAAGCCTGGCCTTGCGATTGTCATCCGCTAAGCGCCCCCCTTACAAGTCTCCTTATATGTAGTGTGAGACCTCTATCACGCATTGAAATGGGAATGCGCAATATGATATACTCCGCGCACTTTTTCACGGGATGGCGGTTTGCCTCGCAGAGGACTTTACGCAAAGACGATCAGAAAAGCCAGCATGAAAGACAAGCGCAGGTTGCTCTTGTGGGGCGCAGTGTGCGCGCTGTGCGTCGGCGGGTGCCAGACGATTGACGCGCGTTTGGGAAAAGCCGACTCGCCGCAGGCCCTTGCACAGGCCGTCGCCGACTACTACGTGTACGATGCGGAGGACGAAAGCTGCGCCGTGGCGATCATCTCGCCGACGGGAAGCGTCTTTGCGCAAGCCGGGGCGGCGACGAAACATTCGCTTTTCCGCATCGCGTCCCTCTCGAAGTTCTTTCTTCATCCCGTCCTGCTGAAGCTTCATGCGCAGGGGCGTCTGAACCTCGACCAGCCCGTCACGTCCTGCTCGAAGCTCGACCTGCCGCCGGAATACGGACGCATCACGCTGCGCGACCTGCTGCTGAACCGCAGCGGCCTGCCGCGCGAGTTCATCGTGCGATGGGAGCCGATTGACACGTGGACGGCCTTTTCCTGCGGCTTCTTCGGCACGGACATCTACGCGGCATTCGAGACGCGGGACGACTTTGCGCGCATGGCCTGGCGGCCGTGGTGGCGGCATGCCGTGCGGGCGCGGCGCGAAATCTACTCGAACATGGGCTTCGGCCTGTTGGGGACGGCGGTCGAGGACGCGCTCGGTCTGTCGCTGGAGGAAATTCTCTGCACGGAACTGACGGTGCCGCAGGCGCTCGCCGACACGACATACGAGCCGCGCGGCGACCAGACGAACCGCCTGACGCGCGCGTGTGCGGGGCATCTGCCCTGGCTGACGCGGCGTGGCCGCGACGTGCCCGACCATCGGCTGGGCAGCGCCCTGCGAGCGACAGGCGGCCTTTTCTCGTCCGCCGCAGACAGCGCGACGCTTTTCTCGTCTTACTGGGCGGTCGTCGACGAGCAGCTGAAGGATCGCGACGTCAACGCCTACGCGGACGAGGCCGTCTTCGGGCTTTTGCGCGTGAAGGTTCTCTCGGACGGCTCGCGCGTCCTTTATCGCGCCGGCATGATCTACGGCGGCGCGTCGTTCGTGGGCTTTGACCTGCGGACGCGGGCGGTCGTCGTGATTTTGCGCAACGTCACCAGCTGGCCCGACCGTCGCGGCTTCGCCGTGCTGGAGGCCCTGCGGGCCCTTTGCCCGGAAACGGGCCGTTCGTGCCGCAATCGGGCGGCTCCCTGCACTTTATGATATAATACCCCGCCATGAAAAGCTACAACTGCGTCGTCTGCATCAAGCAGGTCCCGGACACCCAGAAGGTGACGGGCGAGGCGATGAAGGCGGACGGAACGATCAACCGCGCGGCGCTGCCCGCGATCTTCAATCCCGAGGACAAGAACGCCCTCGAAGCCGCGCTGCGGGTCAAGGAGACCTACGGCGGCACCGTCACCGTCATCACGATGGGCCTGCCCGCCGCGAAGGCGATCCTGCGCGAGGCGCTGATGTGCGGCGCCGACCGCGCGGTGCTCGTCACCGACCGCAAGGCCGCCGGCTCCGACACGCTCGCGACGAGCTACATCCTCTCGCAGGCGGTGAAGCGGTTCAGTCCCGACCTCGTCTTCTGCGGACGCCAGGCGATTGACGGCGACACGGCCCAGGTCGGCCCGCAGATCGGCGAGAAGCTCGACTGCGCGGTCGTCACGTACCTGGAGAAGCTGGAGATGGACGGCGACGTCGCGATCGCGACGCGCGACATCGGCACGGGCATCGAGACGTGCCGCGCGAAGCTGCCCGCGCTCTTCACCGTGACGGAGAAGTTCGGCGAGCTGCGTCCGTTCCAGATGCGCCGCGTCATGACGTACAAGAACGCGGAGCCGGAGGTTCTCGACTGCGCGGCAATCGGCTGCGAGGACGCGCGCTGCGGCTTTGCGGGCTCGCCGACGAGCGTCAACAAGATCCAGTCCGTCGTCCTCGCGGGCGGCGCGTTCAAGGAAGTCGCCCCGACGGACGAGGGCATCGGCGGTCTTGTCGCGGAGCTTATCGCAGAGCATACGATCGGGTAAGGGCAAGGAAGAAGTAAGAAGGAAAAGGGAAGAGGTATGGACAGAACCAAGGGAGAAGTCTGGGTCTTCGCGGAACAGGAGGAGGGCAAGCTCGCCGAGATTCCGTTTGAGCTGCTCGGCAAGGCGCGCGAACTCGCGGACAAGCTGGGCGTCAAGGTCGGCGCCGTGCTGATGGGCGCGGGCGTCGAGCCGTTGGCGGCGGATCTCGTCGCGGGCGGGGCGGATGTCGTGCATCTCGTCGACGATCCGGCGCTCAAGGTGTTCCGCAGCAAGGCGTACCGCCACGCGCTCGTCGAGCTCGTCAAGGAGGAACGGCCGCAGATCCTGATCTTCGGCGCGACGCACATGGGGCGCGACCTCGCGCCGGCCGTCGCGTCCGCGCTGCGCTGCGGCCTCACGGCGGACTGCACAGACCTGCAGATCGGTGACTACACGGATCGGAAGACGGGCGAGACGTTCACGAACGTCCTGCACCAGATCCGTCCGGCGTTCGGCGGCAACATCATCGCGACGATCGTCAACGCGCGCCACTGGCCGCAGATGGCGACGGTGCGCGAGGGCGTCATGAAGCCGTTGGGCGAAGCGGAAAGGGCCGCGCGGAAGGGTGCGGCGGGGGAGGTCAAGCGGCACGACGCGCACCTGGCCGGGGTTGAGATTCCGGTTGAGGTCGTGGAGATCGTCCGCAAGGTCTCGAAGGTCAACCTGAAGGGCGCGCGCATCATCGTCGCGGGCGGCGCGGGCGTCGGGTCGAAGGAGAACTTCAAGCTGCTGCACGACCTCGCGGCGGTCTTGGGTGGCGCGGTCGGCGGGTCTCGCGCGGCGGTCGACCTCGGCTACTGCGAACACGAGCGGCAGATTGGCCAGACGGGCGTCACGGTGCGTCCCGCGCTGATGATCAGCTGCGGCATTTCGGGCGCGGTGCAGCACCTCGCGGGCATGCAGGATGCGGCGAAGATCATCGCGATCAACACCGACAAGGACGCGCCGATCTTCAAGGTCGCGCACTACGGCATCATCGGCGACCTGAACGTCGTCATCCCGAAGCTCATCAAGGCGATCAAGAACAAGGGCTGAAAAATGGCTAACTTCTACAAGGACAACCCGGACATCCAGAACGTCATCGACGTGCTTGACCTCACCGAGGTCGCGGCGCTGCTGGAGGATGACTTCAAGTTCGCGAAGGACTATCCCTTCGCGCCGAAGGACGCGGCGGACGCGCTCGACAACTACAAGCGCGCGCTCGACCTCTGCGGCGATATCATGGCGAACCGCATCGCGCCCCTCGCGGAGGAGACCGACCAGGTCGGCAACACGCTGAACGCGGACGGCTCGGTGACGCGCGCGCCCGGCATGAAGCTCGCGCTGGAGCTCTTCGGCAAGACGGGCCTCATGGGTGTCACGATCCCCTACTACCTCGGCGGCCTCAACATGCCCTGCACGATCCTCACGGCGTGCAACGACATCGTCTCGCGCGGCGACGCGGGCCTCATGAACCTCTTCGGCCTTCAGGGCATCGCCGAGACGATCAACCAGTTCGGCGACGAGGAGCTGAAGAAGCAGTACGTGCCGAAGCTCGTCACGGGCGAGATGACGGGCGCGATGGTCCTCACCGAGCCGGACGCGGGCAGCGACCTCCAGAGCGTCAAGACGACGGCGCACCAGGACGCGGACGGCAACTGGTTCGTGAACGGCGTCAAGCGCTTCATCACGAACGGCTGCGGCGAAGTGCTGCTCGTCCTCGCGCGCACGGAGCCCGAGTTCTCCGACGGACGCGGCCTCAGCTGCCTCCTCGTCGAGAACGGCCCGTGGGTCAAGGTGCGGCGTCTCGAGAACAAGCTCGGCATCCACGGCTCGCCGACGTGCGAGATGGTCTTCACGGAAGCCCCGGCGAAGCTGATCGGCCTGCGCAAGCGCGGGCTCATCACCTACGTCATGGCCCTCATGAACGGCGCGCGCATGGGCATCGCCGCGCAGGGCACGGGCATCGGCGAGGCGGCCTACCGCGCCGCGCGCGACTACGCCGCGAGCCGCAAGCAGTTCGGCGTCACGATCGACAGCTTCCCCGCGCTCCGCGAGATCATGGCCACGATGAGCGTCGAGCTTCAGGCGAGCCGCCTCCTCACCTACTACTCGGCGAAGAACGTCGACCTGGAGGCCGGGCTGGACCGCAAGTTCAACGCGTTCAAGGGCACGCCGGAGGCGATGGACGTCCGCAAGCGCCTGAAGAAGGTCGCCGCGTTCAACAAGATGCTGACGCCGATGGCGAAGTACTACGGCTCGGAGATGTCGATGCGCAACGCGATGAGCGCGATTTCCGTCCTGGGCGGCTCCGGCTACATGAAGGACTACCCGTGCGAGCGCTACCTGCGCGACAGCCGCATCACGACGATCTACGAGGGCACCTCGCAGCTGCAGGTCGTCGCGGCGGTCGCGGGCGTGACGGGCGGGCTCGTCCACGACGTCCTCGACGACATCCTCGGCGCGGGCTGGAGCCCGGCGCATCCGCGCATGACGCAGCTCCTCGCGGAGCTTGACGCGGCGGTCGCCTACGTGAAGGGCCGCGAAGACGCGAAGGCGTACCACGACCTCTCGGCGCGCAAGCTCGTGGACGCGGGCATCGCGCTCGTCGTCGCCGCGCTCTTCGTCAAGGCGGCGGAGAAGCTCGACTACAAGAAGGCGGCGCTCGACCACTGGCTCAACGTCGAGTTCCCGCGCGTCCGCGCCCTGCTTGCGCAGGTGACGGGCGGCTACGCGGGCTCGGTCGACGCCTTCGAGACGCTGGCCCCGGCCGTCCCGGTCGTGGACTGAGACGCGAAAATGGACGCGGCGAGGGTCAGGGTGGCGGAACTGCGGGACGCGGAGCGAATCTACGCGCTCGTCTCGTCCAATCGCGACCAGCTCGTGCCGCGTTCGCTCGGCAACATCGTCGAGACGATCGACCGGTTCGTCCTCGCGGAGGCGGGGGACGAGCTGGTCGGCTGCGCGGCGTACCAGATTCATCCCGAGATCGGCAACGCCGAAGCCGCGTCGGTCGAGGTCGTCTCCGTCGCGGTCAAGGCGGCGTTCCGGCGGCGCGGCATCGGCCGTCTGCTCGTGGAAGGCGTGCTGGCGAAGGTCGCGACGTTCCGTCCGCGGGAAGTCGTCGTCCTCACGTTCGCGCCGGAATTCTTCCGCTCGCTCGGCTTCGTCGAAATCGCGAAGACGGAGATCATGCACAAGCTCTACACCGGCTGCATCAACTGCACGAAGCACGCCAATCCCTATACCTGTCCCGAAATTGCCATGAGGAGATCCATGTGATGAAAGACATGTTCAGAATCGCCGAAACGGCCGAAGGCCTTTCAAACGCGGAAATCGCAAAGGAACTGGAGGCGGCGCTCGCCGCGTGGGAAGCCGAGAAGGGCCCCGTGCGGAACGCGCTCGTGATTCCGCCGGACTTCACGCGCTACCACTCGAACGCGGGCTTCATCACGCAGGTCTTCTACCGCCTCCTGACGGCGAAGGGCGCCAATGTGGACGTCCTGCCCGCCTTGGGCACGCACGTGCCGGTCTCGGCGTCGCAGTGGGTGACGATGTTCGGCGACATCCCCTATGAAAAGATGATCGTCCACAACTGGCGTACGGATGTCGTGAAGCTCGGCGAAGTTCCCGCCGCCGAGATTGAGAAGATCACCGAGGGCCTGTGGAAGGAGCCGGTCGACGTCGAGGTGAACCGCCGGCTCATGGACGAGAAGTATGATCTCATCATCTCGCCCGGACAGGTCGTGCCGCACGAGGTGATCGGCATGGCCAACCACGCGAAGAACATCTTCGTCGGCATCGGCGGGGCGGACATGATCAACAAGTCGCACATGATCGGCGCGGTCTGCGGCATGGAGAAGGCGATGGGCCGCGACCACACGCCCGTCCGCCAGATCTTCGACTACGCTTTCACGCATTACGTCGCGCAGCGTCCGATTCTCTGGGTGCTGACGGTCAACACGGCGCTGGGCGGGAAGATTCGCAGCCACGGCCTCTTCATCGGGCAGGGCCGCAACTGCCTGACGGAAGCCGTGAAGCTCGCGCAGGTGAAGAACGTCGACTACGTTGAGCACGGCCTCAAGAAGTGCGTCGTCTATCTGGACGGCAGCGAATTCAAGACGACGTGGCTCGGCAACAAGGCGATTTACCGCACGCGCATGGCGATGGCGGACGGCGGCGAACTCATCATCCTTGCGCCGGCCGTGCACCAGTTCGGCGAGGACCAGACGGTCGACGGGCTCATCCGCAAGTACGGCTACAAGGGGCGGCTTCACACGCTGGAGGTCTTCCGGCGCGACGACGCGGCGGATCTGCGGGCGAACATGGGTGCGGCGGCGCACCTCATCCACGGGTCGTCCGACGGACGCTTCTCGATTACCTACTGCGTGAAGGACATCTCGAAGGAAGAGATCGAAAGCGTCGGCTTCAAGGCGGCGGACTACGACGAGATGGCGCGAAAGTACGATCCGGCGAAACTCCAGTACGGTTACAACACGGTGGACGGCGAGGAGGTCTACTTCATTCCGAACCCGGCGCTCGGTCTCTGGATCAACCGCGAAAAGTTCACGGCGTAGACGGGCACTTGACGGTGCGCCGCGCGATGTGATATACTACACTCCAATTGTTTGACGGTGGGATACTCAAGCGGTCAACGAGGGCAGACTGTAAATCTGCTGGCTTACGCCTTCCAAGGTTCGAATCCTTGCCCCACCACCAATTCCCGAAAACCCCAGCAAA
>CAKURH010000108.1 GCA_934675625.1 uncultured Kiritimatiellota bacterium
CGACGCGACGAACTCGACCAGGGATCGCCAACGCGGCGCGCTTCGGGGCCGCAGCGGGGCGGACCGCCTGCCGGACGTGGCGAGTTGGGCAGGGCTGCGGCCTGCGGCTGACCTCGCGGTCGCCGCACGGCCGACAGGACGCCCAAGTCGCCCGCCCGGAGGCGGGAGCACCGTTGCCCCGAAGCGCGCCGCACGTCGGCAAGCGACAGGCATGGCGCGACGAGTCTCAGCTCTGCGAGTAGAGCACCTGCGAAGTCGCCGCGTCGAGGATCGAGAACGCCTCCGGGTGGCGGTGGAGCTCCGAGACGAACGTCAGGCGCGTGTCGAAGTCCTTCTGCAGCTGGGCGAGAATCGCGCTGTCCTCAGTCTTCAGGCGGTGCATGACCTGCGGCGCGATCACGATCTTCGGCTCGAAAGGCTTCTTCTCCGCCTCGGCCTTGCGCAGAAGCGCTGTCAGCCGCCGCTGGATCTCGATCGAGATCGCCATCGGCGACTTGACGACGCCGTGGCCCTGGCAGTACGGGCACTTCGACGTGAGCTGCGAGAGGATCGACGAGTCCTGCCGCTGGCGGCTCATCTCCAGCAGCCCCAGCTCGGAAATCTCCAGCACGTTCGTCCGCGCGCGGTCGCGCCGCAGCGCCGTCTTGAGCGCCCGGTACACCTCGCGCTGGTGCTTGCGCGACTTCATGTCGATGAGGTCGAGGACGACGAGGCCGCCGATGTTCCGCAGGCGCAGCTGGCGCGCCACCTCGTCCACCGCCTCCAGGTTCACCTCGCGGATCGCCTCCTCCTGACTGCCCTTGCCCTTGTAGTGGCCCGTGTTCACGTCCACCGCGATGAGGGCCTCCGTCTCGTCGATGACGAGGTAGCCGCCCGACTTGAGCGGCACCTGCCGCGCGAAGGCGTCATGCAGCTGGCGCTCGATGCCGTAGTGGTCGAAGATGCCCGTCTCGCCGTCGTAGCGGCGGATCTTCGACCGGGCGCGCCGCGAGATGCGGGCCGTGAGGTCGCGCATCGACTCGTACGCCTTCTCGTCGTCGATCACGATCGCGTCGACGTCCTCCGTCAGCCAGTCGCGGATCACGCGCTCGCAGAGGTCCGGCTCCTGGAAGATGCAGCACGGCGTGCGCAGGTTCTTGACGTTGCCCTGCATCTCGTTCCAGACGGAGAGGATGTTCCGGAGGTCGCGCGCGAACGCGCGGGCCGACGCCCCCGCGCCGACGGTGCGGACGACGAGGCCGACGTTCTCCGGGAGCGGCAGCTTGTCGAGGATCTGCTTCAGGCGCCGGCGCTCCTGCGCGTCGCCGATCTTCTTCGAGACGCCGCGGATCTTCGTGCCGGGCATCATGACGAGGTAGCGGCCGGGAATCGACAGGTTCGCCGTCACGCGCGGGCCCTTCGTCGAGATCGGCCCCTTCGTGACCTGCACGATGATCTCGGAGCCGGACGGGAATCGCTTGGCGATCTCCTGGTCCGTGAGGCGGTTCGCCTTGCGTCCGCCCTTCGGGCTCTTGCGCTTCTCGGCGTCGTCCTCGTCGTCGAGGAGCGCGTCGGCGTCGGGCGTCATGTCCCAGTAGTGGAGGAAGGCGTTCTTCTTGAGGCCGATGTCGACGAACGCAGCCTGCAGGTCGTTCTCCAGGTTCTGGACGCGGCCCTTGAAGACGCTGCCGACGAGGCGTTCCTCCGCAGGGTGCTCGACCATGAACTCCTCCAGGCGGCCGTTTTCCATGACGGCGACGCGCGTTTCGAGCTTCTCGACGTTGATGATGATTTCGCGCTTCATCTTGGAGCGCTTGAACCAGTTGAGCGGATTGAGACTAATCATGTTGTTTTTCCTTTTGATGGTTATGAATGGTAACTGACTGTGAATGATGATTCATGTTGACGATAAATGTCTGCGGCAAGCGATTCCGCTCGGCGCGGCCAGCAGCTCGCTCCGAGGTTTTTTCGGGCGCCCCACCGACATGCCATACGCGCGATTCATCAAGCGCGCGTCTTTTGCTTACGCCCCAGATCACCGAGGTGAACAGGCGCGTCGCCCGGCACGTCGGGCCCGAAAAAACTCTTCGCGACTCTGTCCGCGCCTTCGCTTTCGCCGCAACGGCAAAACGTTGCGTGAGGAGCGGGCGGGACGGCCCTGTGCCGAGCGGAGCGAGACGGGCGGATGCGGTTCGGCGGTCGCACCGCGCAGGCCGTGCGAGGCGAGAAGCCGACATCGCGGCGCCGAAGCCTCGCACGAGCATGCGCGGAAGCGAACGTCGGGAGCAACCACACGACGAGCGGTCGCGAGACCAAGGCCGCCCCGCAAGGGAGAAGCCCGACGCGACGAACTCGACCAGAGTCGCCAACGCGAGGTCTTTCGGGGCCGCAGCGGAACGAACCGTTTCGAGACGAGGCGAGTTCGGCAGGACTCGACCCCGACGGCGTACTCGTGTACGCCGAGCGGGTCGACGGACGCCGAAATCGCCCGCCTCGGAGCGGGAGTACCGTTGCCCCGAAAGACCTCGCACGTCGGCAAGCGACAGACACGAACGCTCCAGCGTCCAGCCACCCAGATGGTGATCTGTTCTGCTTCGTTTCATTCCCTGTGCACCGAGACGCTTTGGATGAGGCCGAGGCCGCACATCACCGTGAGGAGAAACGTGCGTCCCGACGAAATGAACGGCAGCGGCAGCCCCGTGATGGGCACCAGCCCGATGGACATCGCGATGTTGACGTAGACATGCGCGAAGACGAGCGTCGAGAAGCCGAGCGCCAGCAGCCGCCCACGCGCGTCCGCCGCGACGGCGGCGACGCGGCAGCCGCTCACGAGCAGCAGCCCGAACAGCGCCAGCAGCACGACCGACCCGACGAACCCCGTCTCCTCCGCGTAGACGCAGAAGATGAAGTCGTTCATCGAGATGGACGGCGGCAGGTACTTCAGGTGGTTCAGCTCGCCCTTGCCAATGCCCTTGCCCGCATAGCCGCCCGAGCCGATCGAGAGCTTCGCCTGCCGCAGGTTCCAGCCCGCGCCGCGCAGGTCCTCCTCCGGGAAGAGGAAGACGCGCACGCGCTTGACCTGATGCGGCTTCAGCGGCACGTAGCGCAGGATCCGTTCGCGCCGCTCCGGCGCGACGCCCGGCTTCTCCGCCTCGTAGACCGCGCCCAAGACGGCGGCCGTCGCGAGCCCGCCGACCGCGAGAATCGTGACGAGCCCCTTGCGCCAGACGCCCGCGACGAAGAGGATCGCCACCGTCGCCGGCACGAGCGTCAGCGTCGTCCCCAAGTCGGGCTCCGCGAGGATGAGCAGCGACGGCACGCCGATCAGCGCCGCCGTCAGGCAGAAGCCGCGAAAGCCGCCAAGCCACGCGAACCACCGTCCGCCCAGGAGCGCGGCGAGCAGCGTGATGACGCCGAGCTTCGAGACTTCGCTCGGCTGGAAGAACCAGAGCCACCGCTTGCCGCCGTAGACCTCCTCGCCGACGAGCAGCACCGCGACGAGGCAGACGAGCGAGACGACGTACGCCGGCACGGCGAGGAAGTCGAGGTACTTGCGGTAGTCGAAGACGGCGAGGACGAAGTACAGGACGAGCCCGAACGCCGCCGTCGCGAGGTTGCTCCGCCACACGCCGTGGAAGAAGGCCGCCGCGCGCGCATGGCCCGCCGAGTAGATCGTCACCGTGCCGACGGCGACGAGCGCGAGCATCGCGCCGAAGAGGATCCAGTCGAACCGCCGGAGGAATCGCATCATGGCAGTGCCTCCTTTTCCGTTGCCGCCGACGGGGCGAGGTGTGGGACACGAGAGCCTTGAGCCCCCTCAAAGAACCTGGAAAGGACGGCGGCGGCCTTCGGCGCCGTCGTGCCGCCGCCCGAGTCGCCGTTCTCGATCACCATCGCGAGGGCGATACGCGGCGCGTCCGACGGCGCGTAGGCGATGAACCACGTGTTCTTGCGCCGCCGTGCGCCCATGCCGACCTCGGCCGTGCCCGTCTTGCCCGAGACGTCGACCGGCACGTCCAGCCCGCCGCGCCAGCCCGTGCCACGCGAGACGCCGTCGCCCGCGACGACCATGCGCAGGCCCTCGCGCACGATGCGCAGGTCGCGTTCGCGGAACGGCAGCGGACGCCGCTCGGTCGGCGCGTCCGCCCGCAGGCGCGGCGTGACGAGGTAGCCCGTCCCCAGCGCGCCCGCGACACGCGCCATCTGCAGCGGCGAGGCGAGCAGCATGCCCTGGCCAATCGACATCTGGATGAGGTCGCCGACAAACCAGCGCTCGTGGTACTGGCGCTCCTTCCAGTCCGCATCCGGCACGACGCCCGCCCGGTCGACGCCGAGGTCGAGGCCCGTCTTCGCGCCGAGGCCGAACGCCCGCGCCGCGCGCACGAGCGCATTCGTGCCGATCTCCGCCGCGAGATTGCAGAAGTACGGGTTGCAGCTCTTCATGAGCGCGTGCGTGAGGTCGATCTCGCCGTGGCCCCACCGGCTCGCGCACCGGAGGCGCAGGGCGCCGCGCACGTAGACGCCGTCGCACGGATACGTCGCCGTCGCCGGATACCCGGCCGACAGCGCGGCAAGCGCCGTCACGGGCTTGAACGTCGAGCCGGGCGCGTAGGCGCCGCCGGAGGCCCGGTTCAGGAGCGGCTTGTCCGGGTCGTCCGCCAGCCGCCGGTAGAGCGCCGGGTCGAGGCGCGGCACGAAGTCGTTCGGATCGAACCCCGGCGCGCTCGCGAACGCGAGAACGTCCCCCGTGCGCGGATCGAGCGCGACGCACGCGCCGCACAGGCCCGCGAGCTGGCGTTCGGCCTCCTGCTGGAGGCGCACGTCGAGCGCGAGACGCAGGTCGAGGCCCTTCTGCGGCTCCTCGACGACCTGCGTGCGGATCGTGTAGCTGTTCGCGTCGACCGTGAGCAGGTTCACGCCCGGCACGCCGCGCAGGTAGCTGTCGTAGAAGACCTCCAGCCCCGCGCGTCCGCGCAGCTCCGGCAGGTAGAAGTGGAACTTCTCGCCGGCGGCGGCCTCGCCGGCGCCGCTGTCGCGCCCGACGTAGCCGACGAGCTGCGCCGCGAGCGGGCCGTGCGGATAGGCCCGCACCTCCTCCGTCGCGACCGCGAAGCCGGGGTAGTCCGACTCGTGCTCGGCGAAGACCGCGAGCTCGCGCTCGTCGAGGCCGCGCCAGACGACGAGCGGCATCGCGCGCAGCTGGTGCACGTGCCGCGCGACCGCGTTCGTGGACGGCCCCGCCGCGCGGCCCAGGTCGCGTCCGAGCGCGGCGATCGCCGCGCCAATCGCGTCGCACGTCTGCTCGTAGCGACGACGCTGGAAGCGCGCCGGGTCGCAGACGAGGCTCTGCGACAGGCGGCTTTCCGCCAGGACGCGGCCGTGGCGGTCGAGAATCCGCCCGCGCATCCCGGCCGTCCGCACGCGCCGCTCGCTCTGGCGGCTCGCCGCGCCTCGGTAGTCCGCCGCGTCCTCGACCTGGAACTCGCGCAACTTCACGCCGAGCCGCACGAGGCCGACGACAAACAGCGCCGCCAGCGCCCAGCACGAGACGAAGCCCACGGTTGCCGCATCAACCCGCTTCATCGAGCGCCGCCCCCCTTTCCGCCCACAGGTAGACGAGACCGACCACGCCCGCCGTCGCGAAGCCGACCGGCACGGACACGAGCAGCCGCCCGAAGATGCCGCCGCCGCTCGCGCCCGTCCAGACCCACAGCCACACGAGGTAGCCCGGATACGTGACGGCCGTAAGCGCGCGCGCGAAGCCGACGCGGTTCACAAGCCACGCGGCCGCCAGGAAATAGCTCGCGCTCGCCGCCGGCGGCAGCGCGCCCAGCGCGTCCTCGACGGCCCCGGCGGCAATCGCGAAGACCGAGAGCGTCACGGCCGGGCCGCGCACCGCGACGAGCTGGGCCGCCACGAGCAGCACCGGGCAGCCCACGCCGAGCGTACGCGGCAACAGCTCCTCCGCGCCGGCCCCGAGGACCAGCAACAGCAGGCAGAAGACGAGCTGGAGCAGGCTATTTCTCACGGCGGATGAAGACCTCCTCAAGCGTCGAGAACTCGACGGCCGGCAGCACTTCACCCGTCACCACGCTGTTCGCGTTCGTGTGGAACTGGATCCAAGTGCCGATCTCAAGCCCCGGCGGAAAGACGCCGCCCAGGCCGGATGTCAAGACGCGGGCGCGCGCCATCGGGGACGACGCGCCGGACAAATCACCTTGAAGCGACCGCAGGACGAGCGCGTCGTCCGTGCCGCCGGAGAGGACGCCGCGCATGCGGCCCTCGCCCTCGACGCGGACGTGCACCTTCACCGCCGGGTCGGTGAGGGGCGCGACCTCCGCCGTGTGGGCCGTGACGGAGACGACGCGGCCGACGAGCCCTTCGGGCACCACGACGACCGCCCCCTTCTTCACGCCTGCGAGCGCGCCGCGATCGACGCGCAGGAACTCGCGGACGCCCGCCGCCCCGCCGCGCACGGCGAGGACACCCGCCGCCAGCCACGCCTCCGGGGCCTTGGCGGCGAGGGACAGGCCCCGCCGCAGACGCGCGTTCTCCGCCTCCAGCCGCTCCACGTCGCCCCGCAAGAGCGCGAGCGCGGCGACCTCGCGCTTCAGGCGCACGTTCTCCGCCGCCGCGGCGGAGGCGTTGAAAAGCCCCTTCACGCGCGACCAGACGCGCGTCACGAACGCCCGCTTCGCGTGCCCGACCGGATAGGCCGCCTCGACGGCAACGGCGGGGCAGACGGCCAGGACCAGCGCCCCGACCGCCGCAATCACGCCAACGATGACCGAACCCGTCGCCTTCGACTTCACGAAGCCCGCCTGTTCCGGGCGAGGAAGTCGATTTCGTTCATGACGACACCCGTGCCCTCGGCCACGGCCGAGAGCGGATCGTCGGCCACGACGACGGGAAGCCCCGTCTGGGCCGCGAGAAGCCTGTCGAGGCCCCGGAGCTGGGAGCTGCCCCCCGAAAGCACCAGGCCGCGATCCACCAGGTCAGCCGACAGTTCCGGCGCGCAGCGGTCGAGCGTGGTGCGCACGGCATCCACGATCAGCCCCACCGGATCCTTGAGGGCGTTCCTGATCTCCTCGGAGGTTATCGTCAAAGTCTTCGGCAACCCCGCCACAATGTCTCGGCCACGCACCTCAAGGGTCTGTTCCTCGCCCGTCGGATAGGCGCTGCCGATCTTGATCTTGATTTCTTCGGCGGTACGCTCCCCGATTAGGAGATTGTACACGTCCTTCAAATGCTTCATGATCGCCTCGTCCATCGCGTCGCCGCCGGCCTGGCGGGCCGAGTAGCTGTGGACGATGCCCGCGAGCGAGATGATCGCCACCTCGCACGTGCCGCCGCCGATGTCGACGATCATCGAGCCCTCCGGCTCGGACACCGGAAGCCCCACGCCGATCGCCGCCGCCATCGGCTCCTCGATCAGGAAGACCTCGCCCGCGCCGGCGGCGTGCGCCGCGTCCTCGACCGCGCGCTTCTCGACCTCGGTGATGCCCGAGGGGACGGCGATGACCATGCGCGGCTTCGCGTACTTCGAGTAGAAGCGCGGCGGACAGACCTTCTCGATGAAATACTTGAGCATCGCCTCGGTGATGTCGAAGTCGGCGATGACGCCCGACTTCATCGGCCGGATGGCGATGATGTTGCCCGGCGTCTTGCCGAGCATGCGCTTGGCCTCCTCCCCGACGGCCAGCACGCGCTTGGACCCGGCCTGGATCGCCACGACGGACGGCTCGCGCATGACGATGCCGCGATCCTTCGCATACACGAGGCAGTTGGCCGTGCCGAGGTCGATGCCGATGTCGGTCGAGAAGAGAGATTTCAGTTTCCCAAACATAATTGCGTGTATTTTATGCGATTTTTCGGATTCCGTCAAGGGCGGGCCGTCCCGCCTGACACGTTCAGCTCAGGTTGCCGATGACCGCCTTGATGCGGCGGACGCCGGCGGACGAGCTCTGCTCCTTCGTGATCTTGAAGCTGCCGAGCTCCTGCGTGTTCGCGACGTGCGGGCCGCAGCAGATCTCCTTCGAGATGTCGCCGATCGAGTAGAGCGAGACCTGGTCGCCGTACTTCGCGCCGAAAAGCGCCATCGCGCCCTCCTTCTTCGCCTCCTCGACGGTCGTCATCTTCTTCGTGACGGGAATGCCCTCGGCAATCCACTTGTTGACGAGTTCCTCGACCTTCGCCTTCTCCTCCGCCGTCATCGGCTGCGGCCAGGTGAAGTCGAAGCGCAGACGCTCGGCCGTGATGTTCGAGCCCTTCTGGAGCGCCGTCGGGCCGAGCACCTGATGGAGCGCCGCGTGCAGGAGGTGCGTCGCCGTGTGCATGCGCGTGACGACCGCCGAGTTGTCCTGCAACCCCGCCTTGAACGCGCCCGCGCTCGTCGTGCGCGACAGCTCCTGGTGCTTGCGGTTCGCCTCCTCGAAGCCCGCCTTGTCGACCGTGAGACCGTCCTTCGCCGCCATCTCGCACGTCATCTCGAACGGGAAGCCGAACGTGTCGTAAAGCTTGAACGCGGTCTTGCCGCTGATCTGCGACTGGCCGTGCGCCTTCAGCTGCTCGGCGACCTTCTGGTACATCGCCTCGCCCTTGTCGAGCGTCGCGTTGAACCGCTTCTCCTCCGCCTCCAGGTCGAGGCGGCACTGCGCGAGATTCGCCTTCAGTTCCGGGTAGACGTGACTGTACTTCTCGCAGATCACCTCGGCGAGCTTCACGGTGAAGCCCTCGGCGATGCCGAGCTGGCGCGCGTAGCGCACGGCGCGGCGGATGAGCCGCCGCAGCACGTAGTTCGCGCCCACGTTGCCCGGCTTTACGCCGCCCTTCGGGTCGCAGAGAATGAACGTCGCCGTACGCATGTGGTCGGCGATGATGCGGCGAGCCTTCAAAACATCTTTCTCATCCATGGGCCCGGGCGCGGGGGCGCCAGAGCCCCCGTCCATTCCGGCCCCCGCCCCGCGCAGCTCGTCGATCTTCTCCATGATCGGCTTGAAGATCTCGGTGTCGTAGACGGTCGGCGCGCCCGTCATCATGCAGACCGTGCGCTCGACGCCCATGCCGGTGTCGACGTTGTGGCGGCCGAGCGGAACGAACTTGCCCTCCTCGTTCTTGAGGTACTGCATGAAGACGTCGTTCCAGATCTCGATGTACTTGCCGCACGAGCAGCCGGGACGGCAGTCGGGCCCGCACTTTGGCTTGCCTGTGTCGATGAACATCTCGGTGTCGGGGCCGCACGGGCCGGTCGTGCCCGCCGGGCCCCACCAGTTGTCCTCGCGCGGCAGGCGGAAGATCCGCTCGTCGGGGAGCCCCAGCGACTTCCAGATCGCGACGGCCTCCTCGTCGGCGGGAATGTAGCCGTCTTCGCCCGGCTTGCCCTCGCCGCGGAACACCGTGACGTTGAGCTGTTCGGGCGAGAAGCCGAGCTTCGTCGTGAGGAACTCGAACGACCAGCTGATCGCCTCCTTCTTGAAGTAGTCGTTCAGGGACCAGTTGCCGAGCATCTCGAAGAACGTGAGGTGCGCCGCGTCGCCGACCGCATCGATATCGCCCGTGCGGACGCACTTCTGCACGTCGGTGAGGCGCGTCCCCGCCGGATGCTCCATCGCGCCCATCAGGTACGGCACGAGCGGGTGCATGCCCGCCGTCGTGAAGAGGACGGTCGGGTCGTTTTCGGGAATCACCGAGGCGCCGGGGATGATCTTGTGTCCCTTCGACTCGAAGAACGTGAGATAGAGGTCGCGGAGCTCGTCCGCCGTGATGTCGGTCTTTGCCATTTCGATGCCTTCAGTCTGAAATCTTGTCAATTCGCGCATTATACCATATTTCACGCGCCCCCTGCCACTCGGCACCAAACACCATGGGACACGCTAGATCGCGCCCAAGATCCGCGCGCGCGCCGCCTTGTATTCACGGACGGTGATGGCCTTGGCGGC
This sequence comes from uncultured Kiritimatiellota bacterium, assembly GCA_934675625.1. Taxonomy (GTDB): domain Bacteria; phylum Verrucomicrobiota; class Kiritimatiellia; order RFP12; family UBA1067; genus UBA1067. Next base: position 9,918 of record CAKURH010000108.1, read on the forward strand.
GCGAAGGTCGTCCAGCTCCTTCAGCCGTGTGCCGACGTTGCGCGGCGGTGGCGTCCCCGGCAAGCCCGGACAGGGCGGATGCGCTTCCGCGAAACTTGCCGGACGGCTTTTGCCGGAATCGTCGGTCGTGCGTCCGAGCGTCGGGATCGCATCAACCGCCCGGCGCAGCCCCGCGACGTCCTCGTGGTAGTAGTGGCGCGTCATCGCCGTCGATTCGTGTCCGACGATGGACTGCACGAAATGGAGCGGGATGCCCGCGTTTGCCGCGAACGAGACGAACGTGTGCCGCAGCGAGTGGAACGTCGCCTCCGGCGTCTTGTGCCGACGTCCCTCGATCTTCACGCTCATCGTGATGTTCGCCGCCTTGAAGATGCGGGAGAGCTCGTCGCTCACCCGGCTGCGGGACGCCTGGTACAGTTCGCAGACCCTCGGCAGGACAGGGCCGGAAAGGACATTCGGCATCGCCTCTGCCACAGTCGGGCTCTCCCCCGTCAACCGAGCGCGACCGTCGCGCGCGCCGCACGCCAGCAACGCCGCGCCAAGCGTCGCATGAATCGGAATCGTGACGAGCCGGCCATGCGTATGGCGTTTCGTCTTCTGCGGAATGACCTGAATGACCCCCGCGCCGAGATGAACGTTCGCCCAGTCGAGCCGACAGCAGTCGCCGAGCCGAAGCCCCGTGTAGATGCCAATCAGGAACAACGTGTGCCACTCGTTGAAAGGACGGGGAAGAGGGCCTGTGGACTGGGACGCCGCGACAATCTCCTCGTGGTGCATCTCGTCTCGCTTCTTTGCCGCGTCCAGCAGTCGCCTCAGCTCGTCCATCGTCAGCTCGCGCCGCGAGTGGCTGTCGCCCGGACGAAGCCGCACGCCCTCCCACGGGTCGTCTTCAAGCCCCGCCTTCGCCGCGAGGGTCCGGAATATCTCGCGCAGGACGCAGACGCGGTTGTTGTAGGTCGAGCCGCAGAGGTCGGCGCGCAGGCACGCGAGGTATTCGGCAATCATGTCGGACGTCACGCCGCCCAGGTCCTTGATCGGCAGGTAGCTGTGCTCCATCCATCTCGCGAAGTGCATCCAGACGTGCCGCTTGCAGTCGAGCGTCGCCTGTGCGAGCTCGTTTCGGTTTGGGGACTTCACGTACTCCAGCCACACCTCGGCGAGCGGCAGCTTCCGTTCGCCCAAGCCGAGCGGCGCCAGAAACCGTTGCAGGACGCGCTCGGCCTGTGCGCGGTCCTTCGTGCGTGTTGAGCGGCAGTATCGCTTGCCGTTGATCCCGACGCGCATCGTCCAGCGTCCGCTCTTCTCTCGCTGCAGGTTGCCCATGCCCTTCTCTCGTGCCATGTCATGCTCCTTTTGTTGACTTGTTGAAGAATTTTGATTGAAGAATTTTGACGTGTCTCAAAAGGCCGAGAATTATACCACTGCACATTGCGGCACATCGCGTCCCAACCCAATCCCCCAATTTCGCGGACATTCACATGTTTTGCAGAAGAAGAGAATGTTGTCGGGTAT
>CAKURH010000109.1 GCA_934675625.1 uncultured Kiritimatiellota bacterium
GATCATATATCGTTTGAGCAGATCTGTAATCAACTCATCACGTTGTTTGGTGGCATTACGGCATGTTGAAGAGTATGATGCTTGGAAATGAAGCCCTTTTGAATTGCGAGAAAATCGGTTTTCTCGCTTCGCGGCGTGTGCCGCCGGAGGCGGTGATGCGGTGTCTCGACTGGGCGACGCGGATGCGCGACGAAGGGGTGTGCGTGATGAGCGGGTTTCAGAGTCCGTTGGAGAAGGAAGTCCTCAACATCCTCTTGAAGGGAACTTCGCCCCTCATTCTCGTCCTGGCGCGGCGGATGTGGGACGAACGGTACATTCCCACGCTCTTCCGCAAGCCGCTTGCCGAGGGGCGGCTTCTCGTCGTTTCGCCCGTCTCGCAGTCCATCCGCCGCGTCGATGCCCGCTCCGCCGCCCAACGCAACCGCTGCATTCTCGACCATGCCGATAAACTTTTCCTCGGTGCGCTCGATCCAGACGGCTCGCTGACAGACCTCCTTCCGCCACCCTCGCATTTATATAAATGCGAGGGCGCCCCACTTTAGGTCGCCAACGTCGCGCGAGACCTGTCGCGCGAGACGATTATTTGGTATAATCTGCGTCAAATGACGACAGAGGAAAGAATTGCGGCACGGGCAGACATTGAGGCGACAAGTGATTTGCTCGAACGCGCCCTGAAACTGGCCGGGCTTCTGGCGACGCTCTTTCAAGAACGTGGCTTCCCCCTTGTTGTCGTTGGCGGAAGCGCAGTTGAGTTCTACACCGAGGGCGGCTACATGAGCGGAGACATCGACTTCTGCCGCAAGACGCTGAAAGCCATTCCGCCGCGACTCATGCAGGAGATTGCCGAATCCCTCGGCGGCAGGGGAATGGGGCGCAGCTGGATGATCTGCGGTTTGTATGTCGATCTGCTCGGAATCTTGGAGAACGAGTCGCTTGTTCCTGAGCGGACGCTGCGGACGCCTTTTGGCGAGGTGCGTGTCATTCCGCCGGAACTCGCGCTTGTCGAACGTATCCTCTATGCGGAACAGGATGCCGAGTGCAAACCATCCGCGCGGCAGATGATGTGCGCGGCGTTGGGCGATGCGTCGTTCGACTGGACGGAAGCCGAGCGTTTGGCAAACCTTCGGGACTTCAAGGTTCTGCCGCAACTACGGGCACTCAAGGAGGAGATTTCGCATGCGTGAGCCGATTGTCATCGAATGGGAGGAATGGCGGGCGTCTCGTGCGATGAAACGTGAGGCCCTGCGCCGCGCAGGGCTGGATGCGCCCTCTCGGCGGAAGTCGCCTGTCGGAACGTCCGACCTACGTTTGCGTCGTGCGTTTGGCGGTAGCCGTGTGCCGAGTTGGGCCGAACGGGCCGCTGTTGGATGAACGGTTGATATCACATGCTGGTTTTTGACTGGAAGAGACGGGCGTTGTTGTTCATGCTGGGCGTATCCGTTGCCGGACTGGGCGTTGCGCTGTCCACACAGGCGGGGCTGGGCGCGACGCCCATCTCCAGCGTTCCGTGGGTTCTGACGCGCGTGACACCGCTTTCCTACGGGACGCTGACGCTGCTCATGAATCTCCTTTTTGTTCTCGGACAGGTCGCGATTCGGCGGCGGCAATTCGAGCCGTTCCAGTTGCTGCAAATTCCAGCGACGGCGCTCTTCGGCGTGTGCATCGACGGGGGCATGTGGCTGACGCGGCCGTGGGTGACGGCTGTCTATCCCCTTCAGATCCTGATGCTGATTGGCGGCGCGTTCCTCCTGGCGGTCGGCATCGTCTGCCAAGTCCATTCGGATTTCCTGTGCGTGCCGGGCGATGCGTTGGTGAAGACGATTGCGCAGACATTCAAGTTCCGCCTGTCACGGGTCAAGATGTGCTTCGATGCCGCACTTGTCCTGTCGGCGCTTGCGGCGTCATGCGCGTTGCTGCACCGCGTCGAAGGCGTCCGCGAAGGGACAGTCTTGGGCGTCTTCCTCGTCGGCTGGTTCGTCGGTCTGGCCCTCCCGCGTCTGCGCGGCCTCCGCAAAGTCTGCTACCATTGGGTGGCGACATAGAATCGCATACCCTCAAGTTCTGCAAATCGCCATAGAACATTGTCGATGCGCTGACACTGAAAAAGCTAAAGGAACGAAAGGCTCCGTCAGCTTGCTCGTCGCGGTGAACACATTTTTGGTATAATCTGCGTCAATGAACGTGTTAGACCGAGTGCGCGAACAGGGCGAGCAAGTGCGTCGATTGGCGAGAAGCCATCGAGGCCGCTCGGTTGCCGTTTTCGGTTCGTGTGCGCGCAGAGAGGAAACGCCCGAAAGCGACATCGATTCCCTGATTGACTTCGCCCCGGGTGCTACGCTCTTTGGGTTGGCGGAACTGCAGTCCGAATTACAGGCTCTTTTGGGGCGTCCTGTCGATATCGTGTCGGCACAGGCTTTGAGGGAAGATTCTTTTGGACGTCGAGTCAGAGAGGAACTGGTGCCGGTATGAGCGATGAAGACCTCAATCGCCAAGGTCGCCTCATGGCGGGCTATCCGGCGTCCGCCCCAATGAATCGTTCGGTCGTCCACGCCGTATAAGGTTGGAGTCAAGGCTCAATTATCTGATTAAGCGAATAAAAGTCGTCCGCCGCCGCGTCTGTGAATTCCTCCGCGCCACGGGCGAGCGAAAAAAATGATATAATCTTCATTGCTTCTTCGCGTGGGTGCGGTTCGCCGTGCGCGTGTGAGGGAGCGAATAGAGTTCGAGAACTGATTCGGGCGTCAAGCGACCACGTGTGTATCGACCTCTGTTCCCTATCTTGGATACCGTAATCCCATAATCTATGGGTTGAACTTTAGTCGCAGTAATGCATCCAATTGTCGGTCGTCTTTTGATTGGCAGGGGAGCGAAAGTGCCTGACCCCAGTGGCAGAGTTCGGGGGGCAGGGTTTAGATGCGTTCGCGACAAGAAATGAGAACTTTGTGCAGAATTCTTAAACGCCCAGTTTGAGGTTGGCATAGAAGGCGAAATGGCCCGTCGCGACGAACCCATTTTGGGTGTAATCCGCCCTGAATGACTTGCGGAGCGTATGTCGCGGCGTCTCGCGACCGCAAGGATGTCGGTGTAAATGTCGGGGCAAATGTCGGTGTTAAACTTTCCGCTGCGGCGTCTGGATTCTCACAAGTCCCGAAAAACGCCAGTCATAGTGGCTTTGCCGTTTAGATCGCGAGGACGGCTTCGGCGAATGACTGAAGGTCGCGGCAGACGCCGAAGGCGTAATCGTCGAGCGCGGTCTTCTGGGCGTTCACGATGAAGACGCGTCCGCCGGCCTGCAGGGTGTCGCGCGGCAGGCTCGCGGCCGGGAAGACCGTGAGCGACGTGCCGAGGACGAGGAAGACGTCCGACTGCGCCGCGAGTTCCTGTGCGGACGCAAACGCCGCTTCGGGCAATGCCTCGCCGAAGAAGGTGATGTCCGGCTTGTAGACGCCGCCGCAGGCGCAGCGCGGCACCTGCGTGGCGGCATCGTCCGGGAAGCGCGCCTTCAGGTCGGCGAGCATCTTCAGGATTTCGGCAAAGCTCTTCTCGTCGCCGCAGCGGCGGCAGTGGTGGCGCATGGGCGAGCCGTGCACTTCATAGACGTGGGACGAGCCGGCCTTTTGGTGGAGCATGTCGATGTTCTGCGTCGCGATGCCCTTGAGGCGTCCGATGTCCTCCAGATGCCTGAGCGCACGATGGACGGGCCCCGGCTGGAAGCGATCCAGTCCGTAGACGAGGTCGGCGCATCCGCGATAGTAGATGGACGGATCGCGGTCGAACCAGTCGATGTCGAAGATGCGCTCGGCATCCGGCTGGCGGTAAAGTCCCTCCGGCCCCCGGAAGTCGGGGATGCCGCAGAGGGTCGAGACGCCCGCGCCGGTCAGGCAGCCGACGCACCGCGCGCCCCGAATCGCGTCGATGAGGCTTGTCATTGAATCTTCGCTTCTCATGGCGAGAATTATACCACAGTTGCCGCGCGCGCGGCGCGCCTGTACGCCGCCGCCTCCATCGGCGCCACGGCAACGGCGGAACGCTGACGGCCGCCATCCCCATTCGCCAAATCTCTATTTGACAAATTATCGGATTTCTATTTTACAAATCCTCGGACTCCTGTTTTACAAATCCTCGGATATTTGATATACTGTTTCGCGTGTGACTTGGAGAAGAATCCTATGCATAATATCAATAGATGGAACCTGTCCGTCTTACGGAGGGCGCTACGCACACGCCGCGTTGTCGTCGTCTCTGGCGCACGACAATGTGGGAAATCGACATTGCTGGAGATGTTTTTTAGCGATAAACTTCAGATTCGCAGTTTGGACTCCAAGCAACTCCGGGATGCCGCCTTACTCGACCCCCAGAGTTTTGTGCGCCATGACGGAGCCACACCGATGGTCATTGACGAAATCCAAAAAGCGCCTGAATTGCTGTCGGAAATTAAACTTGTCGTCGACAAAGACCGACGCCCCGGACAGTTTGTCGTCACAGGATCGGCCGACATCTATTCGGCCCCTGAATCGGACGAGAGCCTTGCAGGACGGGTGAAAAACATCCGGATGAGAACTTTCACGCAAGGTGAACTCCGCAATGCGCAACCAACCTTCCTGAAAAGACTGTTTGCAAATGATTTCACAGACAAGTTTCCCGACTGCGACAAGCGCGGTGTTCTCGAACAGGCGTTCTGTGGCGGATATCCAGAAGTCATCAGCCTTGAAGAGGAAGATCGTCGCGAATGGTTTCAAGACTACGTCAAGGCGCTTTTCTCAAAGGACATCAAAGATGACGAACGCATTCGGCGGCAACGCGCGCTCAAAGACCTTCTGAAAGCCGTTGCCGCATGGTCATCGAAGTTTGCCGACACCGAAAAGCTCATGGCCGCTTGCGGACTCTCCCGCCCCTCATATTCTGAATATCTGGGTGCCCTTGAACGGTATTACCTGTGCGAACGGGTTGAAGCGTGGACGGGAACCGACTATGCCCGAATCGGCAAGCGTCCCAAATGGTACATGTGCGATACGGGACTGATGGCGGCCGTCTTGAACTGGCGCATCAGAGACATTGAACTTGATTCCGACAAATCCGGCAAGATTGTCGAAACGCTTGTCTTCTCCGAACTTGCAGCACAGGTTGACCTGTCCGGCGACTACGCACTCTACCAGTACCGCGACATCGACAAGCGCGAGATTGACTTCATTGTCGAGAACGCGGACGGAGACCTCGCCGGCATAGAAGTCAAGGCAGGCACTGGCGTCGGCACGAACGACTTCAAGCATCTCGTTTGGTTTCGCGACAATCTGGCAAAGGGCCGGAAGTTCATCGGCATCGTAATCTACACGGGCAACAAGGTGCTCTCGTTCGGGGACGGCAGGCTCGCCGTGCCCATTTCCGCGCTTTGGGCCTGACTCGTCGAATTGAAGGATTTAACACAGTGCCGCTTTTGCGGGGTGGCCGTTTTCACGCAGAGCCGCAGAGTTCGCAGAGGTCGATGTCTCGCCCTGCAGATTCGGCGCGCCAGTTTGAAGGGTTTTAGCATTCACTTCATCGCGCGGCTTGTCTTGCACACATGGACAGCCTCGGATTGACGTGCGCCGCAGATCGGCGGCGAGACGGTTTATACGCCTTGATTTTCTCCGCCAGTTCGTAGATGTCCTCATCGGCGTCATTAAATTGATTCTCCCGCCATTTGGTATAGTCACGTGATGTATCTTCAATCTCGCCCGTCCGCATGAGCGATTGAATACGCAACTTCGCCTCGGTTTCAAGGCGAACGCGCATCTGCCCCTGGTCGTCAAAGGGACGATTATAGCAACAGTTGTCGAGATAGACTCTCATGCGCAGAATTGCAAATCGATTACGGCTTCCAAGGGCGATACCACCGTCGCCCAAGCGAACACACAAATTATACCACAAAACCGTACCGCCGTGTTTTCGGCGCTCGCGCCCTCTAATGCCGCACCTTCCCTTCGCGTGGACGGAGGATTGTCTTCACTTCTGTGGCGCTTTTCGTATTCGGCGCACGGTGTGCTTGATCTTGCCGATAAAGAAGTTCAGCTCAAGAGAGGATTCGGTTTCGACGGCCTCAAGATCGGGCATGACGATATCGGCAATCGTCTCGCCGAAGTGCCGCATCATCCTTGAGCGTTTCTTTGGGTCTTTCTCCTTGTGAAGCTCAAGCAGTTCATTTTTCACCCCACGCACTCGTGCATACGTCTCGATGATGGCAAGCGTTGCGCGGGTCGCGACAGCGCCTTTTAGGATTGTTGCCAACATGTAGAGACCGCGCTCGGTCAGCACTTTGTATCCGCGTTTGGAATGTTGCCCTCGGCCAGTCTTTAAAGTCAAAACTTTTGACTTTAGAACCTCGGTTTCCTCCTTTGTCAGGTCGAGAACATATCCTTCGGGAAACTTGTCGGGATTGTTGCGAATCGCCTGTCCAACTTCACGAGGCTCTACGCCATACAAAGCCGCCACGTCCTGCGCCAAAAGCACAGGCTGATTTCGCACGACGAACAGCCGAGATCGCACAGCCTGAAGATAGGCCCCCATGTCCCGACAGTCGGTCTTTAGCAGTTGATTTCTCATGCAAATCGATTACGGCTTCCAATGGCGATATCGCCGTCGCCCAAGCGAACACACAAATTATACCACAAAACCGCACCGCCGTGTTTTCGGGCACTCGCTCCTTCTAATCTTTGGTATACTATCGAGCATCAAAGGACAAGCATGCCGACCGAACACACATTCCAGTGCCAATGCTGTGGCGCCTGCTGCCGGATTCCCGACGGCATCTGCCGCGTGAACGAGGCGGAAATCGCGCGCATCGCGGCCTTTCTCGGACAAAGCGAGACGGACTTCATTGCGCACGAGACCGACGTCGCGCCCGACCGCCGCTCGCTGATGCTGCGGAATACGTCCGATGGCGCGTGCGTCTGGCTGGACGCGCAGAACCGCTGTCGCATCCATCCCGTCAAGCCCGACAAGTGCCGCACCTTCCCCTTCGCGTGGACGAACGCCGACTCCGCCGAGATCTGTCCGGGGCTCAAAGTGTTGCGGGCGAAGCCTCTCTGACGAATGATCTTCGGATCGCCGCATTGGCAATTCAGCATTCGCTCCCTCTTTGCTCACGAGACGTGCATTTCGAGAAGTTGCCTCAAATTGCGCGCCTATAGGCTTTTCACCGTCGAAAGTTGTGGTCGGCGCGGCCTTGGCCCTTCGGCCCGACAGCTCGCACAACTGCGACACACGCGCGTCGGAACGGGAAGCTGCTCGCTCGGTCTCGTCGTTCAGGTTTGCGCTTCTCACCGAAGACAATCGGCTGGCTTCAGCCTACCATACCTCGGCGAGACCACGGGCTGCGGACGAGACCTCTCCGACGCTTGCAAACCCTCGCTCCTCACTCGCGCCACTTCCCGCTCCTCCGCGCGGACACCGCACATTCTTGCGACAGCACGACAACACGCCCGTTCCGACCTAGCCCATTAGAATTTTCCGCATGAGATTCTCATTTTTAGGCTATTTGCGCGAAATCCATTGTTTCTTGACGGTTTCTCCGGTTCATATTGGGGACAGGCCCCCTCAACCCTACCACTCAAACCCTACCATTGGGGGCTGCCCCTTTTCGTTCAGAGACCTTGTCCTTCCAGATATTCAAGAATGGCGGGTGTCATCTTTTCATTTCTCGCAGCCAGGACATTGCCGCCCATGCGAACGATGTATTTGACCGTCGCAAGGTTGCACGACTGCACGGCCGCAATCATCGCGGCATCGGTGATTTCCGCGCCATTGGCAACGAGGGTCTTGACGACGCTCAGGCATCCGTTTCTGGCGGCGGTGGGCAGTTCAACCGTCAGCAGACTCACGTCGCGAATCTTCCACGTGGCGACCGTGTATTCCACCGTCACGGAATCGTCCGTCTGAACGGCAAGTTCCAACGCTTTCGATGCGTCACTCGCCTGCGCCGGACAACCCACGAGAAGAACCTTGACCGCATTCAGTCGGTTCGCCTCAAGCGCAGCCATCCACGCCGTCAACTTCTTGTCGTTCTTGCTAACGAACTGCGCCCCGGCGCTGGAAAGGATGCCGATCAGTTCCGTATTGCCCGCACGGGCCGCCGCAATGAGTGCGGTATCGCCGCCGTGCCCCCTGGCGTTGACATCCGCTTTTGCGGAAATGAGAGCTTTCGCAATCTCGACGCACCCATTGCGGGAAGCCAGTACAAGAGCCGTCTCCTTGTTGGCATCGGTCTTGTTCACGTCGGCGACCGCTGCGATGAGTGCCTTGACAGTGGCGAGGTCACCTCGCTTGGTGGCGAGAACGATTGCCGGACGCTTGAAGTCGTCATAGCGAGAAGCGTCATCGGGCGACGCGCCGAGCGTCTTTGCATAGCCAATCATTTCAGGCTGTCCGAGCAAAGCCGCGCCAGTGAGGACGGCCGCCGCCTCTTCCTTCGAGATGGGCAGTTTGCCGCGCTTCACGAGACGGAGCGTCCGCGCATAGTCCCCGAGAATGGCGCGATTTGCCTTGGCCGTCTGGGGAATCGCTTCCTCCGCGTGGGCGATATACTTGTCGAGGTCGAACTTCTCCGTCGCCTGACGCATCGCATACAGGCGAGCGATGAACTCCTTTCTTGCCTTCTCGGCTGCGGCGAGCGCCTCGGCCTTGGCCTTTTCGGAAGCCTTTTCTGCGGCTTCGCGCTCCGCTTTGTCCTTCGCCTCACGCTCCGCTTTCGCCTTTGCTTCGGCGGCAATCTTCTCGGCGAGTTCCTTCGCCTTGAGGGCATCCTTGAGGGCGGAATCATACCACTTGTGGATGTTCTCGTTCAACTGCCGCGTCGTCATGTTGGGTATCTGTGAGCGCCGCACGTCCTCGGCCCTTTTGACGAGTGTCTGGACTTCCAGCTCGTAGGTCTTGCAGAAGGCATCTGCCTCGGATACGGAAATGTCCTGCGCCTGAAGCTGTCCGTTCAGAACCGAGAGCAGACTCTCAAGTTGTACGAAATTGGGATCCTTTCTCGTTTCCGCCTCGTATGCGCCACGAAAGCCGTCAAGGAGCATCTGAACCTGCGTACGCTTCTTAGCCTCAAGGGAGTTTGCCTCGACCTCACTCGCCTCCAGTCGCTTCACTTCACTTTGGATGCCGTCAATCGACTTGTCGATGCCATCAGAATAAGAGGCGACAGCGGGTTCCCTCTCCTGACGAAGGAACGCGATAAGACCGTCCAAATCGCCGCGCTTCGTATAGTCGTTCTGTTTGGCATTCAGCTCGGCGTGGCGCAGTTCCCACTCCTTCGGGTTCACCCATGAGTTCAGAAGTCCCCATTTGACGCGGGCGACAGGAATGTCTATCCGCGCATTCTGCACAATGCCGAACTCATAGACAAATTTTCGTGCGACAGAGGGGCCTTCTTTCTGCAACCGTTTCGCGGTTCCCGAAACGAGGCGGGCGACACGATTTGAAATCTGCTCCGCCGTCGTGTCCCTTGCTACTGGAGCCGTTGCAACTCTTACCGCCGGACTTGACTTGAAAGTTCGCCCCGTCGTCGTGTCCTTTGTTGCCGAACGTGGCTCAGATGTCATTGTTTCGCAGCCCGTGAGGACTGTGCCAATCGCCAAGGTGGCGACGAATCCATACATCAGCTTATTCATTCGTTGTTCCTCTGCTTGCATTTGACAATTTGGATTATTTGGTAAGTCGTTCCTTCTCGCGGTTGAATTCCTCTTCCGTGCAAAGCCCAAGTTCGTAGCGGCGCTTCAGTTCGGCAAGAGCATCTGCTTTGGAAACCGAAGTGTTCGTACGATGTGCTGCCGCAGGGGACATTTCCTTTGAGATCGGCGCGACCGTTGCCGTACGTCGCCACGCGGACGCAGGGGGGCGCGCAACAGAGGCTTCGCGTTCGCCACCCGCGAGACAGTTCACGATCTCGGTAGCCACAGATGCGGCAATTTTCGGGAATGCCGCCGCGTGGATGGCTTCGGTGATGTCCGTATCGTAGGAAATGCAATAGGCACCGTTTATGATCGGCGCCATGAACAGGACAATAGTCCAGCCGCATTCTGCGCCCCATGTGCGGTCAAACTCGGAATGACGAATCTCCAAATGAAGTGGTATCGTCTTAACGCGCGTCAGGGGCTGTCCGGCAACTTTCGACATGTCTATTGCAATTTCATAACGCGCATGGTACTTATAGCCAAGCCAGGCAGGTGTAAAGAATATAAATCCAGGCCACGACACAAGGAAATTTGCTCCGCTGCCCGAATAATCAGACTTCAAAGAAATCTGAACGGCCGCATCATACTCGGTTGCATGACGGAGATTGTACTGCACATTGTAGTCAGCCTGTGTAGCCAACGCCCGCGCGACCTCCGATGCCAGAAGATCCGATTCTTCCGTCATAGTGCCGTCGATAAGCTTCAGACGCAACCCGCGCTGAGAGAAATCACATGTACGGCTCGGCAGTTTCTCCAGATTGAAAATCTTGAGATTATGCGAACAGCCGCAGGCGAATGCGAGCATCGCGATCATGCCGACCAAGTATCGATTGAGTTCAACCATATTTCATTCCTATGACTTTTCTCCTCATGCGATTTCTTTCGCAGAAACCCAGAGGAGAAGAGATTCCTGCGATTCGCGCCCGCACGGCGATTCGACACAAAAAGAAAGCCTCTCTTCGTGTTTCACGGGAGGCCCTGAGAATTGCCTTACAGGAAATACGAAGAGAGGAAGCGCGCTTGCGCTCCTCTGCAATGTATCGCCCTGTGTGAAATTTCTCAGGTTTCCCGTGACGATCGCTTTGCAGTTGCAAATTGATTTGAGGTGTCCGGGGGTTGGAATCTGCGTCGGCTCACACGAAGTAGCTTGACGCCTGGAAACGCTTCCCGAACTCTGTCTTGCCTTCTCCAGTGTCGGCAGATTGCTCGCCTCTTCCTTCAAAAGCACTTGTAGTATATCATATTTTGTCCGTTCATGGGCGATTGCGCACGTAATGGGTCACTGAACAGCGGGGTATAGAAACTCCGACAGCTGTCAAAGGTGCTCCGCTACCGCTGCGCCTGACGC
>CAKURH010000110.1 GCA_934675625.1 uncultured Kiritimatiellota bacterium
TGAGGGCGATATGCGCCAACCCCGCGTCGCCACTGGGTGAAAACGACTTTTTCAGAAATCAAACTGGCAAACTCGGGCGGAATTCTACACCCGCAACGTCAAGGACTTTGCCGATGTCGGCTTTGCGAAACTTGAGAATCCCTTTGTCGCGTGAAACATTAAAAGAGTCGTGGGGACAGGCCCCGGTAAGGCGGGGGACAGGCCCCCGCCTTTGCGGGGTGGGGCGGTTTTTGCTATAATACGCGCAATATGAACCTATTGAAGCTTTTATTTGGAACGAAGAACGAGCGGGAGCTGAAGAAACTGTGGCCGATCGTCCGCGAGATCAACCGCATTGAGGAAGAGTACCAGGCGAAGAACTTCACCGACGAGGACTTTCCGAAGAAGACGCAGGAGTTCCGCGACCGCCTCGCAAAGGGCGAGACGCTCGACCAGATCCTGCCCGAGGCGTACGCGCTCGTGAAGAACGCCTGCCGCCACCTCGTCGGGACGACCGAGGAGGTCTGCGGCCACACGCTCACGTGGAACATGGTGCCATTCGACGTGCAGCTCATCGGCGGCATCGTCCTGCACCAGGGCAAGATCGCCGAGATGCAGACGGGCGAGGGCAAGACGCTCGTCGCGACGCTGCCGCTCTACCTGAACGCGCTTGCCGGGAAGAACGTGCAGCTCGTGACGGTGAACGACTACCTCGCCCTGCGCGACGCGACGTGGATGGGCCACCTCTACAAGTACCTCGGCCTCACGGTCGGCTGCATCCAGAACTCGATGGACCCGGAGGAGCGCCGCGCCCAGTACGCCTGCGACATCACCTACGGCACGAACTCCGAGTTCGGCTTCGACTACCTGCGCGACAACGGCATGGCGCAGCAGCCCTCGCAGGTCGTACAGAGCGGCCACAACTTCGCGATCGTCGACGAGGTCGACTCGATCCTCATCGACGAGGCGCGCACGCCGCTCATCATCTCCGGCCCGGCGACGATCTCGACGGCGCACGTCTACGTCGAGCTCAACCCGCTCGTCTCGTCGATCGTCCGCGTGCAGACGGCGATGTGCAACGACCTCATGCAGGCGGCGAAGAAGGCGATCGACGCGGGCGACGTCAACACCTTCAAGGAGAAGATCTACCAGGTCTACCACTCGATGCCGCGCCACAAGCAGTTCCGCCACATGCTGGAGAACGCGGAGCTGCGCAAGCACCACGAGGACGTCGAGATGCAGATGCTCTCCGAAATGCGCCGCGACCGCGCGCGCGAGCTGAAGGACGAGCTCTACTTCACGATCGACGAGCGGACGCGCGAGGTGTCGCTCACGGACAAGGGCTGCGAGAAGATCTGCCCGCAGGATCCGCAGATGTTCGTGCTGCCTGACCTCGCCGCGCAGATGTCGGCGATCGACGGCGACAGGTCGCTCACCGACGCGGAGCGCATCGAGAAGCGGCGCGACGCGCAGGCGGCGTTCGCCGAGAAGTCCGACCGCGTGCACGTCGTCGACCAGCTCCTGAGGGCCTACTGCCTCTATGAGAAGGACGTCGAGTACGTCGTGCAGGACAACCACGTCTACATCGTCGACGAGTTCACGGGCCGCGTGCTGCCGGGCCGCCGGTGGTCGGACGGCCTGCACCAGGCCGTCGAGGCGAAGGAGGGCGTCGAGATCGAGAAGGAGTCGCAGACGCTCGCGACGATCACGATCCAGAACTACTTCCGCCTCTACAGGAAGCTCTCCGGCATGACCGGCACGGCCGAGACGGAGGCGCGCGAGTTCAAGGACATCTACAAGCTCGACGTCGTCTCGATCCCGACGAACCGCCCGGTGAACCGCATCGACGGCAACGACCAGATCTACCGCACGGAGCGCGAGAAGTTCAAGGCGATCATCGCGGACGTCGAGCGGCGCCATGCGCTGGGCCAGCCGGTCCTCCTCGGCACGGTCGAGGTCGCGACGTCGGAGGTGCTTTCGCGCATGCTCAAGATCGCGCGCATCCCGCACGAGGTGCTGAACGCGAAGAACCACGCGCGCGAAGCCGAGATCGTCGCGCTCGCGGGCCAGAAGGGCGCGGTCACGATCGCGACGAACATGGCGGGCCGCGGCACCGACATCAAGCTGGGCGAAGGCGTCGCGGAGGTCGGCGGCCTGCACGTGATCGGGTCCGAGCGGCACGAGTCGCGGCGCATCGACCGCCAGCTGCGCGGCCGCTGCTCGCGCCAGGGCGACCCCGGCAGCTCGCAGTTCTTCATCTCGCTCGAGGACAAGCTCATGCGCCTGTTCGGGTCGCAGCGGCTTTCGGGCATCATGCAGCGCCTCGGCCTCAAGGAGGGCGAGGTGATGGAGCACAAGTGGCTCAACCGCTCCGTCGAGACGGCGCAGCGGCGTGTCGAGCAGCAGCACTTCGCCGTCCGCAAGCGCACGCTCGAATACGACGACGTGATGAACAAGCAGCGCTCGGTCGTCTACGAGCTGCGCGGGCGCGTGCTGAACGGCGACCCGAAGGCGGTGCACGACCTGATCCTCGACGTCATGAACGACCTCGTGCTGACGCAGGCCGAGCGCTACCTCTCCGACCCGAAGGACGGTTCGCTCGTCGACTTCATGAACTGGCTCGGCGTGACGTTCCCGATCACGGTGACGGAGGAGGAGCTTCAGCCGCTCATGGGGCAGCCCGACGCGGCCGGCGCGCTTGTGATGAAGCGCGTCGAGGCGGCGTATGAGTCGAAGTGCGCGGGCGAGGACCCGGAGGTCCTGCCGCACATGGAGCGCGGCGTCTTCCTGCAGGTCATCGACCGCGAGTGGCAGGAGTACCTGCGCGCGATGGACGACCTCCGCACGGGCGTGAACCTGCGCGCCTACGGCCAGCGCGACCCGCTCATCGAGTACAAGAAGGAGGCGTTCGAGATGTTCGAGACGCTGATGACCACGATCAAGTCGAAGGTCGTCAGCTCCGAGTTCCGCAGCGCGACGGCGGCGCGCCTCCAGGCCGCGTTCAACCTGATGGCCCGCGCGCGCACGAACCAGGAGGCGTTCGACGGCGGCGAAGGGGACGAAGGAAGAGGGAAAAGGGAAGAAGGAAGAAGTGCGGAGGGGACCGCCGCGTCCGCGAAGACGATCGGCGACGTGTTCGCGTCGATGATGAACCAGAACCGCGCGGCGGCGGGCGTTCGGCCCATCTCCAGCCGCGCGCTCGCACCTGCGATTTCACCGCAGCCGCACACGGCGGCTGTCGGGCGGAACGACCCGTGCCCCTGCGGCTCGGGCAAGAAATACAAGAAATGCTGTGGAAAGGGACTCGTATGATGACGACGGCAATCATTGTGGCGGCCGGCAAGTCGGAGCGCATGGGCGCAAGCGTTGACAAGGCGTTCTTGTCGCTGGTGGACAAGCCGGTGGTGGCGTGGGCGCTTCTGGCGTTCGAGCGCTGCCCCGACATCGACCGCATCGTCCTCGTCGTCCGCAAGGAGCAGCAGCTCGCGGCGAAGGCGGTCGCGCGGATGTTCGGCATCTCCAAGCTCGACAAGATCGTGCCGGGCGGGAAGACGCGGGCCGAGTCGGTCGCGGCGGGCTTCGCCGCCTGCGACGTCGACACGCGGATCGTCGTCGTCCACGACGGGGCGCGTCCGCTCGTGAAGAGCGACCTCGTCTCCGAGGTGGTCAAGGCCGCGAAGCGGTCGCCGGCGGTCGCCGTCGGGCGTCCGATGACGGATTCGGTCAAGCGCTGCGAGAAGGGCGTGACCGTCAGCGAGACCGTGCCGCGCGAACGGCTCTGGACGGTTCAGACGCCGCAGGCCTTCCAGGTGAAGGAGTTCCGCGCGGCCTACAAGGCGCTCGGCAAGAAGGACGTGACGGACGACTGCCAGGCGCTGGAGCTGAACGGCGTCGCGCCGAAGATCCTCACCTCGCTCGCGCCCAACGTCAAGATCACGACGCCGGAGGACCTGCAGCTCGCCGCCGCGCTGCTGAAGTGAGATGGACAAGCTCTTCGCCATCCTGGGGGACATCCACGCGAACCTCGACGCGCTTGAGGTCGTGCTGGACGACTGCCGCCGACAGGGCGTGACGGACTACCTCTGCACGGGCGACGTCGTCGGCTACAACGCGCGTCCGCACGAGTGCCTCCAGATCATGCGCGAGCTCGGCTGCCCGATCGTGATGGGCAACCACGACTGCTACGTCTCGACGGACCATCTCGACCTCGATGACTTCAACCCGCACGCCGCCGCCGTCATCGACTGGACGAAGCGCCAGCTGTCGGCGGAGGAGCTCGCGTTCCTCCGCAACCTGCCGTTCGTGACGACGAAGATGGGCATCACGCTCGTCCATGCGACGATGGATCACCCGGAGGGCTTCGGCTACGTCTTCGACCACCTGCAGGCCGAGTCGAACTTCTTCCACCAGGTCACGCCGCTCTGCTTCCACGGGCACACGCACTGCCCGATGATCTACGAGAAGCAGATCGGCGGGGTCTACCGCATCGACGCGCAGGACTTCAAGCTGCCGATCGGGCGCAAGTACTTCATCAACGTCGGCTCGGTGGGGCAGCCCCGCGACGGGGATCCGCGCGCGGCGTATGTGCTCTATTCGCCGAAGGACCGCACGGTGCGGTTCCGCCGGCTCGACTACGACGTCGCCGCCGCGCAGGCGAAGATCCGGGAGGCGGGCCTCCCCGAACGCCTCGCCCAGCGGCTTGAGGTTGGACAATGAGAATACTCGTCATCAATCCGGGATCGACTTCGACCAAGGTGAGCCTGTTTGAGGACAAGCGGGCCCAATTCGAGAAAAGCGTCTTTCACGACTCGTCGGTGCTGCTCAAGTTCGCGCACGTCAACGACCAGCTGCCGTTCCGCTACGACCTGATCGTCTCGCTCCTGAAGGAGAAGGGCGTCGAGCCCGCGTCGATCGACGCGTTCGTCGGGCGCGGCGGCAGCGCCCACACGCAGCCGGGCGGCATCACGGTCATCGACCAGAGGCTCTTCGACGACACGGTCGTCGGCGTCGGCGGGTCGGAGCATCCGGCCAAGCTCGGCGTCATGCTCGCGTGGAAGTTCGCGCAGGAATACGGGAAGCCGGCCTACACGCTCAACCCGACGAACGTCGACGAATACGGCGAACTCGCGCGCCTCACCGGCATCAGGGGCGTCTACCGCACGCCGCATTCGCACGTCCTCAACCAGAAGGCCGTCGCCGAATACCATGCGGAGAAGATGGGCCGCCGCTACGAGGACTGCAACTTCATCGTCGCGCACATCGACGGCGGCATCACCGTCGGCGCGCACGACCACGGGCGGATGGTCGACGGCAACATGGGCGCCGACGGCGAGGGCGCGTTCACGCCGACGCGCATCGGGTCAGTGCCCGTCCTTCAGCTGCTGGACTACATTGAGGCGCACTCCGTCGCGGACGTGCGGCTGCGCTGCTCGCGCGCGGGCGGCTTCGTCGACCTCTTCGGCACGTCGAACTCCGATTTCGTCCATGCGAAGGTCGATGCGGGCGACCGCAAGGCGACGCTCGTCTGGCAGACGATGATCTACCAGGTCTGCAAGATGATCGGCGAGATGAGCGCCGTGCTCTGCGGCAAGGTCGACGCGATCCTGCTCACGGGCGGGCTGCTGCGCTTCCCCGACGTCGCCGAGGGCGTCCGCCGCCGCTGCGGCTTCATCGCCCCGATCGCGACGTATCCGGGCGAGATGGAGCAGGAGGCGATGGCCTATCCCGCACTGCGCGTCCTGAAGGGCGAACTGACGCCGCACCGCTATGAGGGCCGTGACGTCTGGGGCGGCTTCGGCGACATCGACTTGTAGGCGCGCAGGCGACTGATTTTTTGGTATAATGCGCGCGTCTCGGCAGGGTGTCGGGACGCCAAACGAAACAAACCAAGAAATCAGGAAAAAAGCTATGACGCTGAAAATGAAATCCGCAGCGGCCGCGTGTGCGACCGCCGCGCTCTTCGCGGGCTGCACCAAGTCCGCCGATCCCGAAGGAACCGACCTCTCCGCCCAGGCGCGCGCGGCGGCCGAGGCGAGCGGCTACGTTCCCCCCAACGGCGGGGAGAAGGGCGAGCTCCACATCTACACGTGGTGCGACTACATCGCGCCGGACGTGCTCGCGAGCTTCGAGCGCGCGCTCGGCGTGAAGGTCATCGTCGACACGTTCGACTCGAACGAGGCGATGTACGCCAAGCTCAAGGCGGGCGGCACGGGCTACGACATCATGATGCCGAGCTCCTACCAGGTCGCGCAGATGGCGAAGGACGGCCTCATCGAGAAGCTCGACCACGCGAAGATCCCGAACGTGCGCAAGAACTTCGACCGCTCGTTCGAGGCGCAGATCATCGACCCGACGTTCGCCTACAACGTGCCGTACGCCGTCACCTACACGGGCTTCATGTACCAGAAGGACAAGATTCCCGAAGGGGCGGACGTCGCGAGCTGGGCGATTCTCGGAAACCCGGCCCTCAAGAACCGCATCACGCTCTTGGACGACATCCGCGAGATCATCGGCGCGGGGCTCATGTACCTCGGCCATTCCATCAACTCGACCGATCCGAAGGAAATCGACGCGGCGGTCGAGCAGGTGCTGAAGTGGAAGGTCGGCTCGCGCAAGTTCGACAGCGAGAGCTACAAGACGGAGGTCGCCAACGGCTCGTCGTGGCTCGGCCACGGCTACTCGACGGACGCGACGCAGGTCATCGTCGGCGACGAGGAGGCGGGCGAGGCCGCGCGCGAGGACATCGGCTTCGCGCTGCCGAAGGAGGGCTTCACGATCGCGTTCGACGAGATGGTCGTCGCGAAGAACGCGCCGCGCCGCGACCTCGCGTACGCCTTCATCAACTACATCTACGACGGCGAAGTCGCCAAGGCGAACATGGAGTACATCTGCGGCCCGAATCCCGTCAAGCCGGGCATCGAGCAGCTCGACCCCGACTACCGCGCCCTCATCGTCCTCGACGCCGAGACGATCAAGCGCGGACAGGTCCTCAAGGGCTTCGACGCGCAGCCGGAGGTGATGGAGCTCTACAACAAGGCGTGGGACCGCATCAAGGCGACCGACGCGCGCTGAGGCGTGCGCGGGCGAACGCGCTCCCTTGTATCGGGCGCGGCCGTTTTTGGTATAATACGGCCATGTCAGATTCAAGGGAGTGGTTCGTCAGAACCGAGGAGGGAAACGTCTACGGGCCGGCGGACGTTTCGGCGCTAATCGAATGGGCGAAGGACGGACGCATTGAGCCGTCCTGTTTCGTTTCAACCGACCGCATCAGCTGGAAGCCGGCGCAGCTCATGTCCGAGCTGGAGATGAAGTGGCTCGTCGAGACCGAGCCCGGCAAGTTCTTCGGCCCGTTCCACCGACAGGTCGTCTCGAGCCTCTTCAAGGGCGGGCAGCTCGCCGCGACGGCGAAGGCCTATCGTCTGCACGAGTTCGCGATTGACGAGGATCCGCCGCCGGTGGAGAAGATTGTCGAAGTCGAGAAGGTCGTCGAGAAAATCGTGGAAAAGGTCGTGGAGGTCGAGAAGATCGTCGAGGTCGAGCCGCCGCCGCGCACCGAGCTGGTCGTGCCCGAAGTCGTCGAGCCGGCGGGCAAGGTGCCGCCGCCGCGCGCGCCCGGTTCGCTCTTCGGCGGCCTTGACCGCGAGCGCATGGCGGCGCTGGAGGCGGCCGCGCAGCACGAGCTGGCGCGTGGGCGCCGCTTTGGGTTTTCTAAGAATCTGTTTGGAAGGAAAAACGGATGAACGAGGCGAAATGGTATCTGCGGACGCAGGACGAGACGTTCGGCCCCGAGACGGAGGCGCGGCTTATCGAGTGGGCGAAGCTGGGGCGCATCCAGCCGGGGCAGGAGGTTTCCGACGACAACGAGGTCTGGCGGCGCGTAGAGGACGTGCCGTTTCTTGACTTGCGGTTTTCGATTGACCTCGGCGACGGCAACCCGCGCGGGCCGTTCAACCGCGCGGCGGCCGAGGCGCTTTTGGCGAGCGGGCGCCTGCCGCCGTCGGCGACGCTTGTCGAGACGCGCGCGCCGTTCGAGGACGCGGGGGACGTCGGCGCGGACGCGCCGACGGCGAAGCCCGACGTGCTTCCGCCCTCAGACCCCGAACCAAACGCCGAGCCCGACGAATTGACGAGCTCACAGTCTGAGACGACGACCGCCGAACCCGAGCAGGTCGAAGCGCCCGAACCGACCGCCGAAGAGCCGACGAACATGCCGACCGCCGCGACCGAGCCGGAGGTCAGGGTCGTCGAGAAAATCGTCGAGGTCGAGAAGGTTGTCGTGGACGAGACGCGCGTCAAGGAACTTGAAGGGCTGCTCGCCGAGGAACGACGCCACACGGGCGACCTGCAGACGCGGCTGGATGCGGCGGCGAAGAGTGCGGCGGAACTGCGCGCACAGGTCGAGGCGTCGTCGGCGGAAGTCGCGCGCGTGACGAAAGAGGCCGAGAATGCGGCAACGGAGTCTGCGCGCGCGGCGAAAGACGCGGCTGACCGCGAGGCGA
The DNA here is from genome assembly GCA_934675625.1 of uncultured Kiritimatiellota bacterium. Taxonomy (GTDB): domain Bacteria; phylum Verrucomicrobiota; class Kiritimatiellia; order RFP12; family UBA1067; genus UBA1067. Next base: position 8,478 of record CAKURH010000110.1, read on the forward strand.
AACTGCGCGACCAGGTTCATGCGCTCGAAGACGAGCTGCGCCGCCTGCCGCAGGCCGCGAGCGAGGTGGCCGACATCCAGGCCGCCGTCTACGCGATCATGACGGGCGAGGCCGAGGAGCTGGGGCGCATCCTGGAGGCGGAGAAGCGCGAGTTCGAGGCGTTCAAGCAGCGCCACCTCGAACGTGCAGACCATCTGCTGGAGCGCCGCCGCGAAATGCTGAAGCGCGCGGGCGCCAACATCGAGGACATGACGCGCAAGGCGTTGCGCGACCGCCCGGAGGATCCGCGCACGACCCAGTTGCGCAAGGAACTGGACGACCTGCGCCGGACGCACGAGATGGAACGGCTCGAAAGCGAGTCGAAGGTGCGCGAGCTGACGACGCAGCTGCGCGAGCGGAAGGCCGAGGAGGCGCGGCTCGCGGAGAACATGAAGGACGTCACGCAGCTGCGCGCCGAGGTCGAGGCCCTGCGCGAGCAGCTGCAGACGCGCGAAAAGGAACTCGTCGCCGAACGTCAGCACACCGAGGACATCCGCCGTCAGCAGGCGACGCGCCAGCAGGTGCTGCTGAACCGCCTCGCGACGCTCGAATCGCCGTCGATCGGCACGGCGCAGTCGATGGAGACCAACCAGAGCCGCGAGGCGAAGCTCGTGCGGCTCCCCAGCTGGATGAGGTTCAAGAAATGAATGCGCTTGCCCTGATTCTCGCCGTCCTCTCGATTTGGGACTACCCCGCGCGCTTCCCGGAGCACGACCGCCTGCGTCGCCAGTTCATCGTCGCGATGCGCGAAGGCGACACCGCGACGATGGAGGAGACGTGCCGGAAGGGCGTCAAGCTTCTGCCGGACGACCCGACCTGGCATTACAACCTCGCCTGTTCGCTCGCCTACTTTGCGAAGCGCCAGGAAGAGGCCTTCGACGAGCTCGAAAAGGCGATCGACTGCGGCTTCCGCGATGCGGACGAAATCGCGAAGGACGCCGACCTCAAGCGGCTCGTGAAGTTCCCCCGCTACGCGCAGCTCATCGAATACGCGCGCGAGATGCGGACGCGTCCGCTGCTGTTGGGGCCGCTCGCGACCGTGCCCGCGACGGGCGTCGCCGGACAGCCGATTGCGCTCGGCGAGCAGAACCTGAACTGGGATTTCGACGTCGGCTGCTTCGTCGCCCAGCTGAAGCTCGCGGCCGCGTCCGCCGGCGGGAACACGGGCGACCTCTACATGAACCGGGACGGCGGGCATTCGGTGCTGAACGCGACCAACTATCCGGGACTGACGGTCGTCAGCCTCGACCGGGACGGCCGCGCGCGGCAGATGGATCTCAACGCGCCGAACATCCTCTTTCCCTACCCGGTCTTCGGCAACTCGTCGCGTGCGTTTCTCGGCTCGCCCCTCTGGCGGTCGATTCCGCGCGCGCTCCTGACGATGGAGTCCGCGCGGCTCGGACGCATGGCGAAGTTCTACCTCTCGAACCAGACGTGGGTCTTCCCCTCGAATGCGGACACGCCGCCCGTCGGCACGAACGGCGACGTCTTCGCCTCGCTCGCGCCGTACTGGATCACGACGGCCGGGCGCAGCTATTCCGACTTGCCCTACCTGCGGGCCGCGCTGGAGGCGTCGCGTGCGCTCAAGCCGAACGTCAAGGCGGAGATCGTCCGCCGCAGCCTGCTCGCGCCGACGATCCAGACGCTGATCCGCAAGTCGCTCGTCGGCGTCACGAACGAGACGGACTACCTCACGTTCCGGGCGCACCCGACGGCGTTTCCGCCGAACGGCGTACAGGTGCGGCGGCTCGCGGCGGCGGCGTCCGCGCTGACGGTCGAGGCGATTCCGCCGCTTGCGGTCATTTCCGTCAAGGCCGAGCCGATCGCCGAGAAGACGGCGTGGCCGGAACTGACCTACGGCACGGCGTTCGCGTGGGCCTACGTCCTGCGCGCCGAGGCCGAGACGCGCACGTTCACGATCACGGCGAAGGGCGCGCAGGAGTTCGCGTTCGTGCAGACGCACGGCGCGGGCGCGGACGTGAAGATCGCGCGGCTGGCGCCGTCCGTCGCGCAGGTGACGATCGACCGGCGCGGCCTCTCGCCGACGAACCGCGTGGACATCACGGTCGTCGGGCGCAACCCCGGCACGGGCTGGGGTGCGCCGAGCTACGTCTCGTTCGCGCGCATGGATCCGTCCGCGCCGTATTCGGACCCGGTTCTGACGCCGCTCGCGCAGCCGCAGCCGTAATCGCCCGTTCGGCTTTCAGATTTGGTATAATACGACCCAATCATGCGAAACGCGACAATCGAACGCAACACGAAAGA
>CAKURH010000111.1 GCA_934675625.1 uncultured Kiritimatiellota bacterium
GATGGCCGCCTACGCGGACGACCCGGCGCGGACGCCGGCGGACGCGAAGGCCATCGCCTGCACGACGCGGACGGTGCTCCGGGGCGAGACGGTGCGCTTCGCGCTCTGCGACGAGGGCGGCGCCGTCGCGGTCTTCACGCGGAACGCAGATTGAGTGGTACAGTCTCGTCCTGTAATTTTCTGGGGACAGGCCCCCGTTTGGGGGATGGGATTGACGGTGAAGTCAGGCGTATGGTATAATTATGCGCGTTAGGAATAATGCTTTATTGGCATAATAATAACGCGCAGAGAAATGGACTTTTTCGATAGAATTGACGAGTCGGATCGGCTCAGGCGCTTCCTTTCGCTCAAGGAAGGGGCTTTGGCGTGTCTTTACGGACGCCGCCGGATTGGCAAGAGCCGCCTGTTGGAGGAGGTCTTGAAGGGGCGAACGGACGTGATGCTGCATCAGGCGGATCGGAGCGAGGCGTCTCTGCAGCGCGTTCGTTTGGCCAAGGATCTGTCGGCGATTCTACCGGGCTTTGGCGAGGTCACGTATTCGGACTGGGGGACGCTCTTTGACCGATGGCGGCGTGAGGCCCCTGCCGACAGCGTCCTTGTCATCGACGAGCTGCCCTATTTGGTCGAACGTGCGCCTGAACTCCCCAGCGTGCTGCAGCGCGTGGCCGACGGCTTGCGCACGTCCGGGCAGAAGCTGTTCATCTGCGGCTCCTCACAGAAGATGATGCAGGGCCTCCTGCTCCGTTCGGACGAACCGCTTTACGGACGCGCACGTGAGCTCGTCAACCTGGGGCCGATTTCGTTCGAGTGGACGAAGTGCGCATTTCCAGGGCTTTCGCTTTGGGAACGGTTTGAGCATTATGCCGTTTGGGGCGGCGTTCCGAGATACTGGGAAGTCTGCCAAGGCGAGTCCGACCTTTGGGAGACGCTTCGCCGACAGGTCTTCTCTCCGCAGGGACTTTTCCGCGACGAGCCGGACTTCATCCTGCACGAAGACCTGAGGGATGCCGTTCAGGCGACCAGCGTCCTCGCCCTCGTCGGGCAAGGGGCGGAGCGTCCGTCCGAGATCGCCGCGCGCCTGCAGGTGCCGATGACGTCGCTGGGACGTCCGTTGCGCCGCCTGATGGAACTGGGCCTCGTCTGCCGGGACATCCCCTTTGACTGTGACGAGAAGAGCAACAAGCGGACTCTCTACCGCGTGACCGATCCGTTCCTGAGGTTCTGGTACGCGTTTGCCCTGCCGAACTACTCGGATTCCTACTACCTCTCGTCGCCTGGAGAGGTCGAGGCGATTCGCGGGCCGTTCCGCGTCTTTCTCGGACAGGCTTGGGAGATGCTGGTGCGCGAGACGCTGAGACGGCGGGCGATTCCCGGCGTGCCCGGTCGTTGGCGCAAGGTCGCCCGCTGGTGGGGGAACGGGATTGACCGTCGGCCGATGGAACTCGATGTCGTCGCCGAGTCGTTGGACGGACAGACGTTGCTCGTCGGGGAGGCGAAGCTTTCGCTGTCCGCCCGCGAAGCCGAGCGGACGCTCGCCGAGCTGAAGGCCAAGGCGGCGAACCTGCCGTTTGCAAAGGACTATCCAAAGACCGTTGCGCGGCTTTTCGTCGCCGAGGGCGGCGTGGCAGACGCCGTCTCGCTTGAATGGCTGGATGGCGGACTCGGAACTTGAGGGCATTGGGTAAGGCGAACGTTAGAGGCAGAGTCGCGTCAAAGAAAATCGATGATACCACAGGAGTCGAACAACGGACACATACTGCAGACCTTGTCGATCTGTACAGGGCTGCGCCCGCCGCAGGGGGGAAGCGGCGCGTGAGAAATTCTAAGATTTTATAATTTGCACTATTGACAGGGGGGGGGGGGGGGGGTAATGTATAATTAGCGGTATTCAGAAACTCGAAAAAGGAGAATGGATGCCATGATGAACGCGATTCACAAGCGAAACTCAACCTACCCCAAGCGGCTGGCATTGCTGTCGGCTGTCGTCATCGGTGCGGCGCTGTCCGTTGCCGGGGCGCTGTCCGTCGGGACGGTTTCCGTCGAGGTCGATGCGCGCTACCGCGTCGAGACGGCGGCTGTCGAGGTTGACCTGTGCCAGCCGGGGCTGGCGGTTTTCATTCGCTGAAGGGAGGCTCTTTGACATGAAGCGTCTTGTTTTCTCGTGTCTCGTCGCGTCGGCGCTGGCCGCGTCGGCGGCGACCGTTTCGGATGTCGTCTGCACGCCCCTGTCGGACGGGCGGCTGGAAATCGCCTACAGCCTTGATGCGGCGCCGGCAATCGTCACGCTTTCGGCGACCGTCGGCGAAGAGCCGCTGGACGGCATCAACTTCCGCCAGGTCTCCGGCGACGTGAACCGAGAGATCGAGACGGCGGGCCGCAAGAAGATCTACTGGCGTCCGGCCGACGACACGGCGCAGGCGGACGGATCCTCGGCGACCGTCGCGACCGCGAACGCCCTGCTGGCGAACGCGACCGTGCGCGTGACGGCCTGGGACGTCGACGACCCGCCGGACGTGATGGTGGTTGACCTGTCCGAGTCGCTGGACGATGCGCGCCGCATCACGTACTGCGAAAGCGTGGCGGCGCTGCCCGGCGGTCTGCTCGGCAACCCGGTCTACCGGTTCCAGAAGCTTGTGCTGAAGCGGGTTCACGCCAAGGACGTGCCGTGGATCAGCGGCACGTCGTATTGCGGAACGACGGACTCGACCAGCGAAAAGTATGATCCGCAGTCCACCTATTCCGGCGGCGCGGAGTATCCGAGAAACCGCCAGCTCGACCACGACTACTACATGGGCGTCTTCGAGCTGACGAAAGGCCAGCACTCGATGATCATGGGGACGCTGAAGGGCGGCAAGTACAACCTCGTGGGCGAGCGCTTCCTGCGTCCGGCCGATTCGCTCTCCTTCATCGACATCCGTGGCGGCGCGGACTCCTTCTATCCGGCGGCGCCCGCCTCGGACAGCATCTTGGGCAAGTTGCGCGCTCGGACGGGGCTGGCTTTCGATCTGCCGGGCGAATTCGAGTGGGAGTTCGCCGCGTGGGCCGGGCACGGCCCGACGACGGTCGGCTACGACTATGCGGCGGTCGGCTCTGTGCCGTCCTACTGGGGCAACGGCCAGGCGATCAACTGGTGGGCCGTCTGGACGGAGGAGCAGCTGCAGGATTTCCGCGACAAGAAGGCCGACATGTCGAAGAAGCTGATCCGCGACGACGGACTGCCCGGCCGCTACGCCTGCAACAGCGGCCACTACGATCCGGCGACCCTCGCCAAGTCGTCCGCCTGGTCGGATGCGACGGTCTACGGCCCGACGAACGCGACCGCGCTGTGCGGCAGCTACGCGCCGAACGACTTCGGCCTCTACGACATGCACGGGAATGTGCGGGAATGGTGCCTCGACTACTATGCGAAGGGGAATGGCGGGATTCTCAACGATCGCACCGCGCCGATCAACGCCGACGGGCTTCTGCCGCGTTTCGGCACGGTCGACGGCAGCGTCGTCACGACGAACCGCGTGATGCGGGGCGGCAGCTTCCTCACGACGATGCAGCAGTGCCGGGCGGGTTTCCGGGGTTACAGCTGCTCGTCCTTTGCGTCCGCAAGGGTTGACTTCGGCTGCCGCGTCGTCTGCCCGGTCGTGGACAGGGCGCTCAACAAGTGAACGTGACGGAAAGGAGAAAATCGAGATGAAGAAGAGCTTGATGCTGGTGTCGTCCTTGGCCTGGGCCTGGGCGGCGTGTGCGGGCGTTTCGACGGTTTCGGATGTCCAGGTCGTGAAGTCGACCCGGAGAGTCCTCAAGATGGAGTACACGCTGACCGGCGGCCCGGCCATCGTGATGCTGTCCGTGACGACGAACGGCGTGTCGGTCGGCGGCGCGAATCCGGCGGCCGTCTCCGGCGACATCAACACGATCGTCTCCGGCGATGGGCGCCATGCGTTCACGTGGCACGTGACGGACACGCCGCTGGGCGCGGATCGGAAGGACGTCCGGGCGGCGGTGAAGCTGGTCTGCCGCCCGATCGAGAATCCGCCGGACTACCTGGTCGTCAACCTGTCCGCGACGGCCGCGACGCCGCGTTTCGTCTTTGCGGAGGATGCGGACGGCTTTGCGGAGAGCCTCACCGCCAACAGCGCCTACTGGACGGACAGGCTCGTCCTGCGCCGCATCCATGCGCGCAATATCCCGTGGGTGATGGGATGCGAGCCGTTTTCGGATCGCGGGTCGACGAGCGCGTCTGGTGCGCCGCACGAGGTGACTCTGACGAATGACTACTGGGCGGCGGTTTTCCAGCTTACGCGCGGGCAGTGGGCCGCCGTGACGGCGCGGACCTGCCCCGGACAGTACAAGTTCAGCGACCGCCGGCCGGTCGACTCGGTCGCGATCGAGCGGGCGGACACGGCGCGGGAGGACCGCGCCCCGGCTCTGCGCGGCGACATGACCGAGGCCTACCGCTATCCCGAAGCGCCGCATCCCGCCTCGTTCCTCGGCCTTCTGCGCGCCCGCACGGGCCTGGCCTTTGACCTGCCGGGCGAGGCGATGTGGGAGTTCGCCGCCAAGGCCGGGACGACCGACGAGCAGTGGGGCGACGGCGCGCCCGCCCTCCGGGAAAACCTTTCGGCGCGATTTGGCGACAACGCGGGCCTCGTGGACGGGAAGTGGCCGGATCCCGCGACGGCCGACGTCACGAGCGGGACGGCCGAGGTCGGCTCGTATGCGCCGAATGGGTTCGGTCTCTACGACATGCACGGCAACGCGAACGAGCTCTGCCTCGACTGGTACGAGAAGGGCGCGCAGACGCAGGGCGCGATCAACGCCCACGGCAGCCAGACCCTGTCGGGCGCGACCGGCACGGCGAACGTCAGCAAGGGCGGGGCGCTCGGGACGGGCTATGACGGGTGCCTGCCCTCGCGTCGCTATTCGGTCAACGTGGGGGCGGGCGGCCGCGCCGAGGGCTTCCGCGTGTTCATCCATTCGCTCGACCCGCGTCTGGCGAAGTGAACGGAGGCCTGAACGGATGATGATCCTGTCCTGCGCTCTTTTGTCCGCGCTGTCGGCGTTCGGCGAGAAGGTGACGCCCGCGAACGCCTGGCGCGAGTATCCGCGCCCGGAGCTCGTGCGCCCGACGTCCAGTTGGCAGTCCCTGAACGGGCTCTGGGATTTTGCGTTCTTCGGCACGCGCGGCCGCGAGCCCGCGAAGGACGACGAGAAGATCCTCGTGCCGTTCGGGCCAGACGTCGCGCTCTCCGGCGTCGGGCGCGTCGTGACGAGCAACGACCTCGTGCGCTACCGCCGGACGTTCACGGTGGACGAGACGCGCGGGACGCGCAAGATCTTGCATTTCGAGGGCGTCGACTTCCGGGCGCAGGTCTACGTGAACGGCGTCGAGGCGACGGATGTTCCGCATGCCGGCGCGTGGGAGCCGTTCGCGGTGGACGTGACCGCGCTCGTGCGCGTCGGCGAGAACGCGCTGGAGGTCATCTGCTGGGACCCGACGGACGACCATGTCGGCACGGCGGGCAAGCAGACCCTGCTGGAGCGCGGCTCATATCACCCGGCGACCGGCGGCATCTGGCAGAGCGTCTGGCTCGAATACGTGCCGGACACGCATCTCGCCGACTATTACACCGAATGTGACATCGCCACGGGACAGGTCAAGGTCTTCCTCGACATCCGGGGCGACGTGCGGACGGCCCGCGCGGCGGTGCGCGCCCTGTGGAAGGGCGAGGAGGTCGCCCGCGTGGCGTGGCCGGGCGACGGAAGGCCGGCCGTCCTGCAGCTGCCGCGCCCCTGGCGCCTCTGGTCGTGCGAGGATCCGGCCCTCTATGACCTCGACATCCGGGTGACGGATGTGCGCGGCGTCGTGGACGCGGCAAAGGGGTATTTCGGACTCCGCGCGTTCACGAAGGTGCGCGACGCGGCGGGGAACCTGCGTTTCGCGCTGAACGGCAAGACGGTCTACGTCAGTTCCGTCCTCGACCAGGGCATCTGGCCGGACGGGCACTACACGCCGCCGAGCGAGGCGGCGCTCCGCGCCGACGTCGACCGTCTGCGGCGCCTCGGCTTCAACGCGATCCGCAAGCACATCAAGGTCGAGCCGCGCGCCTTCTACCGGCACTGCGACGAGACCGGGATGATGGTCATTCAGGACATGCCGTCCGGCGGCGGCGACTACCACCACCGCAACACGGACAAGACGCCGCGCTACGGGATGTTCCGCCGCGAGCTGAAGGCGATGGTCGACCGCCTCCGGAAGCATCCGTCGGTCGTCGTCTGGTGTCCCTTCAACGAGGCGTGGGGACAGCCGGGCGAACGCCTGTCGATGGACACGCTCAAATGGCTGCGGCGTTCCGACGGCACGCGGCTCATCGACGCCTTCTCCGGGTGGAACGACTACGACGGCGGGTTCGTGGACAGCCTTGGCACGTTTGCGGACGCGATGGGCCCCGGCATGCACTTGATGCGCCGTCCGGCCGGCGTCGCGCCGTTGAGCGACATCTTCGACATCCACAAGTATCCGGGGCCTGTCGCCCCGCCGCCGGACAGGGACCGCATTCGCTTCATCGGCGAGTTCGGCGGCGGCGACGGCGTGAACTACCTGAAGATGGAATCCGGCCTTGTCGCCGCCATCCAGGACGGGCTCGCCGGGCACTGCTGGGTTCAGGCGACCGACGTCGGACGGGAGGTCGGCGGCTTCGCCACGTTCGACCGCCGGACGGAAAAGGTCGACGCCGCGCCGTTCGTCGCCCTGCACCGCCGACTTGCGGCGGCTGCCGACGCGGCCGCGTCCGGCGTCGTGCCGAGGCCCGACCTGACGAAGATTCCGGACGTGCGCCTGTTCCGGGGGACGCCGACGAGCGCGTATCGCGATCCGGCCGTCGTCTACGTGGACGGGAAGTTCCACCTCTTCATGACGTGGGTCTATGCCTCGAAGAACAAGGTGCGGGCGACGGTCGTCCACACGGAAAGCCGGGATCTCGTCCACTGGAGCGGACTGGATCCGCTCTTCCCGGCGAACCCGAAGCACAACTACTCAAGCCCCGGAAATGTCGTCCGGGACGGCGACGACTGGGTGCTCTGCTTCCAGTCGTATCCGCGTCCGGGGGCGATGCTGACCGACCGCCCGCCGAAATACGGCAACGCGGACTGCCGCCTGTTCGGCTCCCGCACGCGGGACTTCTGCACGTGGACGCAGCCCGAGCTGCTGAAAGTGAAGGGGCCGGGCGTCTCCGTCGCCGACATGGGGCGGATGATTGACCCGTATCTGGTGAAGGGCCCGGACGGGCTTTGGCACTGCTTCTTCAAGCAGAACGGGGTGAGCCGCGCGACGTCGCGCGACCTGAAGACCTGGACGTTTGAGGGGCGCGCGGACGCCGGCGAGAACGTCTGCGTCGTCCGCGCGGACGATGGCGGCTGGCTGATGCTGCATTCGCCGCAGAACGGCCTGGCGCTGAAGCGGTCGGCCGACTTGCGGACATGGCGCGACGTGCCGGGTCTCGTCACGCTTGGGCAGAAGGACTGGCCGTGGGCGAAGGGGCGCATCACGGCCGGCGCGATTCTCGACGCGCGCCGCATCGCGGGCGTCGGCAAGTATCTCTTGTTCTTCCACGGTTCCGGCCCGAAGACCGAACAGGAGGGCGACTTCGACCGCAACGCCTCCGTCGGCATCGCCTGGAGCGAGGATCTGGCAAATTGGCGCTGGCCGCAGGGCAAGAGCCGGGAATGAGCTTGAAATGTCACTGACAACGAAAGGAAAGAAACGCATGACGAAGATGATGAAGGCGATCGCCGTTGGCGTGGTCGGGATGTGGGCCTCGCTGCCGCTCGTGGCGGAGAACGGCGCCGGGGCGGGCGACACGGACGACCGGAGCTGTCCGCTGATGGGGTGGTCGAGCTGGAACACGTTTGGCGTCGACATTTCGGAGTCGATCATTCTTGATGTCGCGCGGGCGATGGCGACGAACGGCCTCAAGGCCGCCGGCTACCGCTACGTCAACATCGACGACGGTTTCTTCGCCGGGCACGATGCGAACGGCCGTCTGCGCTTCCATCCGCTGCGCTTCCCAAACGGCATGAAGGCGACGGTCGACGGCATCCATGCGCTGGGCCTCAAGGCGGGCATCTACTCCGACGCGGGGGCGGACACGTGCGGCAGCATGTGGGCCGGCAGCGGCACCGGCGGCAAGGACGCGGCCGGCGTCGGGTCGGGGCTGTACGGGCACGACGCCGCCGACTGCCAGCTCCACTTCAACGAGCTGGGCTTTGACTTCATCAAGGTCGACTACTGCGGCGGCAAGAAGCTCAGTCTCGACGAGCGCGAGCGCTATTCTGAAATCGCGCAAGCCATCCGCGCGACCGGCCGGACGGACGTGCGCCTCAACATCTGCCGGTGGGCCTATCCCGGCACGTGGGTGTCGGAGATCGCCGACTCGTGGCGCACGACGGCGGACATCCGCGCGAACTGGAAGAGCGTGCGCACGCTGATCGGCGAGAACCTCTACCTGAGCGCCTACGCGAGCCCCGGACACTACAACGACATGGACATGCTGGAGGTCGGCCAGCGCACGGGCGAGGTTCGGTCGATCTTCGGGAACCACGGCGACACGGGCCTGACGGAGGATGAGGAGGTCACGCATTTCGGCATGTGGTGCATGCTGTCCTCGCCGCTCCTGATTGGCTGCGACACGCGGGCCATTCCGCCGTTCACGATGGATCTGATCACCAATCCGCACCTGCTGGCGATGAACCAGAACCGGGGGCTGGGCGTGCAGGGGTACGTCGTGTCGCGCGTGGACGACGCCTACGTGCTGGTCAAGGACGCGGACGTGCGCTTCGGGACGTCGCGCTATGTCGCGCTCTACAACGCGGGCGAGTCCAACCATGTCTTCGACGTGCGGGCGGAGGCGCTGGATCTCGGCGGAAAGGTTCGCGTGTTCGATCTCGTCGCGAAGGCCGAAGATGGCGTGTTCGAGAATCGGCTCTCGGTCGAGGTGCGGCCGCATGCCTCCCGCTTTTTCCGGTTTGACGCGGACGAGCGCCTGGAGCGGACTGTCTACGAGGCGGAAACGGCGTTCCTCACCGACTACCAGGAGCTGAAGGATCCGGTCAAGGCCGGCACGGCGTTTCCGGCTCAGGTTCCAGTTGCGTCAGGCGGCGTGGCCGTGCGCGGGCTGGGCGGACGGCCGAGCAACGATCTCATCTGGAAGGACGTCTGGATCAAGACGCCGGGACGGCGCATCCTTGAGTTCGCGTGTGCGGGCGACGAGGCGCGGCAGATGGTCGTCGAGGTCGATGGCCGAGAGGTCGCGCGTCCCGTCGTGCGCGCGAACGGCGACTTCTCGGCGCGCGTGTCCGTGGCGGTCGACCTGACGCATGGCGTGCACACGGTTCGTCTCTCGAATCCGACGGGCCGGATGCCGGACGTGGACCTGATGCGCGTGCGTACGCCGCTGATGACGCCGTGGGGCGAGCAGGTGACGAGCCAGAATGCGTGGCGCGTGTATCCGCGCCCCCAGATGGTGCGCAGCGGCTGGACGAACCTGAACGGCGACTGGGACTACGCCGTGACGAGCGTCACGAACACGCCGGGACGTCCGGCGAGATGGGACGGCAAGATCCGCGTGCCGTTTGCGATCGAGTCCGCGCTTTCGGGCGTGGAGCGTCTGCTGCAGCCCGACGAGTTCCTCTGGTACACGCGGCAGATCGTCTGCGCGAAGCGTCCCGGCGAGCGCATCCTCCTGCACTTCGGCGGCGTCGACTTCCGCACGCAGGTCTTCGTCGGCCACCGCGAGGTGACGGACGTGCCGCACGAGGGCGGGCAGAACCCGTTCACGCTCGACATTACCGACTACGTGTCGGACGGAACGAACGAGCTCACGGTCTGCGTGTGGGACCCAACGGAGGACTTCGTGAATTCGCGCGGCAAGCAGAGCTTCGAGCCGAAGGGCTGCTACTACACGCGCGTCTCCGGCATCTGGCAGACGGTGTGGCTGGAGAACGTGCCGGAGACGCACATCGCCGGCTATACGGTCACGACGGACATCGACAAGGGGACGGTGACGCTCGCGTTCGACGTCCGCAGCCCGGCGTTCGCGAAGCCGGAGGTGACGGTCGAGGTCGCGGGCGTGAAGGGGACGACCGTGAACGGCGCGGTGACGCTCGCGCTGCCGCCGCCCGTTCGGCTCTGGTCGCCGGACGCGCCGAACCTCTACGGCTTCACGGCGGCGTGCGGCGCGGACACGGTGCAAGGCTATTTCGGCATGCGCAAGATCGAGAAGCGCCGCGACAAAAAGGGCATTTTGCGCTTCTTCCTCAACGACGAGCCGGTCTTCCTGATGGGGACGCTCGACCAGGGCTGGTGGCCGGACGGCCTCCTCACGCC
>CAKURH010000112.1 GCA_934675625.1 uncultured Kiritimatiellota bacterium
GCGGCATGAGCCTTGCGTCCTTTGCGTTCTCTGCGGCTAAACCCCTTTGACTCTGCATAAATATCTCGTTGCACCCTTTTTCACAATCGAGGAGAATGTCGCAACGACCATAGAGGTGGGGTGGCACGGAGATTCTTCGCCACCCGTTGAGTCTTTGAGGAGTTCGCTCATCGGAAGATAACCGCAATTCCCGTCGTCGTGACCTCGACATCAAACCGTTGTTCGTCACGGGCGTCCGGGCCGCGCGCCGTCAGCCGCACCCTGTCCCAGTTCGCATCGTAAAGCCAGCTCGGCGAGGCGGCGGTGGCGACGGCGAAGGCAGGCCCGACTTCGTTCGTGACCGAAAGGCCCCACATCACGCGATGCTTGAGGGCGCAGTCCCAGCGCAGGGTTCGATCCGTCCCGTTCGTGTCGACGGACAGTTCCTCGAACCGCTCGCCCGTCGGAACGCGCTCGATGAAGTAGCGTCCACAGTCCCAGCCGACCCGGACATCCGACTCTCCGAAGGAGAGGTTGCCGTCCCCGTCATCGTCCCGACCGAAAACGATCTCGACATTGTTGGACGATGTTCCCCTGAACGCGAGTTCAAAATTGAGTCCGCACACGCTGGGCATCGCCTGATCAAGCGAATGGCAAGCCGTCACCTCCGTGTCAACGAATTCAGGCGCTGATAGCGGCGGGAGGGGGCGAGCGAGCGCCGACCCGACAGCGTGGGAAAACAGCGCAAGAGCAAGAACCGACTTCATCGTCATGGATTTCATTACCATTGCCGTCATTTCTACGGACGGCGCTCGCCGAGATTGCCGGGATTGGGGCAGAGGTTCGTCTTCATGTCCCATTCGAGGTTGCGGTCGAGCGGAACGGGGTTGAGGTAGTAGAGGAACTCGAGGCCGAGAAAACTCGCCCTGTTGCCTTCCCTAAACTCAAAGTCCCCGTATATCTTTCCATAATACCCTCCCGTTAGCCGTCCTTTGTCATCAAATTCTGAACGGATGCGAAATGCATAGCATCGATTCGGGTCTGCATCGGTAAACTTTTTCGCGAAAGAATTTGCACCGATGACATGTCGTCGCCGTCCCTGTCGAATTCTCGTCTGATGGACATATGCGTTCTTTGGTGCCGTGCGGAGTCCGATGCCGGCGGTCGGGTTGACAATCTGATTATAGAGCCCATTCCCTGCTCCCAAAAACTCAATGATATATTCAAACGTATAGAAAGTTCGCTGGTACGGCTTGCCCACGTCATCAGCATCGTGACTAGTCAATTTTATCGAAAACGTAATGTCGGCAATCTCGCCATTTCCATCTGGCGGCAACCAATCACCATGGACCAAGTCGTATCGCATGACAGCATTCGTCCCGTCAAACCCTCCAACAGGATTCTTCCAGTCGACTTTCATCACCTTCTTCACGAAGAGTGGAATCGGATGCTCCACGCGCTGAAGCCGGATTGTCGCGACAAGGTTGTCGGGCTGCCAGATGCCGAAAACATTTTTCTGCTTAAACTGAAAGGCTTGACCGGCTACCTTGTAGTAACCAGTTGGGACAGACTTAACCCAGAAACTTGCATCTCCGCAATTCGTCTCACCAGACACAAGACAAGATCCCTCCTTGTCAGATGTCTTTCTGTCTAAATCCGGCTTGACGGATTCTGTCCAAGCTCGCCATCCGATGTTATCTCGAAAAGAACCAATAACAGAAACACCTTTAATCGGTTCGCCCGTTTCATCATCTATAACCTTTACAGCAATCCTTGCCATATCTGAAAAGGCCGATGCGCAAACCGCCATCAATCCAGCCGTAATGACCATCTTTCTCGTCGTAAGCGATGCTTTCATCTTTTATTCTCCATTGACAATGCGGATAAAGAGTTTATGGACATAAGGCAACGACAGGTCCTTAATATCTGAGTGTTCCCAGCGCATTTGTCCACCTTTCATTCTGTCTTCAGGCCACGATTCCTTATTTGACATCAGCTCGTGATAATTGACATCGACAAAACCGCCGCCAATCGCATTCGCGCCTGCCGCGAAGGTCGTTGCGGGGATGCCGTCGGCGAGAATGCGCGCGCAAACGCCCAAGACTTGAGCCTCAGACACCGCGTTTGTCGTGAGCAACCAGTCCTCGGCGAACGGCAAGAACGGCGGTGACATCTTCAGTTCGTCATCCGTAAACTCCGTTTTCAGCAGCTCGGTCGCCGAAAGCGGAACCGTGTGTGTCCGATTAAAGCCCCATCCCCCCTCATCCTTCACGCCAGGCAGAACCAACGCCAACCCCGTACCCTTCAGCAACTCCTGCATTGACCAAGCACCGCCCGCTCCATCGCAAGGCGCATTTTCAAGAACATCTTCGGTCGGGGAATAACAATTGACTGTATGGAGAATTCCCGCGTATCGTCCACGCCAGTTCAGAAGACGCCGTCCGTCATCTGAACCAAACAGGCCATGCCAGTTTGCCGAATAAAACCGTGGCGGATAACACTGCCAAGTCTTTAAAACCATGTTGTCCTCCTGCTCGGCCAATGCGTCATACGCCTCGGCCGGCACGGCGGCGTTGAGCATAAAATATCTTGAATACGCAAGCGCGTGGTACTTGCACGCCTCCGACGTCAGCACGTTTCCAAGCGAATGGGCCAGCATGATTCTTTCACCTGGCAATGCGTTCGCCAGACCCGCCAGCGCCGGCGCCGTCTTGAGCGCATGGACGACGTTGGCCCAGTAGTTCGGCGCGAAGCCGGCGAACTGGCTGTAGTCCCCGCGCCAGTCCACGGCGGTGAACTTCGACCGCGAGCCCGCCCACCACAGCCGCTTGAACATCGCGCGCGCCCAGAGGCGGGACGCCGCCGCGTTCACGTTGTAGCCGTGCACGAAGACGAAATGCCGACCGTCCGTCTCGGTGTCCGGCAGGTTTCCCGGCTCGCCGGGCACGGTCGGCGCGAAGCCCCCGCCCGCCTCCGCGCCGCGCAGGTTCGCGTAGCGGTAGAGGTCGTCCACGGACGTGATCGAGACGGGCAGGCGCTCGCGGTAGACCTCCGCGTCGCCGAGCGACACGACGACCTCCGGCCCCGACCACGCATCCACCGGCCCCGCCGCCTCGAACGCGAGGGCGACGGGCCGCGTCAGCGGGCGTCCCGCCAGCTCCGCGAGGTCGAGACCGCCGGAGCCGAGCGGCGTCAGCGCCGCGGACTCCAGCGGATTGCCGTCAGCCGCGGAAACGGGCGCCGTCGCGAGGCCGAGGACGCGCTCTGACGAGAAGCCCTCGCCGAGGGCGCAGAGGCGCAAGTCGCCGGACAGGGCGCGCAGCTGGACGTTTGCCGCCCGTCCCCACGCCCGGCGGAACGGCGAGACGTCGATCTCGACGGGGAAGAGGTTCACGAGGTCGAGCTTCCCGTTCACCTTCAGGTCGTCCGCGTTCGGCGTCGCGTCGGGCATCTGCCCGACGAAGTCGCCCTTGTCGCGGTCCTCGTTGGTGCCAAGCGAAATCATTCTTCGGGAATTGTCCGTGCCCCTGTGGCGCTTGCAATCATGTCAAAGCCACTGTTGCGAACTGCTTTCTCAAACGTCGTCTTGGCCTGTGCCACGGACTCAAAATAACATCTGAACGCCACAGAATGGCTATTCGCCCATTCTTTCGATGGCGGCATCGGCAAGACAATCTCGCGATAGCGGTCGCCACAGTCCTCACGGTTGGTCTGCATCAGAACAATCCGGCGCCATTGTTCGCGCACGGCTCGGAGGCAAAGCGCCCAAAACAGATAGAACGGATCGATTATGGTGTCATCTACGACCCGAAAGACAAACATCTCCTTTGTCAGAACAACGTCCTCCTCCCCCGGCATGACGATCGCGAACTCGCCTATGTTGCTGCTCGCCCGATTTGGCGTAAGGATGTCCCAAGCCGCGAGGCCGCTCGACCGACCATGCCAGAACTTCTCGGCCACTTGGCGAGGAACCATGTTAGTCGGATTGATGTTCATGCGCAAGGCGCGGATGTCTGAGACCTTGATGTATGGGACAGATCCTGTCCTTTGGTCATTCCCCGGACTTCCATGCCCAGTCCGAACAGAAATCACCTTCCGATCAATCAGTTCGCCAAGCGATATGCCCCGCACACGAAAAGTCTTCAGAAATCGCTCTATCGGCGCATTGTAGCGCATGTCAAAATATGTCGGCACCAAAACGCCTTTCCTAAATGCGAGATCCGCCTGAACGTCAAACCTCGTCGGGAAAAACCTTCGCGACTGCGCAAACTGATCCGCCGCCTCAATCAGCTCGTTGTCTATGTCCGACTTGCTTTTCTCGCCCGTGACCGCATCTATCTTGAACCGAGCCTTTCCATCCTTGTAGATGCCGCACGTCTTTGGATTGAGAAACGGAATCGAATAGCGAAGCCCGACATCAACGCCCCCTGTCCTAGGGCACTTGCGAAACACATAGAAGTTCGTCTTGGCGCGACAAAATCCCTGAAACGCCTCCATTGGGACATTTGCCACGACCTCGACTTTGAGCCGCGCCCTTATCCACTCCAAAACAAAGCGATAGTTCGTCGAAAAGAAGTACGTTTCGGGCAGGACAATCCCAATGCGCCCGTTGTCCTTTACGAGATCATAGGCGCGTTCAAGAAAGAGCAATCCTATCTCGAGATCCCGATAGGTGCCGTCCTCGTTCTGCGCAATGGTCAAGCCTGACAGGCGACTGTCCTTGGCGCTGACCTTCAGGTTCTTCCCGAAAGGCGGGTTCGTGAGGACGACACTAAACCTCCCGTTGGCAAACGGCGTGACAAGATGCGGAAATTCCTCTTTCCACTTGTGTGTGCGCACCGAATCACCACGGGCGCAATGCGCGGAACCATCGCCCGCAATCTGCATGATGGCCTTCGTCAGCTTGAGGCCGACGGCATCCTTCTCGATTCCGTACAAATGCGTCTGCGCCCATTTTGTCAGGTCTATGTCCTTGATGCGCGGGAACTTGCGACGCATCTCAAGCATGGACTGGACGAGAAAGCCTCCCGTTCCGCATGCGGGATCGATTACGATGTCAGACATCTGCAAATCCATCAGCCGAACGCCCGCCTCAATGACGGTCTGCGGCGTGAAATACTGTCCCTCACCTTGCTTCAGGGCTTCGCTCCGTAGGACCTGAAAGGCCAGGGAGACAGACCTGACCCCCATGTCAAGAAGACGCAGCCCGGCAAGAGCCTCGACGCAATAGGCAATCGTCTCGTCAGACAATCGCAAGTGCTTGTCGTTTGCCGTCGTAAAGGTTTCGGGGTAGACATTGACCAAGTCGTCAAACTCCCTACGAATCTCGTTCGCTGTTTTCGCAGGCGATTCTCGCTGGCGGAAGAACAATGGCTCGTCGGGCGTCATTCGCCCGCGCTTGTCGTTCTCGAGCTTGACCAGCAGCAGGTTGCAAAGCTGGTCGAGCTGATCCTCTCGCCGCGTCACGATTGCATCATGGGCAACGACCTTATCCAAGATGTCCGCAACAATCGTCCTGAAGAGCTGTTCGGACGGAGCCGTCAGGTTGCGATAGCAAAGAACCTGCGAATCAGGAGCTATCGCTTCACCCGGACGCGGCAAGTTCCGCACGGATCGGCGCCGCATGATTGCACTGCCGTCTTTTGCTCGGTAGAGGAACACGCCCTCGGCATTCGGATCGGCGTTGTTCACCCAGACGCCGAGACTGGCGTGCGGCTCTCCCACATAATAGGCCTCCATCTGAGAAACGCCCGCCTCTTCGGTTGGCTGCTTGCATTCAATCACAAAAAGGACATGAGTTGGGTCGCCAACGGATTCTGCAGAATCAAAAACCGCGATGTCTACGGGAAAGCCCGAAAAGGATCGACCTTTCTCACGCTTAGTCGCTTCGGAAGGAGCCTTCGGAACGCGCCACTCCTTCTTGCCAAACACCATCTGCTCTAGTTTCCAGCCAATTGACATCAGATATGAGACTAGAGGCCCTGTCACCTTCTGCTGTTCTGGAATGTCCTTCAACAAGGCGGATATCCTTTTCGACACTTCGACTTTGGCGCGAGCCGTCATACCACTCTTCCTTTCGTTTTCTGCACATTATACCATCTTTAGGGCTGCGACATGGACTCGCGCTTCGGCTCAAGGTTCGTGTCGTTCGGCGTAGGGTTATAGATCACGCTAAAGTACAATGCGGCCTTTCCGTCGAACGAACAGGAAAACTTGAGATCAGACAATTGGAAATAGCGGGCTGAAAGCAAATTGCCCGTCTCATCCACCTTACAGCGACTCCTTCCAACCAAGATCTTGGATTTCTCAAACCGCTTTCCCTCGCCTCCGATCTTGCGGCCTTTTGAATCTCGAACAGGATGCCAGTAATAGCGGAAGTCCTGTTCGTATGCCTTTTGGGGGTTCGCCGCATACGCAGAGACAAAATCACTATTGGGGCGCTTGTCATCGTAATAAGCCCCAGAGAAGTCGTCGCAAAATCGTATGCCAAGTGTCATGCCATTGTGTTGTGTGCCGAATTTCTCATCCCATTCAAACTTGACTTTCATGTCACACGTTTCGCCGCGTCCAAAAGGCTTCACGAAATCATATTTCTCAAAATCGAATCCTATCCACTCGTTGAGTGCTTTTGTTCGTCGCCACGCACACGTCTGAACTTCTACAGCACACGGATTATGGATTGGACGCAAGAGTATTTTCCTTTTCATTCCCCACGGCTGCCATTTGCCATCCCGAACCTCGTACTCATGCCCCATTTCAATCAGGCAGACTTTATCGTGAGACTTGTAGTAGCCGGCTTTTTCCACTCGAAAGTGAATCGACCGGCTCACGTTTCCCTCTAAAACGGCGATGCCTTTGACATCTGTCTCTTTCTCGTACGATTTGCTTCCGTCCGACAAGCCCATTTCAAAGAACGCCTTTATCGTGGCATTTGAGACGGGGCGACCGTCATCGTCCACAACCGACACGACGACTCGTGCCTCGGCACCATTGCGCAATGCCCTGTCAAATGCCGCCTGCGCCCATGCGAAAGAGGATGTCGCAGAGAACACCAACATGCACAAGAGCTCTGCACACGGACGAATAATGTCATTCATTTTCAAGGTCTCCCATTTCTTTTACTTTTCCAAAGAACTTGTAATTGTAGTAGTAGGAAACGTCCTTCATGTCGGAATGGAGCCATTGATCTGTCCATTCAGACGTAATCAACCAACCGAATTTCCGAGACGGCCATCCATTGGGACGCGAAACACCCTGACTCCCATTCGAGGAATTGAGGTTGATCATCTGCATTTCAAGCAGATCGTCCTCCCCCCAGGCCGTCGCCCCGCACGCCGGCGTCCGAGCAGGGATTCCCTGAGCAAGATGTGCGCCGCGCACGAGGAGGGGGATCGATCTTGCGTCCATGCTTGCCGGGCGGATCCCGAAGACCGTGTTCGTCCGCAGCTCCGCCTCGCCCATCAGCCAGGCGTTGGTCGGCTGCACCGCGTTGTAGCCGAGCAGGTTCTCGCGGATGCCCCAGCCCGACCAGTTCGTCGTGCCGAGCCGGAAGGCCAACCCTGACCGCCCCTTGCCGAGCTCCTGCTTGTGCCACGAGTAGCGCTCGTACTTCTGGTCCCAGTTCTCGTAGCCGTCGCTCACCCAGAGCCGGTTGTTCTCGTACAGCTCCAGCACGTGGTCGCCCGTCGAGTAGAAGTTCACGGCGACGTTCGCGACGTCGGCAAAGCGGCCGGCCCACGTCAGCCTTGCGCGGTCGTCGTCCACGTCGTTTTCGAACAGGCGATACCATTCGTTCGCGCGAGCTTTCGGCGGGTATTCGTCCCAGTCCCGGTGGACGAGCTGCGGCGCGCGGAGCGACGGGCTCGCGTCGTAGGCCTCAGCCGGAACGGCCGAGTTGCACATGAGGTAGCGCGAGACGACGAGACCGTGGTCCTGGATCATGGACGAGACGACCATGTTGCCAAGCGAGTGCGCCATGACGATCTTCTCGCCGGGAATGCCCTTGAGGATCGGCGCGAGGCTCGCGGCAACGGCGAACGCGTTCGAGGCGTTCTCGTGGTAGTTCGCGGGGCTTCCGATGTCGCTACGCCAGTCCACGTTGTAGAAGTCGGCCTTGACGCCCGCAAGCCAAAGCCGCTTGAAGAGGATATCGCCCCAGATCTCGGCCTCGGCGCTCGACACGTTCGCGCCGTGCAGAAAGACGAGCGACTTCGCGAACGTCTCGCCCGGCGCGCGGCGGAGCTGCGTCGGGCGTCCGGCATTCACGCCCGAAAGAGGGCGTCCGTTGATCCATCCGTACATGTCCCTGACCGAGCGGATGTCCATCGGGAGGACGTGCGAGTAGACGGCCATGTCCCCGACGCGCACCTCGGCGACGAGCGAGACGCCGGCGCGCGTCGCCTCGCAGAGCATCACGCCGGAGCTGGGCGAGAGGCGCGCGAGATCCGCGTGCGCGAACGCGCGCCCCTCCGGCGGCAAGGCCGCGAGCGGGGCCGTCGCGAGCGCGTCGCCGTCCAGCGTCACGCGCGGCGCGGTCTGGACGGTGCCCGCCTCGCTCCACGGCACGTCCGCGAGGCAGAAGTTGAACGAGTCCGCCGAGACGGGACGGACGACATAGGTCGCATGAGGACCCCACGCCGCCCTGAACGCCGAGAAGTCCAGCGCGACGGGGAAGAGGTTCACGAGGTCGAACGTGCCGTTCACCCTGAGGTCGTCCGCGTTCCGCGAGCCGTCAGCGGACGCGCCGATGAAGTCGCCCTTGAACGTGTCGCCGTTGAACCAATAGCAGAAGGGGCGCCCCGCAAGGCAAAGCGCGACGTCCTCGCCGTCGATTCGTCCGTCACGGTTGAAGTCCGCCATGATCGGCGGACTGACCGCCGTGAGCCGCTGCCGCGCGACGTCCTCGACGAACCGGCCATTGAAAACGCCCCAGTAGCGGAAGACGAGCGTCGCCGCGCCGAGGGCGGACGCCGTGACGGTGACCCGCGTCCGCGAGGTCTCGGCGTCCGTCGCGCCGCCCACGAGCCGCCGCCACGCGGCAAGCGAGACGTCCAGCGGCCCGCCGTCCGAGGACGCGAGCGGACGGCAGGCGTTTGAAGCCGAATCCCACGCCCAGAGCGCGAACGGCGCGGACGCCTCCTCGAAGCCGACGCGGACGTTCCCGCCGTCAAGCCCCACGGCCGTCACGAGCTCGAGCGCAGCCGCCTCGGCGGCGTTCGTCGCGACGGGGATCGGAAGCCCAAAGTCCGCGTTCAGGGAGTCGAGCGCCGCGAGGTCGACGCCCTCGCGGCGGACGCCGACGCCGAGGACGGTGTACGCGCCGTCGAGGCACACCGCCCCGTTCGTCGCGAACGAGACGAAGGCGTCGCCGACGGCCCGGCTCGGACGCACCCCCGCGAGGCGCACGTCGACCGTCTCGACCGCGGACCTGAAGTCAAGGCCGTTCGCGTCGACGGCCTTCAGGCGGTCGGACAGGTACGCGACGGCGACCCAATTCGTCGCGTGGTCGGGGCACGGACAACAGCGCGGCGCGTCGGCGTCCGGCACCTCCAGGCGGATCGGCGGCGCGAACAGCAGCGGCTCGCGGATCTTCAGGACGCCCGTCAAATGTGGCCAGTTCGTGACGGCAATCTCGTAGTCGCCGGGCTGCGGCTCTTCCTCCTCTTCGGACGACCCGCCCGGACGTTCGCTCCCCTGCTCTTCCCCGCAATGGCACCGGGGACAGCAGTCGCAGCCCCTGCTGCACAGCCCCCAGACGCAGTGCCAGCAGGGCTCGTCCTCGTCGTCTTCATCGCCGTCCCGGCTGCCGTAGTGCCGACCGGCGGACGGGTCTTCCTCTTCCTCCTCCGGCGGGGGCGGGCAGAACCGCGCCGTCTGGGAGAATGTCGTCTGTCCGAAGAGGTAGTCGGGGTGCGCGAGCGTGTAGGTGACGGGCGTCGTCGTGCGCCCGTCGAAGCGGCCCGTCAAGAGTGCTGAACGCGGCGGGATGTTCTCGACCGTGACGGAATCGGGTGCCGCCCACGTGCAGGTGAGGGCGGAGGCGTCCGCGCCGACGGGCAGCGTCACCTCCCTCTGCCGCGCGCGGTAGTCGTGGAAGCAGGGGACGGTCGCGGAGACGTTCGGGAAGTTGATGCGCCCCGTCGGGCGGTGCGCCGCGAGGTCGGGGAGGCGACCGAAGGCGAAGTCGGCGGACGAGAACGAGACGGCGAGAGAGCCGGACGCGCGGAGGTAGAGCGGAACCGTCTGCCCGCGCGGCACGGGGAGGAGGAGACAGGGGATGTTGGGGGGTTGGGTGTT
>CAKURH010000113.1 GCA_934675625.1 uncultured Kiritimatiellota bacterium
TCAGTATGCCATTATCCTTACTGAGTAGATTCCTTTCATTCTACAAGTTCAGCCAAGCTTGCTTGGCGCACCATTTGCGTATTCCTTGTTTGGTGTTCACTGTTTTGTTCCGAGTCAAGAGCGAAGGTCTTTTAATCAAACTGGACCTTGACCGAGGCGATCTCGGTCGGGCCGCTGAAGACGGCGGAGACCGTCCGCACAAGGCCCATGTTCGGCGGTGGCGCATTCGGATTCGTCTCCGTCCCCCAGAACGGCTTCAGGCTGCGGACAGGCACACGCACCGTCGCCCAGTCCTCCGTCAGGGGGAAGTCCCAGCCATAATACGTCTCGTTGGCGAACGTGAAGATGAGGCGCACCGTTCCCGGCTTGCCGTCCGCCGCACGGAGCGTCGCGACCACCTCGCGTCCCGGGCCGGGCCGCCCGAAGGCGCGCTCGAACGACACCGCGTCAAATGGCGTGTGCTGGGCGAGGTCGCCCTTCTCGATCCGCTCGGCGGACGCCGTGAAGCCAAAGGCGTCGAGGCCCAAGGGCCCTTTCGCCACATAGCGGTACGCATTCGCCTCGGCGATCTGGCCGTGCCGCACGGCCAACGTCACGTCCAGGAACTCGAAGTCCGAGGGCGTCGGATAGGAAGGACTGACAAACGGCGGCGTCCTGAGCGCGGCCAATGCGGCCCGCGCGTCCGCACCAAACGCGGCAACGGACTCGACGACATAGTCGCCGGGCATCAGGCTGACGCCGCCATCGACGGCCACGGCGACGAGCGAGGCATCGTCTTCCGCCGCCCGCACGCGATAGGTCGGCGAAAGGCCGGGAATCGCGAGACGAACCCCACGTGTCTCGCGGAGCGTCAGGTGCTTGGGCGACGTGTTCCCCGAATAGGGATCGGCAAGGTCGAGGACGTTCGGATAGAGCTGCAGCCGCCAGACGCCCCGCGCCGCACGGTCGAGGAAGTAGGCGCCATTCCCGGTCACTGCGGCGACGGACGAGGCCCCGACGCCCCAGATGCGGCGCAAGGCTTCGGGACGCGGCGGCGGATCCAGCGGATCGGCCGTGTAGAGGTAGTCCGCGTCCGTCACGAGCTGCGACAGGTTCCGGCGGGCGTCAATCCGAACGCCAATGTCATCGAAGCGCAATTCGTCGATGGCGGGGCTATAGGGGCAGCCCAGCGGCGAGCGGCGGAAGACCTCGGCGGCAATTGCGAACGAGATTGCCTTGGCCGGCGTGTAGACGAGGTTGAGGTGATGGGTCTTCCAGGCGAGATTGCGGTCAGCCAGGGCCAGCGCATCATACTGGAACTGGTTCGCGACCGAGCAACCCTCGTGGCGAAACTCGCGCGCCATGGCCGGATACATATAGGCCCCGCCGACGTCCGCGCAGTCGAACTCGTAAATCATCTTGAGCTTGTCCGCCACATGTTCATCGCCCTTGATGGTCGTCGCGACAATGCGCCCCAGCTGACTGCCGAGAAGCTCGCGGTCGGCGACCAGCCCCGTCGGATAGTCATTGCCCGTCACGCCATCGATCGTCGAGGCGCCGCACGCCGCCGTGCGCCCTTCCCAACAGTTGTAGAAAAGGGGCTTCGTCGTCCCAGTCGAACGCAGGGCTGCGGCCAGTCGGTCGATGTACGCCGTCACCTTCGCGTCCGGCCAGTCTTTCGGATAATGCGGCTCGTTGATCAGCTCGAACGCGATGATCGCGGGATCGTCCGCATAGCGATAGCCCGTGTAGCGGTTGACATGACCGGCGAAGGCGCGCAGGAAGCGTTCCTGGATCGCGATTGCACGCGGGTCGGACACCATCTGCTGAATCGTCCAGTCAGACGAAAAGCCCTTTCCCGATGCATTGGAATGCCACCAGGCAATCGGCGTCAAAACGGTTTTGATGCCGTTTGAGGCACACAGGCTGATCAGGTCGTCAAGCAGTTCAACATGCTCGTTGTCGATGAAGTCGCCCGCCTTCGTCGAGAACTCCGCGTCAAACGTGTGAAGACGAATGCAGTCGAGCCCGAGACGCCGAAAATGCGCGACGTCACGGCGAATCTGCTCCTTGTGGTCGAGGCCGCGCGCCTTCAGCAACCGATACTCGCCGGAAAACGCCGGATAGTAATTGACGCCGAATCGCGTCTCCAGAGTCTTCCTGTCCGCCGCCGATGCCGCAAGCGCAAGGCCAGCCACAAGCAAGGCTCCGGCCCAAGCGCAGCGGCCTCGCGGAGGTCGCCCGTCAGCTAGCTCACAGCGATGTGTGTGTGGGGGGGGGGGGGGTATTGGAACCGTGCGCAAACGCGGCAGAAAGCGCCCTGGCCGCCGTCTCGACAGCCGTCGCTCCACCCGCGCAGTTCTCCGCAAGAAATGTCCTTCTCGTGTTCATGCGCGACATTATATCATAAATTTTGCGTCTTGTGAGGAAATGATTCGCAAAAACTTTCGGAAGCGATTCGCAAAACGCCCTTGGTCGGATCATCAGCCCCGCAAGACGGCCTCGTCCAAATAGGCCGTCATGTCCGGCGGGAACGGCGCGACGAAAGACAGGAGCACGCCTTTCACCGGATGCCAGAGGACGAGCTTCCAGGCGTGCAGCATCTGACGCAAGGGCACTGGCTCCAGCTGCCGATCCAGCGCCGGCCGGCCGTAGACCCGGTCGCCGATCACGGGGCAGCCGAGCGACGCCAAGTGCACGCGAATCTGGTGCGTGCGACCCGTCTCGATCCGGCATTCGACGAAAGCGGTCTTGGACGTTCGTCCCAGCACTTTCCAATTCGTGATCGCCGTCTTGCCGTTCCGCTCGACGATTGCCATGCGCTTGCGGTCGACGGGATGGCGCCCAATCAGGTTCTCGATGCGCCCCGCCTCCAGTCGGGGGGCTCCATGGCAGACTGCCAGATACGTCTTCTCGATGTCGCGGTGCGAGGCGAACGCCCGCGCAAGCCCGACCATCGCCGGCTGGGACTTCGCGACGACGAGAAGCCCGGACGTGTCCTGGTCCAGGCGGTGGACAATGCCCGGACGCGCGACGCCGCCGATGCCGGAGAGGTTCGGACAGTGGTGCAGCAATGCGTTCACGAGCGTGCCCGTGTCGTGTCCGGGGGCCGGATGGACGACAAGGCCCGCCGGCTTGTTGACGACGAGGAGATCGTCGTCCTCGAAGATGATGTCGAGCGGAATGTCCTCCGGCTCGGGAACCGCCGGCACGGGCGGCGGAATCGTGACGGCAATCTCGTCCGTCGCGTCGACCTTGAGCCCCGCCTTCTCGGCCACGGCGCCGTTGACCGTCACGAACCCGGCCTTGACGAGCCCCTCGATTCGCGACCGCGAGAAGTCGGGATAACGCCCCAGCAGAACCTTGTCAAGCCGTTCGGACATCTCGCTCCCCCGTCAGGGCGTCGCCTCCGTTGCCGGGACAACGGGCGCGTCGTACTTCTTCATCTCGTCCTGTACGCGTCGGCGCGTCGTCTCGTCCGGCGCAACGACGATGCCGCGCAGTTCGCACGGCGCCCAGCCGTTCGTCCAAGTCGTGTCGCGGAACGGCTCGTCGAAGGCGAGCTGGTCGGGCAGCACGTCGTCCGTCGTGCCGGCGCGCCCGTCCGGCCCCTTCGAGTAGAGAACCGGGTTGCCCCCTTCGGGACGCGTCTCGTAGACGTAGTCGTTCCCCCACGGGTCCGGCACGATGTGGTTGACATAGGGGCCGTCCCAGCCGGGATGCTGGCGGCGGATGCGGCGGATCTCGTTCGGGCGCCGGAACGCGAGCACGTCCAGCCCCTCTTCCGTCGTCGGATACTGCCCGACATGGAACTTGTAGCGGCCGAGCGCGACGGACAGCGACCGCATCGCCTTCTGAGCCTGAAGGGGCTTGCGCTCGATGCGCGCCCTGCCGAGGCCGATGCCGTTCTTCGCGGCGGAGAGGACGAGTCCGCCGACGACCACGAGGACGAGAATGATGACGCCGTAGAAGACGGGCCCGCGCCGCAGCAGCGGCGCGCCCGATCCCTGCAGTTCGGCCTTCTTCAGCTCGTATTCGCGCGCGATGGCCTTCACGGCGGCTTTCGTCGACTTGCGGTGGAGCGGCGGCTTGTGCGCGTCGCCCGTCGGCTTCTTCGCCGGAAACTTCTTCTTCAGCTCATTGACGTCTACCATGGTCAGTTGATCCTTTCGAGGATGAGCGGTTTCAGTTCGGGGGCGGCGGGCGCGATCTGGAACGCCTTGTAGAGGTCGGCGGCGGCCTTTTCGAGCCCTTCGGGCCCCGTCGCCTTCTCCAGCGTCGCAAGCGGCGCGCCGACGGCCACGCGGTCGCCGACCTTCACGGCAAGCGTGACGCCCGCATGCGGGTCGATGCGGTCGCCGGCCCGTTCGCGTCCCGCGCCCAGCGCAAGCGCGACGCGCCCGACCTTCTCCGCGTCAATCGCCGTGACGTAGCCCGACTTCATCGCCTGAATCCTGAACTTGAACGTCGGCTTCTTCAAGAGCGCATCGAACCGTTCGAGATCGCCGCCCTGCGCCGCGACCATCCGCGCGAACGTCGCGAACGCCGCGCCGTCCGACAGACGTGAGCAACACTCCGCACGTGCCGCGTCGAGCGGCAGGTCGCGCGCAAGCGACACCATGAGCGCGGCCTGTTCGACGCAGAGATCAACGACGGCTCCCGTGAGTTCGCCCTTCAGCATCGCAATGGCCTCGGCGACCTCGTTCGCGTTGCCGACGGCAAAGCCGAGCGGCGCGTTCATGTCCGTCACGAGCGCGGCGGCCTTGCGTCCCGCCGCCCGCGAGGACGTGACAAGCGCCGTCGCGAGTTCGTGCGCTTCCTCCGGCGTCTTCATGAACGCGCCGGAACCGGCCTTCACGTCAAAGACGAGCGTTCCCGCGCCCTCGGCCCACTTCTTCGAGAGAATTGAGCCGCAGATGAGCGGGATGGACGCGACCGTGCCCGTCACGTCACGCAGCGCGTAAAGTTTCTTGTCCGCCGGACAGATCTCGTCCGTCTGCACGGTCATCGAGACGCCGATCTCGGCGACGACCTTCTTGAAGGCATCGAGCGAAAGCGCGGCATCGTAGCCGGGAATCGCCTCCAGCTTGTCCGCCGTGCCGCCCGTGATGCCGAGGCCGCGCCCCGTCAGCGAGGGGACGGCGAGGCCGCAAGACGCGGCGAGCGGCTGAATGACGAGCGACAGCTTGTCGCCGACGCCGCCCGTCGAGTGCTTGTCGGCCGTGGGGCGCGGCAAATCCGACCAGTCGACCGTCACGCCCGAACGCATCATCGCGTCCGTGAGGTCAGCCGTCTCGCGCGCCGTCATGCCCTTGCAGCAAATGGCCATCGCCAAGGCCGCCATCTGGTAGTCGGGAATCTCGCCCTTGGTGTAGCCCTCGACGAATTCGCGGATTTCCGCGCTGCCGAGCGCGTGTCCCTCGCGTTTCTTGTCCAGCAGAAGCTTGGCGGCGATCATGTTTCGTTTCCTTTCTCTTGTGGCGTTGACGTGCTGTGGATGTTCCGCACCCGGAAGACGAGCGCGTAGTTCACGGGGATGACGACCATCGTGAGGACGGTCGCGAACGCGAGGCCGACCATGATCGTGACGGCCATCGCGACGTAGAAGGCGTCCGTCAGCAACGGGATCATGCCGAGGACGGTCGTGAGCGAGGCGTTCGCGACGGGCCGCAGGCGCGAGACGCCCGCCTCGACGACCGCGCGGTAGACGTCAAGGCCGCGCGCCTGGTTCGCCCCGATCTCGTCCATGAGGACGATCGCGTTCTTGACTTGCATGCCGACGAGCGAGAGGAAGCCCAGGAGCGCCATGAAGCCGAACGGCTGGCCGAACGCGAGCAGCCCCGCGACGACGCCGACGACGATGAGCGGCAGCGTGAGGACAATGACGAGCGTCTTCTTCACCGAGTCGAACAGCATCAGCACGATGAACGCCATCGCCACCGCAAGCGGCAGGAAGGACGGCGCCAGCTTCTCGTTCGCCTCCTTCGCGTCCTCGTACTCGCCGCCGTATTCCGCGCGATACCCGGCGGGCAGACGCGCCGCAAAGGCGTCCAGCGCAGGACGGACGCGCGCGAACGCCGAGGCCGCCGTCTCGCCTTCCGACGGATTGGCCATCACCGTCAGGCACGGCGTCCGGTCGCGGCGCTTCAGCCGCCGTTCCTCGGACGTCAGCCGCTCGCGGTCGACGACCTGCGCGAGCGGCACCGAAATGCCCCGGCTCGAACTCCACGCCCACGCGGCGTTGACGCCCGACAGCGTGTCGCGCTCGTCCTTCTTCGCGCGCAGGACGATCGGCAGGGCCTCGTCGCCCAGCTGGTACGTCCCGACGGACACGCCGTCCGTCGCGAGGCGAAACGCGCGCGCGACGTCCGACCGGCTGAGGCCCAACTTCGCCGCACGCTCCTCGGAGACGACCGGCTCGACGAGTTCCGCGCGGTTGCGCCAGTCGCTCTGCACGTCCTTGAGGCGCCCGTCCGCGCGCAGGATCGCCAACGCCGCGTCGCCGAACGAGCGCAGTTTCTGCGGGTCGGGCCCAAGGATTCGCATCTGGATCTTGTGCGAATCGCCGGGCCCCAGCACGAACCGCTGGCACGAGACCTCCGCATCCGGCACGAGCGCAGGCGCGGCGGACTCGATCCGGCGCATGAGTTCGGCCATCGCGTCGCCGTCCGCAACGTCCACGAGCAGCAGCCCATACGCCGCGTTCGGCTCCTCCGGCGAGTAGGTGAGCAGAAAGCGCAGCGCGCCCTGTCCGGTGAAGGACGAGACGCCCGTCACGCCGTCGAGCTTCTCGATGAAGGCGGAAACCTTCGCCACGCGCTGATCCGTCTTCGTGATGAACGTGCCCTCCGGCATCCAGACGTGAACCATGAACTGCGGCCGCGTCGAGTCGGGGAAGAAGTTCCGCTTGACGCGCGCGAACCCGGCGACGCTCGCGACGAGCAGGCAGACGAGCGCGAGCAGCGTCAGCCAGCGGTTGTCGATGCACCATTCGAGCGCCCGCCGATACCCCCGGAAGAATACGCCGCCATACGGATCCGCCTCCGCACTGCTTCCCGCTTCCTTCTTCCTTTCTCCCTTCTCTCCCAGTCCCCACGCGGCGAGAAGCGGCGTGACCGTGACGGCCAGCACCCAGCTCAGCAGCAGCGCAATGGCGATGACGAGGAAGAGCGAACGGCAGTATTCGCCGGTCGCGTTCTGCGCCGCGCCGATGGGCGCAAAGGAGAGGACGGCGATCGCCGTGCCGCCGAGGAGCGCCCACTGCGTCTGGCGCACGACGGCAATCGCCGCGTCTCTGCGCGAACGGCCCTGCCGTCCGGCGACGAGCACGGCCTCGGTGATGACGATCGCGTTGTCGACGAGCATGCCGAGCGCGATGATGAACGCGCCGAGGGAGATGCGCTCGAAGATGAGGCCACAGAGATCCATGACCCAGACCGTCCCCAGCACGGTCAAGACAAGGATGCCGCCGATGACGAGTCCCGCGCGCAGGCCCATCGTGAAGAGCAGAACGGCGATGACGAGGAGAACCGACTCGACGAGGTTCGCGACGAAGCCGCCGACAGCCGTCTCGACGCTCGTGGCCTGATGCGAGATGACGTCCACCTCGATGCCGATGGGCGTCGTGGGCAGAAGCTCGCGCATGCGCCGCTCGACGGCGCGCCCCATCGTGATGACGTTGCCGTCCTTCTTCGTCGAGATGCCGAGCGCGAGGCACGGCTTGCCGTTGCGCCGCACGAGGACGGACGGCGGATCGGCGTAGTCGAAGCGGAAGGTGCAGACGTCGCCGAGGTAGACGCCGTCCGCCACGAGCACGTCGGAGAGCCCGTCGAGCGACGTCACGTCCGGCACGAGGTCGAGGCGGATGCACTTGTCGCCGACGCGCAGATTGCCGGCGTCCGACGGCGTCGTGTGGCCCGCGAGCGCAGCGGCGATCTTCTCCGGCGTCAGGCCGAGCGCGGCGATCTTGACGCGCGGAATCTCCAGCGAGACGATCTGCCGGCGGTCGCCGAGGATGTCGATCTTCGCGACGTCCTCGCAGAGCAGCAGCTCGCGGCGCAGCAGCTTCGCGTGCTCCTTCAGCTCGGCCGGCGCATAGCCGTCGCCGCTGATCGCGTAGAAGACGCCGTAGACGTCGCCGTAGTCGTCGTTCACGACCGGCGGCGCGCAGCCCTGCGGCAGCTCGCCCTGCACGTCGCCGACCTTGTGCCGCAGCTCGTTCCAGACCCGCGGCAGCTCGTCGCCCGCAAGGTCGTCCCGCAGCTCGACCGTCACGATCGAGCGTCCGGGCGAAGAGGTGGAGGTGACGTGTTTCACGCGGCCGAGGCGCTGGACGGCCGTCTCGATCGGGTCCGTCACGCGCGCGGCGACCTCCGAGGCCGTCGCGCCGGGATAGGACGTCACAATCTGCGCCGAGCGAATCGTGAACGCGGGGTCTTCGAGGCGTCCGAGCCCGAAGTAGCTGCGCACGCCCGCCACCGCCAGCGCGGCGGCGAGGCAGACCGTCACGGTCTTCTTCCGAAAGCAGAGTTCAGCGAGGTTCATGGTTTCAGCAGTCGCGCCCTTCCGGCTGAAACGGACGAGCGTCCCCCTCAGCCTTTATCCAGCGACATTATACCAAAATCCAGCCCCGCAGGGGGAAAAACTACTGTAGTTGCTTTCGCTGAACACGGAGATGGCGGAGTTTGAGAGACTCGGAGAGTTGGCAGGTGTCGCTGGCTCGACAGTTTGGCAGCCCCCCTCAAGAACCTTCTCCGTGTCTTCCATTCTCCGTTCTCTCCGTGTTCAACGCCGTAGGCGCCTGTGCGTCACCGTCTCCGGCCCCCACGTCGTCGGCGTCGACGGGTCGCGCTCCGGGTTCGGCGCGTAGGCGAAGTCCCGGTCGTCCGGGTACGGCCCGACCGTGAAGAGCCACCAGTCCGTCCCCGTGCGCGTCACCGCTACGACCTTTAGGGGGCTTCTTTCGTGGATTTTGCTCCGCCTTTCTTCCCTTTCTCCAAATGGGTGATGACAACCTCTATCTTTTCCGTTCTTTGATGGCCACCAGGAGCAACGACAAAGTTCTTCAACATGTCAACTTGCTGGGAAATGAAATCCATTCTATCCTTCTCGGCTTTTCGGTTTTCCCGCGCAATCCCCAAAACATAATGGCAATAGATAAAATACAGCAACAGGAGAATAAATGCGAAACCAAGGCACAACATAAGCACGGGCATCGGATGATAGTGCAAGATCTCGAGCGTCCAAGGTTTCGTCATCAGAAAAATTTCTGCCCAATTGCAAAATTCCACACCGAGTACAGCCCCTATCAGCATCAATACAATTGTTACAAATGCAATCCACCCATACTTTGGACACGACGGCAGTTCTATCTTTTCACGCGAAATCTTCACGCTAATCGTCAACCCTGCCTTTTCAGTTTTCTCATCATTCATTTTCAATCCTCCTCTTTCAATTCTTTCTTTGCGATTTTCCTCAACTTTTCCAGAGAGCCCTTGACTCCTGCACGCGCCCATTTCACGGTTTCGCTGATATCATGTGCTTTTGTCGTTTTAACCACGCATAAAGGCTTCTGATTCAACTCCCCGACAAATGTGCTTTTGTCGAGGCTTCCGTTGAAAATGAAATCCGCCTCCTTGTTGAACAACTCCAAGTCGACAATCAACCACGACAAAGCCTCAAGGAACTCTTTGGACAAAGCGGCATCTGCGGCTTGCTGCCGAATATTCTTGTAGAAATCAACGGACATCCGCTTAAAACAAATCCGGCTGTTCACAAGCCCATTCGTTACCTGATCCAGAATGGAAAGGTTGTAATTGCATTCCGCCACTGTGGCATTAAACAAACCTTTGCGGGCTTCTTTTCGACAGAACCAATCCCACAAAAGAGTTCCAATCATTGTCAGGACAGACCCAGCAAGTCCTGACAGCAAACTCATCGCGAGGCCGCTCTCCATTTCTATACTACCTGTTCTTTCTCCCACGCCTCCTTAAACCTCGGCCCTACTACTCGGCGCAGATGAAAAAGTGTGGGCCGTCTGACTCCCTCTCTTTGGAAATCACAAGATGAATTATACCAAAAACCGCGTGAAACGCCAAATATTTAACGATTTGTAAACAAACTTAACTCCGTGTCAACCAAATCGGCTCCTCTGCGCCCACTGTGCGCCCCCTCCTATGAGAACAAAAGTCAATAGGCTAAATCGCCTTGGCGATTTCCGCTGTCCCCTTCCGGGCGCCT
>CAKURH010000114.1 GCA_934675625.1 uncultured Kiritimatiellota bacterium
AATAGAAGGTTCACTTCAGTCAATAGGGTACGCAACATTTTGAAGATTAGTCAGTCAGCCAACTGGCAAACTCGGGGGAGCAGAACGTCCGCGCGGCGATCCGCTACCTCGCGCGCAAGGGCTTCTCGTCCGCCGCGCGTCCGGCGGCGGAGCGGCCCAAGGGCTCCTTCGACGGTTGGCGGGAGGCGTTGCGCCGCTACAACGGACGCCGGGACCGGACGGAGACCGACCGCTACTATTCGGACGAGTATGCGGACAAGATCCATCGGCGTGCCGCCAACCCGGACGTTTTCGTGCCGATCGAGATCAAGCTGGCGAAGTGACGCGAACGCGGCACGTCATTTTTGGTATAATTTCCGCCATGCGTCCGCACGGGCGGGCGGCTGCAAGACGACGGGAGAACGAGACGATGGCGTGCAAACTCATTGACGGCAAGGAACTGGCGAAGAACCTGCGCGGCGAGATCGCGGCGGGCGTGGCGAAGCTGAAGGCGGAGGCGGGCGTGACGCCCGGCCTCGCCGTCATCCTCGTCGGGGAGAACCCGGCGAGCGTCTCGTACGTGACGGCGAAGGAGAAGGCGTGCGCCGAGGCCGGGATGTACTCGCGCGAGATCCGTCTGCCGGCGACGGTCGCCGAGCGCGCGCTGCTGGACGAGATCGCGCGCCTCAATGCCGACCCGGCGATTCACGGCATCCTCGTGCAGCTGCCGCTGCCGAAGGGCTTCGACGAGAAGAAGGTGATCGACGCGATCGCGCCGGAGAAGGACGTGGACGGCTTCACGCCCGTGAACGTCGGCAAGATGCTCATCGGCGAGACGTGCTTCCTGCCCTGCACGCCGCACGGCATCCTCAAGCTCATCGAGTTCTCGGGGATGGACGTCAGGGGCAAGCACGCGGTCGTGATCGGCCGCTCGAACATCGTCGGCAAGCCCGTCGCCGTGCTGCTGTCGCGCAAGGAGACGAACGCGACCGTCACGCTCTGCCACACGGGCACGGCGGACGTCGCGGCGTTCACGCGCACGGCGGACGTCGTCGTCGTCGCGGCGGGGCGGCCGAACACGCTCACGGGCGACATGCTCAAGCCCGGCGCGGTCGTCATCGACGTCGGCGTCAACCGCATCCCCGACGCGACGAAGCCGAAGGGCTTCCGCCTCGTGGGCGATGCGGACTTCGCGAGCTGCGCCGAGGTCGCGTCGGCGATCACGCCGGTGCCGGGCGGCGTCGGCCCGATGACGATCACGATGCTGCTCTGGAACACGCTCGAAAGCGCGCGCCGCACGTGCGCGGGTGCGGTTGCATGAAACGCGTCTTCGACATTTTCCTCATCGTCCTCTTCGCGCCGCTGTGGCTGCCGCTCATGGGGCTTGTCGCGCTGGCCGTGCGGATTTTCCTCGGTCGGCCCGTTCTTTTCCACGACGTGCGCGCTGGGTGGCACGGCGACCCGTTCCGCCTCGTCAAGTTCCGCACGATGCGCGAAGGGCCGGGGACGGACGCCGAGCGCCTGACGCGGTTCGGGCGCTTTCTGCGGGCGACATCGCTTGACGAGCTGCCGGAGATCTGGAACGTCCTGAGGGGCGAGATGTCGCTCGTTGGGCCGCGTCCGCTCCCCGTGCGCTACCTGCCGCGCTACACGAAGCGGCAGATGCGGCGGCATGACGTGCGGCCGGGCCTGACGGGCTGGGCGCAGGTCAACGGGCGCAACGCGCTCGCGTGGCACGACAAGTTCTTCTTCGACATCGAGTATGTGGAATGCCGCTCGTTCACGTTCGACGTCTGCATTCTCATGATGACGGTCTTTCAGTTTTTCTGGCCGCGCGGCATCCGCCACGCCGGCGAGGCGACCATGTTCGAATTCACGGGAGAAGACGAGGAGAACTGACGTATGGAAGTCAAGAAGCATTACCTTTCGGCCGACCAGTACCAGCGCGACATGTGGCGGCTCGCCGCCAAGATCCGCAAGAGCGGGTGGAAGCCCGATTTCCTCGTCGGCCTCTGGCGCGGCGGCGCGCCGGTCGCGATTGCCGTGCACGAGTTCTTCAAGGTGACGGGGTGGGAGGTGAAGCACCTGCCGCTCAAGTGCGCGAGCTACACGGGCATCGGGCAGAACGACGGCAAGGTCGTCTTCACGCTCGGCGAGGAGATCTTCGGGATGTTCCGCGCGGGCGACAAGGTGCTGTTCATCGACGACGTGTTCGACACGGGCAAGACGGCGGCGGCCGTGCATGACCGGATGCTCGCCGTCGGGGCGGACGCGAAGATCGCCTGCGTCTACTGGAAGCCCGCGAAGAACCAGACGAACCTCACGCCCGACTTCGTCGCGAGGGACATCGGCAGCGACTGGATCGTCTTCCCGCACGAGATCGAGGGACTGACGCCGGAGGAGATCCGCGAGAAGGATCCGGTGCTCGCCGACCTGATGGCCTAGCGCACGTTCGGGGGGTTCCATGATCGAGACCTACTTCTTCCAGGACCTGGCGGTGCTGATGACGGCGGCGGGCGTCGTCTCGGTCGTCTTCGCGCGCCTCGGGTGGCCGAAGGTGCTGGGCTACATTCTCGCGGGCGTCGTCATGAGCCCGCACACCTGGGGCGGCAGCTTCCTGCTCGATCTCTCCTCGACGAACACGATCGGCCAGCTCGGCGTCGTCTTCCTCATGTTCGGCATGGGGCTCTCGTTCTCCGCGAAGGACATGCAGAAGATTCGCGGCGTCGCACTGCCGGCGGCGGTGCTGGACACGCTCGTGATGATCTGGCTCGGCTATGAGGTCGGCACGAAGTTCTTCGGCTGGGCGTCCGTTCCGTCCCTCTTCCTCGGCGTCGCGATCTGCGACTCGGCGACGACGCTGCTCGCGAAGGTGATCGGCGAGATGGGCTGGACGAACCGCCCGTTCACGAAATACGTGCTCGGCACGTCCGTCTGCGAGGACATCATCTGCGTCGGCGCGATCGCCGTCGTGACGGGCTTCGCGTCCGGCGAGGGCATGTCGGCGCTCGCGCTCGTGAAGTCGCTCGGCGGTCTCACGGTCTTCTTCCTCACGGTGCTGGTCGTGGGCTTCGTCTTCGTGCCGCGCCTCCTCAAGTCTGTCGCGAAGCGGCAGGACGACGAGTCGCTCGTCCTCGCGATTCTCGGTTGTTGCTTCTGCGTGTCGTACTTCGCGTATCGGCTCGACTACTCGCTGGCGCTCGGCGCGTTCTTGGTTGGCATCCTCGGCTCGACGAGCTGCGTGCGCGAACGGCTCGCGACGCTCGCGGATCCGCTGAAGTCGATGTTCTCGGCCGTGTTCTTCGTGTCGATCGGCCTTTTGGTCGATCCGGTCGCGCTCTTCCACTGCCTGCCGCAGGTGCTGCTCGTCTCGCTCGTCGTCATCGTCGGCAAGTTCGCGAACAACCTCGTCGCCTCGCTCCTCTGCGGGCTGGACGTGAAGACGTCCGTGCAGAACGCCTTCGGGCTCGCGCAGATCGGCGAGTTCGCGTTCATGGTCGCGATCCTCTACGCGGGGCTCCAGAAGGACGCGCAAATCCCGCTCTTCCAGATTGCCGTCGGCGCGTCGCTCTTGACGACGCTCCTGAACCCGTTCATGATTCGCCTCTCCGACCGCGCGGGCGACTTCGCCGAGCGCCGCCTGCCGCAGCGCCTCCGCCGTCAGCTTGACTCGTACTGGGCGTGGCGCGAGAAGATCCTCGCCGGGAAGGGGTCGCCGACGTTTGCGCGCCTTCGGATGTCCGCGATCCGCATGGGCGTCTACGCGGTGCTGATGTTCGCGGGAGCGTTCGTCTGCTCGCGCCTCTCGACGTTCGACTACACGAAGTTCTCCCGCTGGTTCGAGTCGCATGACGAGCTGATCTTCTTCGTGCTTGCGAACCTGCTCTCCGTCGCGTTGTTGCCGCTCGCGATCCTGGAGGCGCGGACGATGGGCGACGCCGTGGCCGAGCTGCTGGCCGGGCGGGGGCGCTCGCGCGTGCTCGTCGCCTTCCGTGAGACGGCGCGCCTCTTCACGATTCTCGTCGCGGCGGCGCTCTTCGTCATGCTGTGGACGGCTGTCAACCTGACGATTCTGCCGCACGACCGGCTTGCGCAGGGCATCTCGACCGGCGTCACGCTCGTCGTCGCCGTGCTGGGCTGGCGGTTCCTGCTGCGTTCCGGCCGCCATGCGATCCAGCGGTTCAACGAGTCGCTGACGGAGGAGGAGCGCCGCCGGGGGCTGGAGCGGACGATGACGGTGCCCGTGCCGGCGGGCCTGTTCCACCGGCTTGTCCTGACGGCGAACTCGCCGGCCGTCGGCGAGACGGTCGTCTCGCTCAACATCCGCGCGAAGACGGGGGCCTCGATCGTCTCGGTCGTCCGCGACGGGCACACTTACCGTAACATCGGCCCCGAAATCGAGTTCCGCATCGGCGACGAGCTGATTGCGCTCGGCGACGCGAAGCAGGTCGGCGCGCTCAAGGACCTCCTGGGCGTGACGGCGTAGAAAGCCGGATGTTTTTTTCGGATTGGGGCGGTCGGCTCTTGATTTGTGAAAAGAAACTATGGTATAATCTCCATTCAACACCTTAAAAGAGGATAAAATTCGATTATGGCTAAAGATTCGGTTGTGCGAAACAACATCTGGAAGTGGCTCATTCTGCTGCTGATCGCGGGTATTTCCTATTACGTCTGCACGCCGCCGGCTGAGAAGTTTCGGTTCGGCCTCGACCTGAAGGGCGGCACGTCCTTCACGCTCGGCGTCGACACCGACAAGCTCGCACAGTCGATCATTGCGGCGAACCCGGCGATCACGAACACGCCCGGCGCCGTCGAGAAGAAGATCGAGGAGACGCTGGCGGGCTGCGACGACCGCATCATTTCCGTCATCCGCCGCCGCGTGGACGCGATGGGCACGAACGAGCCGGTCATTCAGGGCCTGAAGGGCCACCGCCTGCTCGTCCAGCTCCCCGGCGTCGACGAGGAGGTGCGCAAGGCCGCGAAGGCGTCGCTCCAGAGCGCGGCGTTCCTCGAGTTCCGTCTGACGCATCCGAAGAACGACCAGCTCGTCGCGAAGCTCCTCTCGAAGGACGTCGCGCCGGAGGGCTACAAGAAGAGCGGCAACGGCTATGCGCGCGGCGAGAACTGGTCCGAGATCTCGCAGAAGCCCGGCTATGCCGCGCGCCTCGCGGCGTTCGAGGCCCCTGACGCCCGTTACAGCTTCATGCTGGAGGACAACGGCGACGGCACCTACTCGCCGAACTACGTTGCGCGCTCGACCGAGCCGCGCGTGACGGGCGAAGATCTCGTCTCGGCCGCCGTCCAGCGCGACCCGACGTCGGGCGGTCTCTCAATCAGCTTCCGCCTCTCCGGCGAGGGCGGGCGCAAGTTCTCGACGCTCACGCGCAACTACAAGGCGCACGGCCCGAAGAACCCGTCCGACCGTGGCCGTCAGCTCGCGATCATCCTCGACGACACGCTCATTTCCGCGCCGGTCATCAACAGCGAGATCGGCTCGCAGGGCGAGATCACGGGCCGCTTTGACGCGAAGAGCGCGAAGAAGCTGGCGGATGAGCTGAACGCGGGCGCGCTCCCGGCGCCGATGAAGATCCTCGCCGAGACGACGGTCGCCCCGACGGTCGGCGACGACGCGATCCACGCGGGCGCGGTCGCCGCGACGATGGGCTTCTGCCTTGTCGCGCTGTTCATGTTCATCTACTACTGGCGCTCCGGCCTCGTCGCCGACATCGCGCTCTTCCTCGACATCGCGCTCCTGCCGACGGCGCTCATCCTCTGCGCGAACATCCTCGGCGTCTTCGCCCACGATCCCTCGATGGGCGGCGGCGGCTCGATGCAGCTGCCCGTCCTCACGATGCCGGGCATCGCCGGCCTCGTCCTCTCGCTCGGCATGGCGGTTGACGCGAACGTCCTCATCTTCGAGCGCATCCGCGAGGAGTTCCAGGCGGGCCGCACGGCCGGCAAGGCGATCGAGAACGGCTATGGCCGCGCGTTCACGGCGATCTTCGACTCGAACCTGACGACGATCATCACGGGCGTCATCCTCTTCGTGGTCGGCACGGGCCCCGTGCGCGGCTTCGCGATCATGCTGACGGCGGGCGTCGTCATCTCGATGTTCACGGCGGTCGTCGTCACGCGCCTCGTCTTCGACCACTGCGTCGACCCGAACCGCACGAAGCCGTTCAAGATGATGCAGGTCTTCAAGAAGCCGTGCTTCGACTTCATGCGGGTCGAGAAGTACACGGTCGGCATCGCGTTTGCGCTCGTCGCGGTCACGATGGCGATCTTCGCGGTGCGCCTCGTGACGAACAAGGCGGCCGTCCTCTCCGTCGACCTGACGGGCGGCACGTCGATCGTCTACAACCTGAAGCAGGACGCGAAGCCGGAGACCTCGGCGATCCGCGAGGCCCTGAACGCCTTCGACAACGCGGCGGTCATCCAGTATCAGGAGGGCGTCGGCGACGCGACGCTTCTCGTGAAGACCGGCGAGACGGCCGAGACGGCCAAGGGCGCGGCGCTGGAGAACCACGACGTCGGCGCGTACGTGACGAAGCTGCTGCAGGCGGAATTCCCCGACGCCCAGTTCAAGGCCGCGTCGGTGGACGAGGTCGGCTCGATGGTCGGCGCGGATCTCAAGAAGAGCGGCACCTACGCGGTCGTCTTCTCGCTCCTCGCGATTCTCCTCTACGTCGGCTTCCGCTTCCAGTTCGGCTTCGGCCTCGGCGCCATCGTCGCCCTTGCGCACGACGCGCTGATCTCGCTTGGCCTCTTCTCGCTCTGCGGCCGTCAGGTCTCGCTCATCGTCATCACCGCGATCCTCACGATCATCGGCTACTCGGTGAACGACACGGTTGTCGTGTTCGACCGCATCCGCGAGCTGCTGCGCCACGACAAGAAGATGACGTTCCGCGAGCTCTGCAACGCGGCCATCAACGCCTGCCTCTCGCGCACGGTCATCACGTCCCTGACGACCTTCTTCGCGGTCCTGGCGCTCTTCGCGTTCGGCGACGGCTCGATCTTCGACTTCGCGCTCATCATGCTCTTCGGCGTGGTCGCGGGCACGTTCTCGTCGATCTTCATCGCGACGCCGATCATGTACTGGTGGTACAAGGGCAAGCGTCCGGCGTTCGACGCCGAGGCGCAGGCGTAAGTGGATCGCCTGGCGTATCTCGTCCGGCGCCTCATCCTGGTGATTCCGACGTTCGTCGGGATCACCATCGTTTGTTTTGCGCTGACGCGCTTTCTGCCGGGCGGGCCGGTCGAGATTCGGCTCATGCGGATGAAGGGCCTCGCTGCGCAGGGCGGCGGCGCGGGCGAAGCGGCGTCCGCCGCGACGACGACGGGGGCGAATGCCGTCACCGACGAATACCGCAAGGAGCTGGAGGCTCAGTTCGGCTTCGACAAGCCGCTCGTCCGCCAGTATTGGGACTGGCTCGTCGTCCACCGCATGGGGCTGACGCTGCCGAGCTACGACTATCCCGACAAGACGGCGTGGCAGCTCATCCGCGCGCGCATTCCCGTCTCGCTCTGGTTCGGCCTCGCGGCGTTCGTGCTGACCTACCTCATCTGCGTGCCGCTCGGCATCGCCAAGGCGTTGCGCCACCGTCAGGCCTTCGACGCCGTCTCGTCGCTTGTCGTGTTCGTCGCCTACGCGATTCCGTCGTTTGCGCTCGCGATGCTGCTGAAGACGCTCTTCTGCGGCACGGTCGAGGGCTTCTGGGACGTCTTTCCGCTTGGCGGCATCTCCAGCGACTTCGACGTTGAGCCGTCGTTCGCCCTGCGCCTCGCCGACCGCGCGTGGCACATGGCGCTGCCGGTCGCGTGCTACGTCGCCGGGTCGTTCGCGATGATGACGCTGCTCATGAAGAACTCGCTCCTTGACCAGATTTCGGCGGACTACGTGCGCACGGTGATTGCGAAGGGCGCGACGCGGCGGCGCGCGATCTGGGGGCACGCCTTCCGCAACGCGCTCATCCCGATTGCGACGGGGCTGGGACCGATGATCGGGCTTCTCTTCGCGGGCTCCATCATCATCGAGACGATCTTCGAGATACCCGGCATGGGGCGGCTGTCGTGGGATGCGCTGATTGGCCGCGACTATGCCGTCTTCCTCGCGCTCTTGGCGCTCACGGCGAGCTTCCAGCTGATCGGTAACCTCCTGAGCGATATCCTCTACATGCTCATCGACCCGCGCATCGACTTCTCGAAGAGGTAATGCAGAATAGCCGCCCCTCAGCTGTCGGCGGGGGTGTTCTGCTTGCGCCAGTCGCGCATCGTGAGGCCGAACGTCTTCAGGAACAGGTTCTTGACATAGCGCGGGTTCGGGTAGCCGAGCTCGTGCGTGAGGATGGCGATGGGTCGCTTGCGGTGGCGCAGGAGCTGCGTCTTCAGCAGCCGGAGGCGCGTGTCGCGGATGAGCGTGGCCACGGAGCTTTCGGTCAGCTCGTGGAAGCGCTTGTCGAGCAGCCGTCGCGAGACGTGCAGCGCGTCGGCCACCTCGTCCGGCGTCAGCGCCCGCGCGGCGTTGGCGGCGACGTAGGCGCGCGCACGGGTGACGATCGCCGCGCCCGAGACCGTCATGGCCGTCGATTCGCGCGCAATGACCTCGACGGGCGGCAGGCGCAGCACGGTGCCGGCGATGCGCGTGGGCGTCCGCAGCAGCTTTGCAAGAGCGCGCGCGGCGGCCTCGCCCATCTGGCGGTGGTCGGGCTTCACGCTGGAGATGGCGGGATTGAAGTTGTCGCAGTAGATCTCGTCGTTGTCGACGCCGAGGACGGAGACCTGTTCGGGCACCTTGAGGCGGGCTCTCTTCGCGGCGGAAAGGACGTCCTGCGCGAGCCGGTCCCAGGCGGCCAGCACGGCGGCCGGCTTCGGCAGCCGGCGCAGGAAGTCGGCGAGGTCTGTCCCCGCCTGCGGACGAAAGGTCGGCAGGTTCTGCTGACGCAGCGCCTGGAAGAAGGCCTTTTCGCGCAGTTCCGCCCACGGGCGCGGCAAGGCCGGGGGAATGAACGCATAGGCGCGGAACTGTCCGATCGAGGTGAAGAACTCCGCCGCCATGCGTCCGATGCCGAGGTCGTCGTTTCGCACGTAGACGATGGCGTCGCGGCGGTTGCCGACGCGGTCGGCGCCGATGTCGAGGAGGACGGTCGGAATCGTCGAGGCGGCGACGAGCTCCAGTGTGCGGGCGTCGTGGAGGAGCCCGATGATGGCGCCGTCGACCTCGTTCCGGGCCAGCGCGCCGTTGATGTCGTCGAGGGAGTGGGCGAGCGTCAGGTTCCACGACTTGCCGTGCGCCAGGAACTGCGAGATGCCCAGGAACTCGTTGCGTCCTGTCGCGCCGTTGAGCTGCAACGCGACGATGATGTGCGGCTTGTTATTCCTTCTCATGCCGTGAAGTATAGCATTTTTGGGTCGTCTAGGGCGTGAATATCCATCACCACCACACACACATCTTTCATCGCTTGCCGACATGCGGTGCGCTTCGGGGCAACGGTGCTCCCGCTTCCGGGCGGGCGACTTGGGCGTCCTGCACGGGAAGGCCTGCATATCCCCCTGCGAAGCAGCCCGAAGGGGCCGCTAGGCGGGGTGCGCTTAACGCGGAGGCGGTGGAGAAGGGGAGACACGGAGACCTGCGTTACCGAAAAGGGGGATTGACCAGTCTTCAGATTTTGTGAATACTCCTCAAGACCTCCGTGTCTCAGCCACTCCGTCATCTCCGTGTTCAGCGAAAGCAACCGATTGGCTATCGGTCGTTGGGCGACCGACCCGCCCGCTCCTCACGCAACGTCGTTTTCTGTTCGTTAGTTTCATCCAGACATTGGCACAGAATTGCGAACAAGGGTGAGCGCAGCTCGGAGCGTCGGCGTCGCGCAGAGGGGCGGGAAGTGGCGCGAGTGAGGAGCGAGGGTTTGCTGGCGTCGGAGAGGTCTCGCCCGCAGCCCGTGATTTTGCCGAGGCATGGCAGGCTGAATCCGGTCGGTTGTCTTCGGCGAGAAGCGCAAACCCGAACGACGAGACCGAGCGAACAGCTTCCCGCTCCGACGCGCGAAGAAGCTGTCGGGCCGACGGGCCAAGATGCGCTTGAAAGTCGCGCAGAGATGCAAAACTGACCCCGAAAAAAGTTGATATGTCATTTGTGGGGTGCAACGAGATATTTATGCAGAGTCAAAGGGGTTTAGCCGCAGAGAACGCAAAGGACGCAAGGCTCATGCCG
>CAKURH010000115.1 GCA_934675625.1 uncultured Kiritimatiellota bacterium
GATTGTCTTTCTTCTTCTTCGATCCCCATGGCCTTCCTCTCTTCTTTGCTGACCCGTTAGATATTACCATTTCCAACAAAACAGGCACTTGATGCCGGATTTGTAAAATGGTATACTTCCGACCGTCATGATTGAAAGAGACATTACGGCACAGCTGACGGAGGCCGTGGCCACGCATCCGGTCGTCACCATCTTCGGTCCGCGGCAAAGCGGAAAGACGACGCTGGTGCGCCATGTCCTGCCGCACTACAACTATGTCAACCTTGAGAACCCGCGCGAGCGGAGGCTGGCGGAAGAAGATCCCGAGTCATTCCTTTCCGTCCATCCGACACCCTTGATTGTCGATGAGGTCCAGCGGGTGCCAGATCTCCTGAGCTGGATTCAGGTGCGGGTGGACGAGTCGGGCAAGATGGGCGAATTTGTCTTAACGGGGTCGCACCAGCCGCTTTTGCGCGAGAAGGTTTCGCAGTCTCTGGCCGGGCGCACGGCGCTCGTTACGCTTCTGACGTTTTCCCTCTCTGAACTCAAGGTGGCCGGGTTCAGCCTTTCCCGCGACGAGGCACTCTACCGGGGCTTTTTGCCGCGCATCTACTCGGACGGGCTTGATCCGACGACGGCGAACGAGGAATACTACCGCACCTATGTGGAGCGCGATGTCCGTCAGCTCGTTCAGGTCGAAAACCAGACGGCGTTCGAGACCTTTGTGCGGCTTTTGGCGGGGCGCATCGGGCAGGTCGTGAACTTCCAGTCCCTTTCTGACGACATTGGCGTGGATGCCAAGACGCTGAAGCGCTGGATGTCTGTCCTTGAGGCGAGTTACGTCATCGTGCGCCTTCAGCCCTATTACCGCAATCTGGGGAAACGTCTCGTAAAGTCGCCGAAGATCTACTTTTCGGACGTTGGACTGGCGGCCTATCTGCTTGGGATTACGAACACGGCGCAAGTCTCGCGCGATCCGCTGTTCGGCGGACTCTTCGAGAACATGGTTTTCATGGATCTGCTGAAGACAAAGCTCAATTTCCGGTTGCGTCAAGACTTCTACTACATCCGAGACAACAGCGGCATTGAGGTCGATCTCGTCGTCGAGCAGAACCGAAAGCTGCACCTTCTGGAGGTGAAGGGCGCGATGACGCCAGACGGTTCGTTTGCAAGGAACATGGAGAAGATCCGCGCTTGCGCGGATGAGGTCGCTTCCTGCAATGTGATCTATTCGGGCACGGACTGGCCGCTGAAAGGCGGTGGCCGGTTCGTGAACTATGCGCAGGCCTCCCGTTTGCTGCGGGACATCTCTTCTGCGGCACAGGCGTAAGGCAGGTCGGGACGGAGAACGGATAATGGGAGCGAAAATGAAAGCGAATCTGATGTGCGTGCTGTTGGCGACGTGTGTGTGCGCCTCTGTTCTCGACGGATTGGGCGCGGCGGTGCCTCCGTCGCTTGACGTGCGCGCG
Source organism: uncultured Kiritimatiellota bacterium (assembly GCA_934675625.1). Lineage (GTDB taxonomy): Bacteria > Verrucomicrobiota > Kiritimatiellia > RFP12 > UBA1067 > UBA1067. The sequence continues at coordinate 1,449 of CAKURH010000115.1, forward strand.
GACGTGTCCGACGAGACAGCTGCGTTGCAGGCGCGGATTGACGCGCTTGCGGCGGCGGGCGGCGGCGAGCTGGTGATCGGCGCGGGCATCCATCGGACGGGCGCCCTGTTCTTCAAGCCTGGCGTCAGCCTGCGCATCGAGAAGGGCGGCGTTCTCTTGGGTTCGGACGCGCACGAGGCCTATCCGATGCGCGAGACGCGCATCGAGGGCGAAACGTGCGTCTACTATCCGGCGCTGATCAACGCCGACCGCTGCGACGGATTCCGCATCTCGGGCGAGGGCGTCGTCGACGGGCACGGCCTGCCGACGTGGCGCGCGTTCTGGAAGGCGCTGAAGGAGAATCCGCGCTGCCTCAACAAGGAGCCGGGACTGGTGCGTCCACGCCTCCTCTACGTCTCGAACTCGGACAACGTGGACGTGGGCGGCGTGACGTTCAGGAACGCGAAGTTCTGGACGACCCACTACTACAACTGCCGGAACGTGCGTGTGCACGACTGCGAAATCGCGTCCGAAGTCCTGGACGGCGTGCGGGGGCCGTCGACGGACGCCATCGACATCGACCGCTGCCGGGGCTTCGTCGTGTCGAACGTCTACATGAACGTCAATGACGATGCCGTGGTGATCAAGGGCGGCAAGGGGCCGTGGGCGAACGATCCGGCGCGGCATCCCGAGAACGGCCCGAGTTCGGACGTGCTTGTCGTCGATTCGCGCTTCGGGCGCCTCTGCCACAGCTGCGTCACGCTCGGCAGCGAATGTCCGGCCGCCTCGAACGTCGTCGTGCGGAACTGCCGCGTCGAGGGTGCGGGGAACTTCCTCTGCCTCAAGATGCGGTCGGACACGCCGCAGGCGTTTTCGGACGTCCGCGTCGAGGACTGCGTCGGCACATGCGGCAACGTTTTGCGCGTCTGCGTCTGGAAGCAGTTCGCCGACCTGAAGGATCGTTCGCCCGCCGACGTGTTCAGCCGCGCGTCGGGTGTCGCGTTCCGACGCAACGCGATGACCTGCCGACAGGTCGAACGGCGGGACGCCCCCGACGGCTTCTACGCGCTCGCACCCGTCGAATGGACGGACAATCGCTTTGTTAGCACCCGCCCCACGCGGTAGTTTGGTATAATGTTCACCCAAATGGGGTGAACGAGAATGTTTTACGTCAATAAGATCATCGGATGGGTGCTGAGTCCGTTGGGGATGCTGTTCCTCGGCTGTCTGGGCGGTGCGGTGCTGCGCCGCTGTGGCGGCCGCGCTGGAAAATGGTGCTTGAGCCGTCTCGGGACGCTTCTCATTGTCGTCAGTCTCGTTTTCCTCTGGGTTCTGTCATGTGGTGTCGTGACGCGATTCATCGGCGTGCCGTTGGAGGGTGAGGAGGCGCCGTTGGTGGACACGCTGGAACTGGGCGGGTGCGATGCGGTCGTTCTTCTGGGGGGCGGCATGGGAGCGCATGAGGCGTGCGGACGCGCGGAGATGTTCTCGGCGGCTGATCGCGTCTGGGAAGCGGCGCGTCAGTGGAAAGCGCATCAAAACGGAAATCTGAAGCTGACGCTAAGCGGTGGTGGCGTCGAGCAGTCGACGGTGCCGCTTCTGAAGGATCTGGGCGTGGATGAAAAGGCGCTTGTCTTCTTTCCCGAGGCGCGCAACACGGAGGAGGAGGCACGGTTGATTGCCGCGTCCGGCATCCGGCGGGTTCGCCTCGTCACCTCGGCCTGGCATATGCCGCGTGCGCGCATGCTCTTCGAACGTGCGGGGCTGGACGTCCGGCCTGTTCCGACGGACTACGAAATGCATTATTGCGCCGAGCTGCCGTTGCAGAGCAAGGATTTCTTTCCAAGTGCGGACGCGCTTTGGCGAAACAGCGTCGCGGTGAAGGAGTGGGTCGCCCGGTTCTGCTATTGGCTGAAAGGGCTGCGGCAAAGGTGAAGCGCCCGCTGTTCAGCTGCGTTCTGCCGGTCAAGGGGCCTCGTCCGTATCTGGATGAAGCCTTGGCGTCCTTGCGCGCGCAGGGGATGGGCGATGAATTGGAAATCATTGTCCAGGACGGTGATGTCGAGCCGGACGGGGGACAGAGCGACGCGCTCAACAAGGGCTTTGCGAAAGCGCACGGCGAATGGCTCTTTTGGCTCAATGCGGATGATGTGCTTCTGCCGGGGGCGCTTGCGGCGGTCGCGCGCGCCATCCGGCAATCAAAAGGCCGGACGTTTCCTGTGCAGTGGATTGTCGGCAACGAACTGTTCATTGACGCGGACGGGCATCGTGTGGGGGCCTCGGTCGGAACAGGCTGGCACGATGGACTGTATCGTCATGCAGTGCCGCACGTGAACGGGCCGAGCGCGTTCTTCCGCCGCGCGTTGCTGGAGAAAGTCGGTGGATTTGACACGTCTTTGTGCTACTGCATGGATTGGGACTTGTGGATTCGTTTTGCACAAGCGGGGGCGAGGTTCGTGCGCGTCAATGGCTTTTTGTGGGCGCAACGTCGGTGGACAGGATCGAAGACGCAACGGGAAAAAACAAAGGCGGAGGATCGCATTCATCAGGGGGAGGTTGGCCGGATGCTGAAGAAGAATGCGTTTGTGGTGACGCGGGCGAGCATCTGGCGTGTGCGTCTTTGGCGCTTGTTGACGGGCTGCTATTTGCGTGCCGCTTGGAACGCGTGGGGCAGATGTCCGACGATACCACGCTCGGCCGTGTTGGTCATGCATCAGGCGCCCTACCGAGACCCTGTATTGGATCGCTTGGCTCAGCAGGACCATGTTGACGTGTTCTCGATTTTTGACCATGACAAAGGGCATGCGTGGGCTTGTTTCCGCAATGACGTGCCGTCGCTGGCCGGTCATGGACTTGTCGTGCGGTTGTTGTTTCGCTTTGCCTTGAGCCGACGCTACAAGATGGTCGTGTGGCCGGCTTACCATCCGTGGTGGTTGACCCTTCCGATTGCCGTGTCGGCGTTGCTTGGGCGACGCTACGCCCTGACGTCCGATACGAAGGAGGAAAACGGCGACCGCTTCGCACGGATGCTGAAACGGTTCATCCATCGTCGAGCGGCCTTTGTCTGGGTGCCGGGACATGCGGCGCGGGCATTCCTGTCAGAACGGTATGGCGTTCCGAATGATCGGATTGTCGATGGATTGTTCACCGTTGACCCGAAAGAGGTTGGCGGAACCTGTGCCAACGATTCGAAAACCGCGTGCAGACGTTTCCTCATGGTGGCAAACGACATTCCGGGACGTCGGATTGATGCGTTGGTCGAAGGATTCCGTCGATGGCGCAAGAAGAGCGGGGATGTGCGCCTGGTCCTTTGCGGACATGGCTGCGGCAAGTATGCGGGAGAAGACGTTGTTGGACTCGAGGGAGTCCCGTGGCACGACGTGTTGCGGCTGTATGACGAGGCGGATGCGTATGTTCACAACGGTCATGAACAGTATTCGACGGCTGTTCAGATTGCCGCCTTGCGCGGCTTGCCGATTGTCTGCTCGAAAGACATTGGCATCGTCGCCGATTTTACGGATTCGACACGGGCGATGGTCACTGTTGCGAATTGGCAGTCGGCGGACGGGTGGAGCCGCGCATTCGCACGGTTGGCTGAAATGCCTTTGCCTGTACGGCAAGAGATGTGCGCGCGCCTGCGGCGGGAGGCGGTTGTGCGGTTTGATGTCGAACGAGTCGCGGAAGAGATTTCAAGACGACTCAACAGGGAGGTTTGACTTGTGCTGAAGAAACTTCTTTTGCTGCTGAAGCATCGACGCGAAGTGCGGATGGCCGTTTCGACGGCGCTTCGCCTTGCGGAGGGCGACGCGAACGCGGCGGTCTTGGGCGGACTCACGGACGAAGAGATGTGCGCGGTTTGCGGCTGGGCGGCGGAGGGCTGCGGCAAGGCCATTGTCGAGATCGGCACCTTGTTCGGGTTGACGGCGCGCGAAATGGCCGCTGGTGCCGTTGGCGGGCGCGTGATCGCCGTTGACGATTTCAGCTGGAATCCCTTTGGCTTGCCGGCCGCAGTTCACGAGGCGTTTACACGGCGCATCCTGCGCGGAACGAACGTCGAACTTTGGAAGATGGACAGCGCGACGTTCCGCGAAAAGGCGAGAGAACTTGGGCGAATCGACCTCATTTTCTTCGACGCCGACCATCGCTACGAAGCGGTGAAAGCGGAGCTCCTGTGGGCCAAGTCGGTCGGCATCCCGCAGATCTGCGGACACGACTACGGCAACCCCAATCCCCGCTTCGGCGTGACGCGCGCCGTCAACGAAGTCTTCGGAAAGGAAAATGTCGAGGTCGTGGGCATGTGCTGGAGGGTGAAATTGTGAAGATCCTGCACCTCATGGCCGGACTGGGGCCGACAAGCGGCGTCGCGAACGTCGCGCGGCGGTTTGCCCGTGTCCAGTCCGAGCGAGGGGATGAGGTGCGGCTGCTTGCGCCGGCGCGCAAGTGGAATCCGATTTACTTTGGCTTCGCCTTTGCCTTGCGTGCATGGCGCGCCGCACGGACGGCGGACGAAATCTGGGTTCACTGCAGCTGGACGTTCCCGGTCTGGTATGGCGCGTGGCTGGCGACGCGGTTCGGCAAACGGCTCGTCGTGGTGCCGGAGGCGAGTTTCGATCCCCGGCGTCTCCACAATGCGTCGGGCTGGAAGAAGCGGCTGGTCGCGCCGCTTGACAGGTGGGTTCTCCGCCGCGCCGACGAGGCGTTGGCGCTGTGTTCGGACGAGGTCTCGTGGGTGCGGGACTTTGAGCCGGCTTCACGTGTTCGCCGCGTGCGCGTGCCGACGTTCTGCGGTAACGTGTCGGTGAAGGGTGCCGAGACCGAGACGGCGCGCCGCGAGAAGCGTCCGCTGCACGTCCTGTTCATGGGGCGCGCGGCAGATCCGCTGAAGGGCATTGCGTATCTGGAACAGGCCGTAAAGACCTTGAACGGCGAACGTTCGTCGGGGACTCAACGTGTGGGCCGTGCCGTCCGGCTTCGTGTCGTCTCGAACGCTGTCGGCGCAGAGAAGGAGACGATGTGGGCGTGGTGTGACGTCCTCTGTCTGCCGACGCTGAGTGACAATTTCGGGCTGGTGGTCGCCGAGGCTCTGGAGCGCGGCAAGCCCGCCCTTACGACGGACGGCGCGCCGGCGTGGAAGGACGAGCCGCGCACGGACGCAAACGGCCGGACGCGCCTCATCTACCTCGAGGGCTATCGCGACGGCACGGACGCGCAGCGCGTGGAACTGCTGAAGGGGGCGCTTCGGCAGTTCCTCGCGGAAGCCACGCAAGGCGCTGCGCGGGTTCCACGCCGTGAAGAAGGGAGTGCGGAGCGATGAAGATTTCAATCGTCACGGTTGTCTGGAATCGCGTAGCGACGATTCGCGCGGCACTGGAGTCCGTCGCGCGGCAGCGACGGGACGGCTTCGCGCTCGAACACGTCATTGTCGATGGCGGTTCGACGGATGGCACGGTCGATGTCGTTCGCGCGTATGCGGAGGAGGTTCGCCGCGCCGAGGCGGAAAAGGGCGACGGAGAATCTGTCGGAAGGGTCACTGTCCGTTGGGTATCCGAAAAAGACAGGGGACTGTACGACGCAATCAACAAGGGCATTCGGCTGGCGACGGGGGATGTCGTGGGGCTCGTTCATTCGGATGACGTCCTGGCCGAGGACGGCACGCTGGCGAAAATCGCGCAGGCGTTCCATGCCGACATCGACGCCACGTATGCGGACGTTCGGTTTGTCGGCGGCGGGCGGACGTTGGACGAGATTCGCCAACAGCCGACGCTGCGCTATTGCACGGGACGCTTCTTCCGCCGCTGGATGTTCCGCTTTGCGACGTTTCCGGCGCATCCGAGCACGTTCGTGCGGCGCACGTGCTTCGAGCGCTACGGCCTCTATTCGCTGGACTATCCGATCTGTGCGGATTTCGAGCTGATGCTGCGCCTTTTCGTCACGCATCGCATCCGGGCGCGCTACCTGCCAATCTGCACGCATGTCATGCGGACGGGCGGTTTGTCCACGGGCGGATTTCGGAGCAACGTCGCCATCAACCGCCAGGATCTTCGCGCCTTGCGGGCGAACGGCGTTTGGTCGTGCCTGCCGCTTATCTACCTCAAGTACCTGTTCAAGGTCTGGGGCTTTGTCTTCCGCGCTGCCTGATTCGGCGAATTTATGGTATACTACAACTTTTTTGCGGGGGAACTCGCGGCAGTTGATCTTTGATATCGGCGGCACGCGCTTTCACAAGAGTATTGCCGCCATCATCAAATGTGCGTAAGCGCATTTTTTTGTTTCCGACGAAAACGACCAAACTTCCGTTCACGAGGCAAAGAATGTGGCTGCGCAGGCCTGCATGCAGGGAGCAGATTCTGCTCCCTCTCAGTATGCCCGTTCTGCGTGCCTGTTCCTGATGTCTTGTGAAAAGGGTCTGCCAGTGCCTCGTTGGAGATGTCTCGAACGAGGCACGCGACTTTTAGGCCGCCGAATCGCGTCGCCGTCTCATCTGGTGCGGTAGGGAGCAAGAATCTAGTTGCATGAACTCGTCTAAATTCGAGACGAAGTGGTGCCGGGAGAAATGACGCAGAACAGGCGCATCTTCTTGAACGTCATCGCGACCTACGGGCGGTCGGTGGTTGCCCTTGTTTGTGGGTTGTTTACCTCGCGATGGGTTTTGATGTCGTTGGGGCAGTTGGACTATGGCCTCTTTGGCGTGGTGGGGGTGCTGACGAGTTTCATTGGGTTCTTGAACGGGATTCTTGCGGTATCAGTGTCGCGTTTTTATGCTTTCAGTGTTGGCCGTGCAAAAGTGTCGCCAGATGGAGATTTGGCGCTTGAAGACTGCCGCGCATGGTTCAATACGGCTTTGCTGATTCATACCGTCGCTCCGATCGTCCTTATGGTCATCGGCTATCCGCTTGGGCAGTGGGCGATTGCGCATTGGCTTGTCATCCCGGCTGAGCGCATCCCTGCATGTCAGTGGGTCTTTCGCTTTTCATGCTTGTCTTGTTTTGTCGCAATGGTCAATGTGCCGTTTCAGGCCATGTATCTCGCCAAACAGTACATTGCTGAACTGACCGTGTACAGTTTTCTCCAGACGGTCGCGAATGTCGTGTGTCTCTATTACATGGTTACGCATCCTCGGGATTGGCTGGTGGGCTATTCCATTGTCGTGTGTGCGGTTGCAGTTCTTCCTCAAATCCTGATTTGCATTCGTGCCGTTCGGGTGTTTCCGGAATGCAAGTTTGTCAGAAGATACTTCTTGGATTTGGGTCGGTTGCCTGCACTCTTCAAATACGTCGGGTGGCAGGCATTTGGACTGACGGGGCAATTGCTGAAGAGCCAAGGGATCGCGATTCTGATCAACAAGGCGTTTGGCGCGAAGGTGAATGCGGCGATGACGGTTGCCAATAGCGTGAATGCCCAATCGTCAACGCTTTCGTCCGCCCTTTTGAGCGCGTTCACGCCAGCCATCACGCAGGCGTGTGGGGCTGGTGACGGCAGCCTTATGCGGAAGATGGCGTTTCGGGCCTCGAAGATGGGTGTTTTGCTCATGTTGCTGTTTGCGATTCCGCTTGTCGTTGAATTGCCGCTTGTCCTTGCCTTGTGGCTCAAGACTCCACCGGCGTTTACAACGACGCTTTGCATTGGGGTTGTCGTTGCTCTTTTGCTTGAGAAGAGTACATACGGTCACATGATAGCCTTGAACGCGAAGGGGGAAATCGCCGCGTATCAGATGGCCGTCGGAAGCCTGATTATCCTGACGTTGCCATTGGCATGGCTGTTCGTGAAAATGGGGTTCGGTGTGCGCGGCGTGGCCTTTGCGCTGATTGCCACGGCGGGTGCGGCCTCTGTCGGTCGCATTTACTTTTCACGCCGCCTTGTTGGAATGGGACTGAGACCATGGTTGTTCAGGCTTGTCCTTCCTGTGGTGATTTGCATCTTGTTCACGGGGGCGGCGGGTGTTTGTGCCCGAAACCTGCTGCAGCCCTCTTTCTTGCGTCTTGTCGTGACAACGGCCGTCTGTGAATTGGTTTTCCTGCCGCTTTCGTGGGAAATTGCACTTGAGCGGGAGGAACGCGAGTATGTTTGCCGTTCATTCAAAAGAGGATTTCAGAAGATAAAAGGATGGTTTGATCGATGAAACGAATTGCGGTCATAACTTACCATAAGGCTTACAATTGTGGTGCGATGCTTCAGGCATGGGCGTTGCGCACGTTTTTGGAAGGTCGCGGGTGTGCCGTGATTTTTCCCGATTGTAACCGTGTTGGCGTTTCGCCGCGCTGGACAATGGCGGGGCTAGACGAACTTCATGGCTTCCGCAAGGTTCGTCAGTTCGTTTGGCTTCTTGTGTGGAATCTTTGTTCGATTGGATGGCTTGACTACACGCGCCATTGCTATCGACGTTTCGTCCAAAAGGAACTGCGGGGGCCAAAATGCAATCCTGGGGAGTTGACGAAACACTGTGACCTTGTTGTTGTCGGAAGCGATCAAGTCTGGCATCCGCTCATTGCAAAGACGGATACGCCTCTTTTTCTCGCTGAGACGATTCCTGCATCGCTTCCAGTTCGCGATTCGTTAGAATAGTGTGCACCCAACCAAGAAAGCAGGTTCTTTCGAGAGGGGCCCGTTCGTCAAATGCTGT